>JBMTTF010000089.1:0-2023 GCA_049449075.1 Minisyncoccia bacterium | reverse complement strand
TCTTATTACTAATTCAGAATGGATGACTATAGCTCGTAATATAGAAGCACAAGGAGCAAACTGGACAGGAGGGACAGTAGGTAGTGGACAACTATGGAGAGGAAATGCTGATGGTAATCCAAGTAATCTTCTGGCAGCAAGTACAGATGATAATCAAGGTTATGAAGGCACGCTTAATAGTAGTCCAAGTACAGAGAAAAGGACTCATACCTTAAGCAATGGACAAGTAATTTGGGACTTGAGTGGAAATATCTGGGAGTGGACGAATGATACTATACTAGGAGAGAACAAGCCAACAGATAGCTCGGGAAATCAAAATGTACCTGGTATTTATAATGGATTTCCTTGGCAAGAATGGACATCAATAAGTAATTGGGGCTCCTTAGGTCCAGACGCATATAGACCAAGCAATAATACTTGGAACAGTGCTCAAAATATGGGGCTATATGTTGCAGGTGGCTTAACAGGATCTTCATTTGGATTTTTACGTGGTGGTGGGAATACAGATCCCCAAGGTCCGATTACAGGAATATACACTCTAATTCTTGCTCTTCTAGAGACCAGTACCAACTTACATATTGGTTTTAGATGTGTTATAAAGTAATGTTTTCTAATACAATATTAAATAATTATATAAGCTATTGATTTTTATTTAGATATTTGATATTATAATATTAATGTAATAGTTTATATAGCAATTCATTTAAAAATTATGTCTAGTATTTTAAGAAAATTAACAGGAGCTGTAGATTTTGAAGAACAACCAGTAATAGAAGAAGACATCCAAGATGATCTAAGAAGTAGATTCGCAGAAGCATTAGACTCAAACTCAAACTCTAATTCTATAGAAGAATATGCTACTGAGACTAGAAGTTCATCACAGGTTACGTTTCAAACAGATGATGAATTAGTAGAAGGAGCACTTACTATTGATGTCTATCAGACAGATAATGATATCGTAATAGTCTCTACAATTGCTGGAGTCACATCAAAAGATTTAGATGTTTCTATTACTAATGATATGGTTACTATATCAGGTGAAAGAAAAAATCAAGTTAAAGTTAAACAAGAAAATTATTTTTATCAGGAATGTTATTGGGGACCATTTTCTCGTTCAGTAATTTTACCAATTGATGTCGATGCTGAGAAGTCAGTTGCTGAGCTCAAAGATGGAGTTTTGACAATTACCTTACCAAAATCTGAAAAGGTAAAAATTAAAAAAATTCCTGTTAAATAATTTTATTACAAAAAGCTCTCTTCAAATCAAGGGAGCTTTTTGTTTTACTGGAAGAGAATATATCTCCTAGATTATAATTGAAGTATTTTTTGTCGATCTTGGGAACATTATATCCTACTGTCTTTCGTAGTGGAGGGTCTATCCCTCCATGTATTATAACAAAGCCCCCCGCACAATTTGAAGAGTTATCCACAATAAAAACTTTGCGAAAAAAAAACAATATATGATATAATAATATATATAATAAAACAATACTAAGCTCAACAAAATGAAAAATACAAAGAGAGAAAGAAAAGGATTTACCCTTTTAGAGATATTATTAGTAATAGCAGCAATAGGAATATTAGCAGCAATAGTATTAGTAGCAATCAACCCAAATAGACAGATAGCACAAGCAAGGAATGCACAAAGAAGATCAGATATAAATACAATATACAAAGCATTAGAACAATATCTAATAGATAATAAAGCATATCCAACAAGTATAGATGAAACAAAGAAAGATATATGTATTAGTGCTAATACACCAGCAAACTGTATAACCTTAGATGAATTAGTACCAACATATCTGTCATCAATCCCAAAAGATCCAAGTGGAGGAGTATATAAGGTATATAAAAACTCAGAAAATAATAGAATAGGAGTAGAAGCAGCAGGAGCAGAATTAGGACAGAGTATAGCAGTGAATCCAATTTCCACCCCGACCCCAGCAGTGACAGCAACAGGAGGGGATATTACAACAATTAATCAAAATGGGATTTGGTATAAAGTTCATACATTTCTCAC
>JBMTTF010000088.1:0-2028 GCA_049449075.1 Minisyncoccia bacterium | reverse complement strand
TATAATGGAGTTATAGAAATTATTAGATATGAAATGACCACAACTCAATTTATAATTAAATACGAATCTGAAGAATTTACTCCTACTAATCGTAATGGACAGGTTTGGACTTTTGACTACACAATTTGGTACGATGAAGCTTTTTAATTTCAAAATGTTATAATATTATAAATATATATATTACTATGGATATACACAACTCATTTCAGAAAAAAAAACAAGAGACAAGAGATAAAATACTCTCTTTCTATAATAAAGGACTAGAAGTTCAAAATACAGATTATAAGTTTTTTAGTAATAAAAATCTTGTTGAGTATAAAAACGATATGACTCGTAGACTTAATGGGGATATATCTCATCTTAATTTAGATATGGAAAACCCTACTTCATTTCCTATTGTTAGAAAAATATTAAAGTCTTATATCTCTAAAGTTGCTAGTAATCCAGTTGAAATGGTTGTAAAAAGTTATAATGTTAACTCTGGTATTTATAATAAAAATGTAGCTGACTCTATTAAAACATTGCTAGAATGGGCTAATGCTACTTCTAATCAGAAAAAAGCATTTACTCTTAAAGCTTTTCAAGTTGCAGCTGAAGGTACTGTAGTTGAGTTTGAGGGATTTCATGATGTTAGAGTTAAAAGAAAAGTATTTGATTCTATTGATGATAAAGGTAAAGTTATTACTAAAGATGAAGAACATATTTTAGAAAGAGGTTGTTATACTTCTATTAGAAACTTAGAAGATATTCTTATCTCTAACCCATTTGAAGAAGATATTCAGAAACAAGCTTGGATTATTGATAGAGAAATAGTAGAGTATGAAGTTGCTAAAAAATATTATGCTGATAAATATCCTAATTTTAAAGATGTAGAGCCTGGTAATTACTGGGAAATGTCTAGGGATATATCTTATTATAGAGAAGATTTATTGCCTGTAATTGAAAGTGATTTTATAGAGTTATTACATTGTTATACTATTGATGGTATGTACTATTTAATGGCTAATGGAGTAGTATTATATGAAAATGTAATCCCATATAGGCATAACAAATACCCTTATTCTAAAACTATTCATGATGTATTCTCAGGTTCACCATTCTTTTATGGCAGGTCTATGGTAGAACAAATTTCAGGAATTACAGATGCTTATCAGATACATTATAATTTGATGATACAGAAACAACATATGTCTGCTAATCAGTTTATTATTACTGAAAATGATGAAGATTTCTTTGAAATAGATAGTATTAAAATGGGAGGTGTTTATCAAGTTAAAGATATAAATAAAATTAAGATTGAAAAGTTTAATGGAATAGACAATTCAGATATATCTATGTTAGGTAGAATGGATAATGATATAGAACAATTAGCAGGTAATCCAGCTGGAGGTGCTAATGCTATGACACCAGGAGGAGGAAGAGTATTGCTACAACAAACTTTGCAATTACAAGAAGAAGCTATGAAACAAATAGGTTATTCTATTAAATATTTAGAAGATGGTGAAAGAGATAGAACAGAATTAAGGTTATCTAATTTAATTCAATTCTTATCTATCCCAGAAAAGAAGACAGATAATGGACTTATACCTTTAGTATATAATACTATTAGACAAGAAAATCAAAGGCTTAGTGATGGTAAAACTATAGGTATGAAAATAGTAAAAATTGTTGACAATAGAGCTTCAAAACAATACAATGATATTGTGGAACAATTAGATTTAGAAGAAGCGTCTTTTGCAGAAGCTGGGGTCAATGTTGAAGCAGATGCAATATCTGTACAAGATTTAAACCAATTTCAAAATATTGTAACTGTTATTCCAAAATCTAGTTATGAGTCAACTCAATCACTAGAAATGCAAAAATGGATGCAATATATGCAAACTAGATTAGCAATAATGCCAGAGTCTAATAAACAAGAATTATTAGCTGAACTAGATAAGATTATGGACGTAGACAGCGATAGATTTAATCCACCACAACAACCTCTCACCGCACAAGGACTAGCTCCATTGCAACAAGCTATGGCTC
>JBMTTF010000087.1:0-2099 GCA_049449075.1 Minisyncoccia bacterium | reverse complement strand
TGGCATAGGGTAAAACTTATCAAGGGTTCGAATCCCTTTCTCTCCGCCAAAATTAAGAATAGGGATAATATCCCTATTCTTAATTTCTGGGAGTTAGTAAAAAGTGATTCGAATCCAGGGAAGGGGTCGGGAAACGGGAGTTTCCCGTGGAGGATGTATTGAAACCGAGTGGTTTCAAGGAGCAAATCCCATTTGCGACGGGTTCGTAATCCCTTTCTCTCCGCCAAAATTAAAAATAGGAGTGTTTATGACTCCTATTTTTAATTTTATATGGTAGATTCCTTACCTAACCTCCAATATCTCATCCATATTGAATCTTACTTTGGGCCAGGTTTGATGGCGATCTTCTGGGTGTCTATACCCTAGAGCAATCAAGGTGACAGCACTATAATCGGTAAGTCCTAAGATTTGATTTACTTTATCAGGTTCAAAACCTTCCATAGGAGCTGTATCGATTTCTAATTGAGCTGCAGTTAATAATAGTATTCCCAAACCAATATAAGCTTGCCTACGGCTCCAATCAAAGAATTTACTAGGCTCAGTATTATCCACAAAACCCTGTAGCATCTTCCTATATCCAGTTAGAGTGGAAGTATCGGTATTGCGAGCATCAGCTGTTGCTTCTATCACATTATCTACATTATCTGTAGTCAAAATATTAGGTATTGTCAAAACCAATAAAGTAGGTGCCTCTATGATAGCTTTCTGACTATATCCAGCTTCAAAAATCTGCTGTCTTAATTCTGGGTATTCTATAGAGATATATTTCCAAGGTTGGAAATTCATAGAGGATGGTGCTAATCTAGCAGCCTCCATAATAGTTTGTAAACTAGCCTCAGGTACTGGAGTTGTAGTAAATCTGTCAGTAGCATAGCGCCAGTTAAGAGCTTCTATAGGTGATTTCATAGTTATTAAATTTAAGTATTGAATATTTTGAACAAATATAGTATAGCAAAATTTATAACAATATGATATATTTATGTTATATTATATCATATAATAAAAGTATGAATTATCTACATAAAATTAACATATATATAAAACTATCACTTTTATATTTAGTGTTTATACCCTTTTTAGTTAATGCTAATTCAGTCAATTTCCCAAATGGAATATTACTAAAATCTAATAATAATCCGAAAGTATATTATATAGAAAATGGTACAAGAAGACCCATAGAATCTCCTAATATGCTCAGGTCTCAGTTTCGATGGGAAGATTTAGTAGTCAGCACTTCAGTGGAAGTAGATGCTATTCCTATGGGTGCAGAGATGACTTATCGTGATGGGTCCCTATTATCTAATAGGGGATCTGTATATGTAATCTCAGATGGTGCTCGCAGACCCATAGAATCGGCAGGTACTTTTTTACAGAAAGGTTATAAATGGTCTAATGTGATAGCAGTTAGTGATGCTGAGTTAGCACCACATCCACAAGGAGCTATATTGACTGCTAATGACAAACACCCTAATGGAAGTTTATTAGTAAGTCCAGGAGGAGCAGTATTTGTGATTAAAAATAGCCAAAGAAGATATATTCCTAGTCCTTTAATATTTGAAGCTAGATATCGTTGGGAGTCATTAATCAATGTATCCGAGGGAGACCTTAATACCTATCCACAGGGAGAAAATGAATTTTATCCAGATGGATTATTGATATCTAGTGCTACAGGAGTATATATGATGCAAAATAATGTCAGACAACCCATTACTTCTCCTGAGGTGTTCGAGAGCTATGGCCTTAATTGGGGGCAAGTCAGGAGAGCTACTGACTTTGAATTGTCTATTATCCCAGTCTCAGGAGCTTTTGATAAGGTCAAAACATATCGGGAAGGCTCCCTAATAGGGTCACAAAGTGGAGCAATATATAGAGTTGCTAATGATGGTACTTTACGATATATTTCTAGTCCTAATATATTCAATAGTCAAGGATTTAGTTGGCAATCTGTAGTGAGATTACCCGATAGAGTGGTGAATCAATATAATAGAGCAGGTAGAATTGGATTTGTTAATGGAGCTTTAATTTCATATAATGGAGGAGTATATTTGATTGAAAATGGTTTAAAACGCCCTATTCCAAGTCCAGCTGTATTTAATGCT
>JBMTTF010000086.1:0-2139 GCA_049449075.1 Minisyncoccia bacterium | reverse complement strand
CCCTTCGCTGCCTTGAAGTCAGATTTCACTATAAAACAGGTATGTATAGATTATACTATAGAATTTATATATTTACTATCTAATATATATACAACATCTAATTCCTTACTATAATCTAAGTACCAATAACCTCTATAGCCTCTCTCAAGCCTATAATTAGTGTAAGGGGGGATAGGTTTAGGTATAGTAATATCTAATGGATTAAATCTAAGAAAATTCTTATATTGCTTTTTAAGTAGTCTTTTATTTTTTATAGTGTGTTTCATATACTTTTTAACAATTAAAATCTTGATTAGAATAACGATAATAACAAAAATCCATATGATAACAATTTTCACATTTTAATACCTGTATTTTATCGTCTTCATAAAATAAAACAAAACTATGAGAACTAATCTGAAAACTACCTTTTGCATTTACTGCTTCTATTTCTTTGTCCTTAAATAAACATTGAATACATTGAGTAGCATTTGGATTATATCCGTGATAATGTTCACATATAGCAGGATTATTAGAAGTAAATAACTTTTTCATATACTTTCTAAATCATCTATCGTTTTGTCTGCTTTGACAATATCTTTATCTCTAACTCCTTTCCAATAATTATGTAGATTTATATTGCCACCATTCAAGCTATAATCATACCATTCAAATACAGTGTCTTTATCTATACCTTTATCTACAACTTCCTTTATAGTGGCAAAATTGAACCAATAATCAGCTATACAGATAATACCTCCAATATCATTAGATACCCAATCATCTATATCATACACTGTACTATCCTCCCACATTAAATCACAAAATTGCTCACAATATTGATGTACCGCTTGTTCGTATAATTCTTTTGTAGTCATATTCATAATAATTTATTCTCTTTTTGCCAAGCATTTATCCTATGTAATTTTTTACGTTTTTGATATTCTCTAGAAGCTTTTCTAACACACTCTAAACAATTTCTTCCTTTATTATCTTTTCTTTTGTACTCATATTTTGCATATTCGTGTCCATTTATACAATGAGTTTTAATTAAATGAGGTTTTTCTGTAATACCACGATTAACATTTATTTTTGGAGTTACAGCCTCTAAATGTTCAGGATTACAACAAGCTCTATTTCTACATAAATGGTCAATTTGATACCCTTTTGGTATCTCTCCTTTTACCCATTCATAAGAAAGTCTGTGAGTATAATATTTTTTGTTTTTAATGCGTATCTCACCATAACCAGACCCATTATTTGAACCAGTCCATATCCAACAACTTTCAGTTTTTTTAACTTTATTCCAAAATTGTTTCATACCTTAACTAACCATTACCCCCCTTATCACTCAAATACACCATACAAGCCCTCATTATCACCTCAACCTCATCAGCCCTAACAGGAAAGCCTATACTCTCCTCATCAGACCTATCTATCACCAAATATAAATTATCTCCCTTATCTTCCTCTATATAACTTACTATCTTGTTTGTTTTTCCCATAGTGTAGTGTTATTTATAAATTGCTATCCCATTTACAACTTTATCAAAAAATTCTATCTTAAAATTATATCCTAAATCTTGCAACAACCTCATAAACTTTACAGAATTTGTATATGAAAATGTATATTGAATAAAATGAGGTTTATTTTTGTCATATTCTCCTTTTCCATATATTTTATAATTTATACTTTTTATAAAATCTACAAGTATATTATTATCTTTATTTTCTATTGTAGTTGTTATTTGTACTGGATAGTGTCTCATAGTGTAGTGTTTAACTTACCCCCACTATACCACATTTATCAACTTTTGTCAAACGAAAATAGCCCCTTACAGATATACACCCAGGATTGCCTAGTTGTAGTCTATAAGGGGAGTTTTACAGGGAGCTACCCCAACCATACACTTACAGCTGATATGTATATGGACATACCTTATATATACCATACCTTATAATTTTTTACAACTTATGTTTTTTTAGAACCTAGTTTTTTTATAAGAATATTTTATGTATGTAGTACTTTTATGGGGGATTTTTTTAGAACGATTTTTTAGAATGTTTTATTTTGTATGTAGAAGAATTTTTTTGGAGGTACCTAGTATGTATGTAGAACCTACCACTACCCCTTCCGTACTCCCCCCCCTACCCCTAGCA
>JBMTTF010000085.1:0-2186 GCA_049449075.1 Minisyncoccia bacterium | reverse complement strand
TATGAAATCAATATACTATGCTACCCCACCGCTTAAGACTAAAATAGGCGGTTTTGGCAATGTAGCTAATACTTGGTATAGAATTAACCAAGAGGATAAAGAAATACGCTTAGAAACTGAAAATAAAGGGCAAGATGTAGGTTTCTTATATTATCAACCACCACAAGTGCCAATGTTAGATGGATGTAAAAAGAAAATAGGTTATTTTATGTTTGAGTCTACAAAATGTCCACCTGATTGGGAGGATTATATCAAACAATTAGATTTACTTATAACACCTAGCAAGTTTGCAAGAGACATATTCTATAATCAGTTTGGAATAGATAGTATAGTTATTCCACACGGAATAGATACAGATTTATATACTTACAGACCAAGACCAGAAAATAGAGTGTTTAGATTTCTTCACTATAATGCCTTTGACTTTAGAAAGGGTTTTGATATTGTAGTAGATGCTTTTACACAGGAGTTTCATCCAGAGGAATGGGTAAAATTAACAGTAAAGGGGATTGGAGGCAATAATTATCCCTATATGAACTTAAATATAGAGTCTATTATAGAAGATTACACTCCAGAGCAGTTAGTAGACTTATTAGCTAGTCATGATTGCTTTGTATTTCCATCTAGAGGTGAAGGTTTTGGAATGACACCACTTGAAGCTATGAATGTAGGTTTGCCAGTTATAATTCCTAATGCACACGGGATAGCTGAATACTTTGATGAGAGATATTGCTATGAGATAGGCTGTGATATGAGTAAAGCTGTATATTATAGGCAAGATTATGACCAGCACGATTTAGGATTATGGTATGAGCCAAAAATAATGTCATTAAGAAGGCAGATGAGACAGGCTTTTAATGATTGGAAAATAGGCAGGGGGCAATTTAGAAGGGGATTAGACAAAGAGCGGTCAGAGTATGCAAGTCAGTTTAGTTTAAGAAAATCATATAATGAGATAAGGCAACAGATGGTAAACTTATAGTAATAAAACTATAAGATTATGGCATTAAACACAATATTATCTCATCCAGATCAAGACTCCTATGTAACTGTAGCTGAAGCAGATGCTTATCTTGCTAGTAAGAAGAATTATGCCTCCTGGAATGGTTCAACTGCTCAAAAAGAAAACTTCTTAAAACAAGCCGCTTTACAGATGAATGATTTAAGATATAAGGGATATGAAGTATATGATACAGATAAAGACTATCGTAGAGAGCAAAATTTAGCCTTTCCAAGAGTTAATATAGATAAGATATATTATGGGAATGTAAGTAGTGCAACTAGTACTACAGTATCAATTTTACAATTAGCTAACCAACAATATTTAGGAGATGATGTTTTGAATGGGGGAGCAGTTGTAGTTAGAGAAGGAACAGGAAGAGGACAGATAAGAGCTATCACAGATTGGACTAGTTCAACAGGAACAGCAACAGTATTAGCTTGGACTACTCCATTAGATACAACCAGTCAAGTAGCATTTATAGCTCCAGTAGATAAGAAGATTAAACACGCTCAAATGGAACAGGCTTATTTCTTATCATTATACCGAGATGAAGACATTATGAACATAATTACAGGTGTAAGTTCATATAGAATAGGAGATTTATCTGAAACATATGGAATGGATAGTGTAAGATTTGCTTTAGTAGGAGGATTGCCATTTTCACCAGTAGCAAGTCAAGCCTTAGCAGGATTAATTGATACTACAGGTTATATAACATACTAGATATGATCCATTTATCCAGATATCTAAATCAGGGGATACAATTAAATACAAGAACTGCATATACCAAGTATGGGAAGTCAACTACCACAGCATCTACAATAGATGCTAGAGTTGTATATGTAAACAGACAAGATAGAGGATTACAAGCCAAACCTTTAGACTATGATGTAGAGGTATGGGTATATCCAGATGTGGTAGTAGCAGTAGATGATACAATTACAGCAGATGGGTTTACTTTTAGAGTGATAGAGGTGCAATTATTCAAAGAAAGAATGGGAGATGTTCACCATAAGAAACTATTATGCCAAAAATATGTCTAGTGTTAGGATTACAAAGAATACATTAAGCAAGAACTTACAAAAGCTCCAGACCATAAACCCAACAGATGAATGGGGTAGAATATGCTCAGGTGAACTGCTTAGATTGTCCAGGCAAATTGTGCCATTTGGAATTAGAAAAG
>JBMTTF010000084.1:0-2283 GCA_049449075.1 Minisyncoccia bacterium | reverse complement strand
TATCATGAAGCAAAAAATGATATGGCCTTTAATGAATCTAAAATTCTAGAATTAGAAGATTTGATTCGTAATGCTAAAGTAGTTGAGTCTCCGACTAACTCTCAATTTGTAGCTTTAGGATCTCAGATTAAAGTTGCTAATGGATCTGGAGAAAGAGAGTTTTTGATTGTAGGGCCAACTGAAGCTAACCCAGCTGAGAGAAAAATATCTGATGAATCCCCATTAGGACAAGCTTTTATGCATCGTAGTGTTGGAGAAGAAGTAGAGGTAGAAACTCCTGCTGGTATTCAAAAATATAAAATTTTGGAGATTAAGTAGATTAATATTGATTCACTTGAAGCAAAAGTATTAATCTGATATAGTAATAGATATATGAAAAAGTTTTTTGTTACTACTCCAATCTATTACCTCAATGGAGAGCCCCATCTTGGACATTATTATTCCAACACTATTGCTGATGTTATGTCTCGCTATCATCGGCAATTTTCTTTTGGGGCATTCTTTTTGACAGGAACTGATGAGCATGGACAAAAAGTAGCTAATGCTGCTCAAAAGAATAATTTATCTGAACAAGAATATACTGACAAAATGTCAAAAATTTGGCAAGATTCTTGGGATAAATTAGGGCTTAGCTATGATTATTTTATCCGTACTACCAATCCAGTGCATAAGGCTCTATGTCAACTAGTAATTACTAAACTTTTAGAAAGTGATGATGTCTATGCACATTCTTATGAAGCTTTATATTGTGTGGGAGCTGAATCTTTTGTCACTCAATCAGAATTAAGAGAAGGGGGACTATGTCCTGATCATGATGAGAAACCTCAGATAGTCCTAGAGAAAAATTACTTTTTTAGGCTTACTAAGTATAAAGATAGAGTTCGTAAGTTAATAGAGAATAATACTATTCAAATTATCCCAGAATCAAGACGAAATGAGGCTATAGAATTACTCAAAAATCCAGATGTGGGAGACTTTTCAGTCACCAGAGAGAAGGTAAGTTGGGGGATACCTGTCCCATTTGATACCACTCAAACACTATATGTATGGATTGATGCTCTATTTAACTATATGTCTGGAATTCTAGCTAGTCAGAATATAGATATTAATAATTTATCCATAGATGAAATTTTAGCTAAAATTCAAGATATTTGGGCTCCAGATTTGCAGGTATTAGGAAAGGATATAATGAAATTTCATACTATATTTTGGCCAGCCTTTTTATTAGCCTTGGGTGTGCCTGAAGATAAATTACCAAAGACTATGTTAATTACTGGATTTTTCTTATCTGATGGCAGAAAAATATCTAAAAGTCTTGGAAATATAATAGTCCCACAAGATATAATTAATGAGTTAAATCAGACCACAAATAATCTTGGCAATGATATTCTAAGATATGTGATATTAAGAGAGATGAAAATTGGCAATGACGGAGACATTACCAAATATAAGATTATGTCAGTATATGAATCAGAACTAGTTAATAAATTTGGCAATACCTTTAGTCGAGTAGTTGGAATGGCTAAAAAATATAATATGTTAGCCCAATATGAAGTAGATAATTTGCCAGACCAATATCATAAGGCAATGAAAGAATATGATGTTTATAAAGCTATACATTTATTATTAGACCAAATTACTGCAATTGGACAAGAAATTGAAAGTAATAAACCTTGGGAATTATATAAATTAGGGCAAATAGCAGAGTTAGAACAAAATATTCAAAAATGGCTAAAAGATTTAGTTTGGATTACAGAAGCTATAAAACCGATTATGCCAAGAACCTCAATATTGATGCAAAAACTCTTAAATGGTGAGGAATTACACATATTCCCTAGATTATAATTTATAGTATTTTTTGTGCTTAGCTTTTATAGCCCATAGGTGGTGGCGAGGGTGCCCGTAGGGCGGGTGTGGACTGAGTTTGGTTCCTAGTATTTTTGTCCTCCTTAGAAGGGGGCCAATATAGCAAATACGATCCACCATTCACAACTAATAATTCAAATAAAGGTAGCTACACAAGGGCACCCATACTATAGTGTATATAGTTCAAATACAAAAACAATTCAAAAATAAACCATTATTGCTCCAAAATCTCTTGACAAAAGTTTAGATTTCAATTATTATATACATACGTCTTAAATATATAAGATAGTTCGTTTATAATTCAATCAAACTTACAACTAAAAATTGTAAGGTTCAATAACTATATCCTGAATATTTAATACAGTAGATGTTTTTTAGGAACAATCTGACGTTTTCAATGAGAGTTTGATCCTAGCT
>JBMTTF010000083.1:0-2288 GCA_049449075.1 Minisyncoccia bacterium | reverse complement strand
ATATTTCTTTATAAGCTATTACATTAGTAATAACATATTCATCACCTAATATTTCTTGAACTTTTCTATCACATTCATCTATAAAAGCGTATTTTTGAGCCATAATAGTATTAACTCTATCAATTATATCAGTAAGATTTTTCTGTCTTTCTGAGTTTATAATTTCTTTAGCTTTATTAACTTTAGACATATTAATATAGATTATATAACTAATATAACATTTTGAAAGATTATTTTCTAATATTTCTTACACTTCTTGTCAAGAGGCGTCTTAATTCTCTAGGATTTTTCTGATAATAAGTCATATTAGATAAAGTAGTAAGTTGAGCAGGGGTGATAACTTTTTTACCCCATTCACCTAAAGAACCAGGAGTAAGTACAGTAGCACCAGTTCTAAGAGCATCAGCACAGTGAGAAAACTCATCGTGAACAGGGTCTTTAAGATATATATTCATCTTTTCATTCCATTTTCTGCGATACATTTTAAGTTGGTCAAGCCCTTTTTCACAATAATCAGCGTGAAAATAAGAAGTATTAATAATACGTTTAACACCTTCAATACCATCGTGAACAGCTGGGATAGGGGATTTCTCAGACATATTAAGCATAACATTTTCATCTCCAAACAAATCTTTTAAAACAGATAGACGAGATACTCCAGTAGCTAATTCTCTAACTCTACCATCGTGAGGTATATATTGAATACCTAAAGTAAAGTTTCTATCTCTACCTATTTCTTTTAAAGTATCATAGTAATGAGAGAAAGGTTCGTCCATATTTTCATAATAGCCAATAAACCTAATTTCTTTACCAACTTGTTGATATAACCAGATAGCCATAGCATCATCCATACCTAAGTCCCATAGACCATTAACAGGGATAGAAGGTTCAATAGGAAATCTAGTAATTCTATTATCTGTATAAGCTTTATCTATTAAATCGCCATACACACTACCTTTTAACTGAAAAGAAGTCCAATCACCATATCTCCATTGTTTATATAATTCAGGGTCAGTTTCTTTAATAGACTCTAAATACTGTACATATTCAGGAGTAGCTAAAATAGAAGGGTTATCTTCAATAGAGGAGGGGATAAAAACTCTAGTACTACCTTCAGGAGCATAGAACGTTTTACCAATAGGTTTACCTTCAATAAAACGTTTTTTAACCCACATATGACCAACACCATCAGGATTAGTAGTACAAAATATTTGAGCATTAAGACCTAAAATAGTAGACCTACAAGACCCTAATAATTTAAGATATCTACTTTCAGAAGGAATTTGAGTAAGCTCTTCAATAAGTATCTTTTGGTATTCGTGTCCTTTATACTTGTTATAAGCTTCTTCATCAGCAAGATGACCAGTTCTAATTTTAGCACCAGAAGGAAAAGTAATTTCAGCAGGTTGACCAGTCATCTTAGCTCCTAAATGAGAATACAATCTATTAGCTCTATCTAACCAATCGCCTAAATCAGTAGCATTAAGACGCAATACTAGCCCTCTATAAGCAGGATGAGACACATATTCAGGTTCAATCATCCAAGCAATACCAGCGTCAGTTTTTCCACCTGCTCGTGCTCCTCCGAATAAAATTTCCTTCTCTGACCTTAACAAAACTTCAGTTTGAGGACCATCGTGAGGTTCCCAAATATACTTAGGTTTTTCTATTTTTTCTTCTTCAGTTTTTTTTGGTCTAGGCATAGTGTATTGTTATTTAGTATTATAATATAACAAATGTAATAAATTGTCAAAACAAAAAACTCTGTTCCCGCAGAGTCTTTGTAGAAAGATGTTATCTTTCGTAAATCTTATAAAGTATAATTAGTATATCAAATATATTATAAATTGTCAAAACAAAAAACCACTCCTGCAGGAAGTGATTAGATGTCAGACCTGTACCAATATATTGTAGTATCAGTAATATTACTAGTCATATTACCTTTACAGAACATATTAGCCTTGAGCCTAGCATATCAGAGAACCCGTACTCAGCTTTTGACTTCATACAAATTGTACCAATATATACGTATTATACTATTTTGAAAAAATAAATACAATATGTTATACTAAAATAGTAATAACTAACAAGTTATTGTTTTTATATCCTAGAGAAGGCTTGTCAAAGAGCCTTTTTTAGGTTTGTTTATATACTTTCTAAATTAGTTTATTTTGCTTATCTACCTTCCAAGCATTTATCCTTGCTTCAGCTATCTTTATATACTCTTCCTCTTTTTCTATCCCTATAAAGTCAAAACCTTCTAATTTAGCCCCTATTCCAGTTGTACC
>JBMTTF010000082.1:0-2344 GCA_049449075.1 Minisyncoccia bacterium | reverse complement strand
CTATTAATTTTGACATCAGTAACCCTACCGTTATGCAAGATATACCTAAACTAGATTCTACCAAGACATATATCGTCTATTGCCGTAGTGGAGGCAGATCTCAGCTAGCCTCTATGATTATGAATCAAAAGGGGATAAAGGTAATCAATAGCAATGTTGGGATTATACATTGGAATAAAGAGGGGTTAGAATTAATTAAATAAAATCAAATGAAATATATAATACAAATTATTCAAAAAATAAGTCTAGGATTAATAATTCTAGTAGGTTTAGCATTGCCATCTATTAGCCTAGCCAACCCAATTTCAGAAATGTTCCCAAATAATAGTTCTGTCAATTCGCAAGGCGAGGCTATAAAAAATAGGCAAGAAACCAAAACTGAATTACAACAAAAACAAAATCAGCTACTCCGAGATATAGATAAACTTAACATAGAAATTCAAGATTTAGAAAGAAAAGAACTAGAATTACAAACCAAAATCACTAGCCTCAATGCAAGTATTCAAAACCTAGCTCAAGTTGACCCCAAAAGTAGAGACCAAGAAATTATAAATCAAAGAAAAACTACCGAAGATAATCTCAAAAAAGAATTAGACCAAGTCAATCTAGAGTTAGTAGAAATCCAAAAGCAATTGACCGAAAAAAGAGGACAATTAGAAGCTAATCGAGAAGCTATTACCAAAATAGACGCCCAAATACAAGAAGTTAATCAACAGCTAGAAGCTCAGAAAAATGAATTCTTTAATACAGTTTTAGCAAATCTAAGAAGATATCTCCCATATATAATTGGCTTTATAATTTCATTTATAATCTATCTATTTATAAAGAAATTAAATCAACAGTATGCTCCCCCAGCTATCAAAGATTTATTCTCGGTAGGTATCAATATCATCTATATCATAGGAATTGGTTTAGTACTAACCTATCTTTTTATCGGACAATTTAGTAATATATTTACCATCCTATCCCTATTTTCAGCCGCTTTAGTAGTGGCCTTACAAGATTTTATCTCTAGCTTTTTTGCCTGGATATTCATCCGAGCTCGTAACAAATTCAAAGAAGGAGATATTATCCAAATTGCTGGATTTAGTGGAAGTAATCACTATTCAGGAAGAGTTAAAAAAATTGAAGCCTTTAGAACTTTGCTTTTTGAGAGAGAAGGAACCTTAGAAGGAGAGAAAATCGACAAAGAAAGAGTGACAGGAAGAATTATCTCTATCCCTAATAATATGTTCTTAAAACAACCTGTAATCAATGCCACACAAGATAATAAAATAGTCTGGCAAACCCTAGATTTAATAATAACCTTTGAATCCGACTGGAAACAAGCCAAACAAATTCTACAAAAAATCATAGACAAAGTGTACACCCCAGAATACATCAAAGAGCATAAAATCACCCAAGCCTATGTACCACAAATCTACACCAGCATAGCTGACACAGGAGTAAGACTATCTATCTGGTTCCCCGCCAGTGTGGGAAGCTACAGAGCAATGTTGCAAACTCTCTCAGAAAATATTTTATTAGACTTTAAGAAACAAGATATAAACTTAGCCTTTAACACCATCACAGTCGAAATGGCAGACAAGAAAGCTAGATAAGCTATATGCAATATTTCCTTATTCATGGCTATGGCAAAGCCTTAGACATACAAGAACCAGATATACCAGGGAACGGGGGATTCTATATCTTTGATAATGAAATTACTCAAAAGCAAGCCTATCCATATATCTGGGCAGAACCAGTCAAAAGAAACTTCCTCACACCCTATAATCTAATAGCCCAAATACAACTATATTATAGAGAAAGGTATAAAACTGAGCAACACTCAGAACATCAAAGACTATATCAAGAATTAGAGGCCCAAAAGCCTAAAATCATAATTGCACACTCTTCAGGAGTCAGATTATTAGTAAAATATTTAGCTACATACAAATTACCACAATCAGTAAAACAAATCATATTCGTGCAAGCAGATATCAGTAGGAGAGAATTAGATTCATTAAATTTACCTACCCAAGTAAAATTTATAAATTTCTGGTGCTGGTGGGATCCAGCCCTTATAATCTCCACATTACTCAATAGATATATCCCAATCGGACTATATCCACCACAAAGACAAGAATCTAAATTCTACCCACTACACAATTTACCCAACCCACATCAAGACATCTGGCGAGACCATCAATTCAAGCAAGCAATAGAAGAGATATTATGAAATTATTCCAAAAATCCAAACTCTGGCTAGAAGGCCTACAATATGCCTTTAGCAAAGATAGAAATTTATTTATACAAACCTTTGTAATAATAGCCTTATTAATAATCTTAGAAATATATCTAGAAA
>JBMTTF010000081.1:0-2375 GCA_049449075.1 Minisyncoccia bacterium | reverse complement strand
GAATGAATATTAAAAAATAATTTACCCAGAGCAGCTAATCTATCCCCACCCAGCACTTAGTGCTACTTTTGTATTTAAAATTATAGCCAAAAAGCTCTATGGAGTGGCGTAGTAATCTCTTAGATTATTTTCTATTGTAGTTCTATTACTTGACTTATTCCCATCATATATAATCAGCTCAGCCATATTACCACTGAGGAAATTACCAGCACTTCCAGCACCTATAGCAAGAGTACTATTAATAGCAGACGTTCTAATGGCAGTATATAAGTTAAGACTGTTTTTAGTATCAGCTCCAGTAGTCGCTACCGAACTTGATTTATTCAGATAATAAGTATTGAATAAATCTGTAGTCCCTAAGGTAGCATAATTAGTTGAGCGAGCCATAAATGATCGATTATTAGCATCCCTACTAGCTACAAAAAAGGCTGTAGAGTTAGTAGCATTGTTGAAAATTGTATTCACTAATTGGTCATCAGTCCCATCAAATCTCAGCACTGGCTTATTATTTAGCTTAATAATTCCATTTACCCCATCTACAATTTTAGGCTGAGCTCCTGTAGAAGTTTGAATAGCATTATTATTGTTACCAGATTGGTCATACCAAGTTCTTACATAACCATCTCCAGTATTAGCGTTGGCTAAAGTTTGCTGATAAGGTTTTAATGTAGATCCAAGATGTCTCATGGCACCCCAGACAAATATAGAGTCAGTTGCTGTCCCTATATTGACACTTTCTAATCTGGATGAGCTAGCAGAGTTTACAATAGATAATACCATTCTACCAGAGATAGTAGAATTGGCTGTAGCAGTAAGAGAAATTCTATACCAGCCATTGCTAATACTTTGAATATTAGCCTGTCCTGCACTTATTCCAGATGAGCTACCTAAAGTCCCATTACTAAGATTATAATTTTGAAAAGCTGTAGTTGAGAATCCAGTATCTGGAGCTATCTGGACAAAACTATAACCATTATTAGCTTTAACATAATAAGAATCAGTATAGGTAGATCCACTAATTATATTAGTGTTTTTGGTAATAGATTTATTATTATTCCCCACACTTAAATTCACCCTTTCAGCTGTATTAGTCCCATCCGGGGCAATATCATTAACTGTATTATTAACAAATCTATCCCAAAAATACCTTCCCCCAAAGTAATAACCTGTACCATTAGCTGTTTTATCAATACCTGGTGCAGAAAAAGAAACAGTCATTACATCTCCACCTCCATTTTCTCCAAACATAACTCTAATTGGATAATATTGTCCAGCAGTTAGATTAATTACATTTGATCTTTCCTGTGTTCCATGCAATCCTCCATTATTGACCAAAGCATTTGCTACGGTATATCCAGTTAATGCATTATCTCCTATCCATAAGTGACTAGCATCATCTGATGAGGTGTAGAAAGTATATGGCCCTGTAGTCGGAGGAAGGAAATATCCTCCCCATTGCCAACTATAATTATCAGCATTATTAGTAAAGTTATTAATTTGTGAAGTTAGATTAGTATCCCCATGCTTAACAGCAGTATTGAAAAAAGTAGGATTATCATTATAGTATCCGTTAAATCGTTCTCCATATAAATTAGTGTCTGAAAGTGCAGATGCAGACGATGAGCTAGATATGGTAGTAAGATTGGTGAAACTCCAACCACCAGAACTCGTAATATCCTCAGAATAATTCAAGAAATTTTGATATCCTACAAAGTTTTGCAAGGCTACTTGATCTAACTGTCCTTTAGTATTAAAGCCTATATCTATTTCACTTTGGTCTAACCCTGCATCTCTTCTAACTCGAATGGCCGGGCCATTATAGGCGGAAGATAATATATTTGTATTAGTATTAAATCCAGCTAATTTTCTCAATCCATAAGCTACTCCATTAGCTCCAGTTGGAGTAGTATTTAGAATAGGGTCGAAGGCCTTAACTTTTTCAGATAATTGTAGAGTAGTCTCGAAGGCTTTCTCGGCTTCATATTCAAAACCACTAAAAGTAGGTTGATTAAATCTAAGTATAAACTTTAATTTTACAGATTGAGATATATTAGTATTGCTATTATTTTGAGTATCAATCTGCTCAAAAGACAAAGTATTCGCTGGGGCATTGACAACTAATATGCCAGTTGGATTAATAGTAAAAGAAGGCTGGCTATTACTATATGAAACAGTAATATTGGTATCATTCTGTGTAATAGTAGTCTCTACATCATCTTTTCTTAAGACTAGAGTAGTGTTAGCATCCGCACCTAGTTTAGGACTTACAATAATATCATTTTCATTAACTAAATTCTGAAGTTGCTCTATAATAGATTTTCCAGTTTGATTCAATTCATTATTTACTCTAAATGAGGTAGATAATCTGGTTAATT
>JBMTTF010000080.1:0-2539 GCA_049449075.1 Minisyncoccia bacterium | reverse complement strand
CACCCATGGTAAGGGTGAGGTCATCAGTTCAATCCTGATTATCGGCTCCCTATATCAATTTATATTTAAGATCATAATACTATGAGTCAAGATAACTTAATCAAATTACAGTGCACAGAAACCGGTAGAATTGGATACTATACTCGTAAGAATAAGAAAAAGAATACTGAGAAATTAGAGTTAAAAAAGTTTAATCCTGATTTAAGACGTCATACTCTACACCGAGAAATGAAGAAATAATCTTAATTTAGATAAAAATAGAGTCTTTAATTAGGCTCTTTTTTATTTACAATTATTACAAATACCTTTAATCTCAAAGGAATGAGAAAGAGGAATCCCTATATTGTCAAGAGAATTTAGAATAGGATTTATCATACATATATCTATATCAGTAATTGTACCACATTTGATACAAGTAAAGTGATGATGGTGTGGTAGGAATTGGGAAGATAATTCATAATAAGTAGATTTCTCACCATATATAGAGTCTAATAGTTTGATTTTATTTAATTTATCTAAGATTCTATGTATTGTGGATAAGTCTATTATTTGCTTGTCAGATATTAACTGATTATATATAGTTTTGGCGTCAATAGGGGTAGATTGTAATATTATAATGCCTAAGATAGCTTTGATATGTTGAGTAATTCTAATATTATTATTTCGTAAGTATTGAAAGACTTTAGAGTCGAGAGTCATATATAATATACATATAGCACTAATAAAAATTGGCAGGCACAGTAGGAATCGAACCTACGACGATGGTTTTGGAGACCATTGTTATACCATTTAACTATGCGCCTAATTAGAATAATTATACCTTGAAGTCATTAAATTTGCAAGACTTCAAGACTAAGACAATGTATGTCTATAAGATTTATATTTCACAATAATGTTGACACATATAAACTTGTGTAATATAATTGAAATGTAAATAATTATTAATAATTTAAATATAATTATGAAAATGCTATACGGATCTAAAAACATAATGTTCTCAATCATAGCGATGGCTATGATATTAGTGCCGGCATATTCTATTGCTGCAACAGATACAATTACTGGATTATTAGGCAAAACAGATAGTTTGTCAACTTTAAAAACTCTTGTTGAGTTGGCAGATTTAGATGGAGCTTTAGATTCAACTGATTCACAGTTCACTGTCTTTGCTCCTCAAGACTCTGGTTTCGCCGCTTTACCTAAAGAAGTAACAGATGCTTTGGTAAAACCAGAAAATGTTGAGGTATTAGCTGGTATCCTAAAATATCATGTAATTCCTAGTAAAATACTATCCACTGATCTAGCAGAAACTCAAACAGTAACAACCTTAAATGGAGATACTATTGTAGTTACAAAAAATGACAGTGGAGTTAATATAACTGATAAAACAGGGAATGTTTCAAAGGTAACAACAGCTGATGTTGAAGCTACAAATGGTGTAGTTCATATCGTAGATAAAGTACTTCTTGACAAAGCTTATGATTTCTCACCAAAAGCAACAACTCAACTACAGGACACAGGTTTAAACCTATTGGTCCCTTCATTACTAGCACTAGTGTTGGTTGTATCTTCAGTACTAGTTTACAGTAAGCAATCTTCTAAGAAATAAGGTTCTATTTATTTGATACACAGTAAATATTTAAAATTTAAAGAGAGGGTATATCTTTGAGATTACTCTCTTTAAATTTTAAATAATATATAAAAATTATTATGAACATAAAGTTTTTAACAATTATCAATAAAATATTGCTAGGGGTAATAATATCATTAGGTATATATATTGTATTAGCACCATTTTTGCCACAAATTTTTAATTCATACAATAATGTAGAAACTCAGAATATTGATAATAATTCAAATTCCAATAACTCTACCATTCAAAATGATTTACTAAAACCAGCCCCATATAAAGATGATGAATCTAATAATATTCCAGAAATTGATGAGAATATAGATAAATCACTTTTTCAAATTCAAATTAATTCTATTAATCTGGACTCCAAATTAATTTCTAGTAATACTAATAGGGATCTATGGAAAGGAATTTGGCATAGGAATAATACAGGAAATCCAATTAAAGGAGGTAATATGGTCATTACTGCTCATAGGTTTTTATATACTGGGAATAATAATACTTTTTATAGACTTCCAAATGTAAAAATGAATGATATTATAACATTATATTGGGAAGGAATAAAATATGATTATAGGGTTTATGATATATTTGAAGTTACTCCAGATGCGGTTGAAATTGAAGATAATACTGATAATCATATTCTCACTTTATACACTTGTACTCCACTTTGGACAAGTGCTAAAAGATTTGTTGTAAGGGCTACTCCATTATTTTAATAAGTATAATTATTAACTACTATGTCTGAACTTAAAAAAACAATATTTCTACTAGTAATCTTAGTATTAATGATAGGAATAATACTTTTTATACAATATTATCAATACATCGTGTTAACTTAATAAATTAAAGTTAAAATTATAAAAATAATATTTACAACATAATAGGTATATGCTATAATATATT
>JBMTTF010000079.1:0-2679 GCA_049449075.1 Minisyncoccia bacterium | reverse complement strand
GGATTATCATCCACTACAATAATTTTACCTTTTTTAATATCAGAAATTGAAAGCATAATATAATATTTTATATAACTCTCATATTATATTGGATTTTAGGCTAAAATGCAATGAAGATGAATTATAAATTATGAATTTAAACTGTCCCCCTTCGGAGGGGGGGTGTATTTAAATTCCTCATAAACTTCAGATATTAATTATTGACAAAAGTTATTAAATATGCTTAACTTACAAAGTTGTTGCATATTTTACAATGCATCTCGCATCTCAGACAGCTGTTGATTCAGTAATTAGAGCTCTCCAAACAGAGCTTAATGGTAAGAGCTTTGTAAAGGAGCTTTATTATCTTGGCTCTGATGCTAAGATCTTCCTATCCAAGCTCAATCCAGAGGCAGAAATTTGTCTCATAGCTGGAGGTAGTCTATTCTCCAGGTTTGGCGAAGGAGATGAAGAGGAACTCTGGTCCTGGAACCCAGAGACCGGGTGGTATCAGGTTCTCACGGATGATGACTTTGTTCATCCGTGGGAGTATAATGTTCTAGGCGGGGTAGCCCCCCTATCCACTTTAGGTGGTATAGACTATCTGTTCTACTAACATCAGACCATCCTCCGATTATACCCCTACCGTCGCTCAAGACGGTAGGGATTTTTATTTCCCTAACTTTTCATAATAAATTTATAATATTTGTATACCCAATATCCATATAATATTGTAATAACTATATAAAATAGTCTTAAATATATCCAATATTCAGGAGAGAAATTTTCGCGGAATACTAAGCCAAAAGGATACCAATATTCACGGCCAAGATAAGTGCTAGCAATATAATTTTGAATTAAGGTAATAAGACAACCTCCAAATAAGCTCTGAGACAGGGCTATGCTAAAGGTAAATATCAGTATAAATAACTTAGTACATATTATAGTCTTAGCATATTTATTTTGGGGGATTATATCCCTTTTAGGGAAAATTTTAGGTTCTAATAAAATATATAAAGCAATAAACCAGAATACAATCCAATAAGTTGGATTATGCAATATATCTATCCATTGATTAATCAGTAAAGCAGTTTGGCTATCCATAACATATAACAAACTGACCTAGGTACCTGTATTATAGCAGATTTTTATAGTTTGTGTAGGGGATAATTTACAGGCGACTGAAATGTCTAAGTAATCTACAATTGAAGGACAAAAGTATTTAATTTATAAATCTAATCTTAATAAAGAAAAAAGACCAGCTCGAAGTGAGATGGTCTTCTGTTTTTGGGTTAGGTTATCCCTCATCGGGAAGACATTGTTCAAATTTTATGATACTTTGAGATTGCTTTGAGCCGCATCTCGTGGGAAGAGTGTCTGGAAGAGGTGTGTTTTCTGTAGGACATAACACAGGTTCTTTATTTCTGCAGGCTCTGCCCGACAATGTTTCCAACAAATTGTCTCTGGCCACTTTAATTTTACCTTTAAAAACAACTTTAAAATAATATCATAATTCTAATTCTCAATCAATATGTTATACTATAAATAGTTCATAAATTAATTTATATATCAATGAAACATTATAATTATATTGTTATCGGGGCGGGTATTGCGGGTACGAATGGAGCTATAACTATTAGAAAAGAGTCTCCTGAGTCTAGTATTGTACTTATTGGGGAGGAGAAGTATCCAGTTTATTCTCGGGTTAATATTGGGAAGGTATCGGCTGATGCGAAGTCTCCAGAGCAGTTATTATTAAAAACAGAGGAACAATTTCAATCACAGAGTATTGATAGAATTATTGCTAAGGTGCATAGGTTAGATGCTAAAGAAAAAAGTATTACTCTAGATAATGGTGAGATACTCACTTATGACAAAGTCTTGATTGCGACAGGTGGTAGTGCTAGACGATTATCTCAAGTAGGTTCAGATTTGAAAGGAGTGTTTGCTTTTCAGACTTTAGATGATGCTATTGGAGTGAGGGATTATATTAGGGATAAAAATAAAATTACTATTGTTGGTGGTGGCTTTATTGGGATTGAATTTGTAGAATTATTATCTAATTTGGGTAAGGAAGTGACTTTGATTATTCGGGATAAATGGTATTGGCAGGGCATGATTGACCAGATTGGGGGTAATATTCTGAATGAATATATTGCGACAAGGGCTAAGATTTATTATGAAAGTGAGGTTAAAGAAATTCGAGGTAATCAAATGGGGGAGATTAGTGAAATTGAGCTCGCTTCTGGTGAGATTATTCCTACTGAGGCCATGTGTGTTGGGATTGGGTTGGAATTAAACAAACACTTTCTGCCGGCTGAACTTTGTAATCGTGGGTTAAAGGTTAATCAGTACTTAGTTAGCGAAGATGAAAATATTTTTGGAGCGGGTGATATAGTGGAGTATTATGATATTTTACAAGAACAGTATACTGGTTCTGGTACTTGGGCACAGGCTTCTCTACAAGGTATAATAGCCGGATACAATATGGTTCATTCTGAAACTATGAAAGAATTTAATCTAATTCCAGCTTATTGTCCGAAAACTAGTCTGGCTATTGCTTTTGTAGGACAATGTAGACTTAATCCTGAGACTATGAAGTCTGTAGTGATAGAACAAGGGGAGAGATATGTACAAATTAATACTAATATTAAAGGTGAGATTGTGGGTGGAGTTATAATAGGAAACTCAGCTTATATG
>JBMTTF010000078.1:0-2693 GCA_049449075.1 Minisyncoccia bacterium | reverse complement strand
TACTAATTGTTGTATAGTAGGCATAAAATAATAATTATAATTAGCGGGGCGAGTATTCCTTACACCTTAGGAGTACTCAAAAGCACACCTCTTTTGGGAACTTATATTATTGTATTATATATCTTAATATTTGTCAATATTATAAGCTAAAACGACATTTTGACTATACCTCTATTTCATAAATATTATATACAATTTGACATTATGTAAGATATAGAATATTATCAAAATTGAAATTTGGAGTTATGAGTGATGAGCCAAAGCATAAGGAAGCTTGATAGAATCATTTACTTCACTATCACATCCCCAATCATAACAGTACCTCTGGTGCTAATTGGAATTATATTGTGTTGGATAATTATAACACTCTGGATAATAATTTCACCATTAATACATTTATTACCTAAAAAATCAAAATATAGTTCTTAAATCCATCTCAAGACATCACTCCCCTTTAAGTTTAAAAGGGGAGTTTTAATTTACATTGACATTTTTGTATATTTATGGTAATTATACGAATGTCCCACTGCTCTTTTATAAAATGTCAAGTTTTGAACCCTTTTTTCTACCCCCAATCTGGGTAGTACCAGATGATGAGATCCATGTGATCTCATGGTTCGGGAATAGACCCAATCTGGGGACCTCAGGGACCCTTTCCAAAATAGCAACTCCTGGACTTAATGTGATTGCACCTGGAGCAAAGTTAGTTGGGGCATACGGAACAAACCAATTTCCCGTATACCTATTTAGACATGATACTCCTACACCAGGAGATTATGCAGAGCTAGAGCTACCAGACATAACATTAACAGCTAAAGCTAGTGTACTAGCTCAGATTAAGGGAGATGCTCTCATAGAAAAAGCAAAAAATGTTTATAAGGCACATTATAATGCTGAAGATCAAGATGTGCTACAAGCAACTGAGAGAATTTTGAATCCATATATTAGGTTAGTCCTCCAGCAATATTCATTTGAAGACTATTCTAAACAATTGAATGGGGGGAAGAACTTAGAAGAAATTCAAATTTCTAAAATTACTCCCGCACAGCTGTTACAAGCTCTTGGCTTACAACAAATTGGAGCTGTGATTAAAAGAGATATTACTGCACGAGGAGAAATAGCAGAAATGGGAGCTGCTATTATATCCAAACTAGACAATATAGGGGTAGAGCTGATATTGATAAATATAGATGACTTATCTCTACCTGCAAGTGTGAATGAGGCAAGAAATAAATCAGCCGTAGCTAAAGCCGAACAGGAGGCTAAGCTAAAAGAAGAGCAAGCTCGTTCACAAGTAATTGAACAGCAGAATAAAAATCTCAAAGCTGAGATGGCGGGATTTGTACTAGCTATACAAAATGCTGCCCAGACAAGTGGTGGAGTTGTAAATCATCAGCAACTATGGGATAAATATGTCAAATATCCTACATTGAAAGATGCATTGGGAGATAAGGCAAAGGTTATCTTCAGAGATGGAGCTACAAAAGATGATATTTTGACTCAAATTTCTAGTGCATTGGAGTCATCAAAAGATTAAAAATACTATTCAATTGCAAAGCCGAGTACAAACTCGGCTTTTTATTTTACAAACATTGTTATAATATATTGACATTTAACCTAAAATATGCTATACAAAATATGTTCTTTGACATTATAACCATGTCACCACGTCGTTACAGCCTCAACAACAGCTCCCGCCCTTCTGGGAGCACAGGGACTAGTACAGGAAGTACAGCCCCCACCCCTGCCGCTGCTCCGGCAAATTCTGGAGGGAAAACACCAAACTCCCAAAAGTCTGTATCCCCTGGGATACTCCTAGGGATTAGTGGCGGTTGGCTGGTAGCCAGAATGTTTCTCCTTGGGGGATCCCTATGGATACTGGAAATAATAGCAGTAATCATTGCTGCTGGAATTGCCCACTCAAAAGGAGGAAAAGGGCAAAAAGTAACAGCTAAGATAATAATAATATTAGCTGTTCTAAATTTCTTTATTCCAGGATTTAACTCTTGGGTAAAAGGGATTAGAGACAATCAGCTCAACCCCTCTCCACCCGAGCAATCCACCCAGCAAGAGCAAGTCGCTCCTGCTCCTGTAGAGGAAGAGGTCGATAAACGTGCTATACTACCAGTATCTAAAAAGTATATATTATTGAAAAGGAATGGACAGTACAAAGTCTCCCCGGGAAAATATAAAGTATGTATATCTTGGCTAGGAGATAAGACAGGATATTATAATCAAGGGGTAAAATTAAATAATGAAGAGTTTATAGCAACTGGATCTAGTTGTGTACAAAAAGAAATTAATACTGAGTTTATAAATGTTGAATTTATAAACCCACCTCAGATTGAAGTTGATACATATTTAATGATGAGAAATAGTAAGGGTGGACAAGGAGTGTACCCATTTGTTGAAAAACTGAATTAATATAAGTTTGATTTTATAACTCACTCAAGTAATAAAAAGAGTGAGTTTTTTCTTTTACACAGCCAAAGCAGTAATGACATATTGAGTGATTAGGAATGCTCCCATAATGATAATCAATCCTATTACAGCATTCTTAATACCATCCAGAGCCGTCCCTACTTCTCCCGGATTAGAACTTGTCATATATTTAAATCCTGACATTACTAATACAGCTACAGTAATAGCACCTAATATTCCTAATAATGCATTAATTATCCCAGCTATTAATT
>JBMTTF010000077.1:0-2958 GCA_049449075.1 Minisyncoccia bacterium | reverse complement strand
GGTAAGAAGTATAAAAAGTGTCATGGTAAATAATAATTAAATTCAAAACTATGCAAAACTGGCTAAATAAAAATCCACAATTTATATTCCCTTTAGGGCTTATAATATTTCTAGCTATAGGTACTTTGTATGTATACTTTATAGTATTAGATAATCCTAAAGCTAAAGTAACAGATTATGCTTCATGTGTTGAGGCTAATGATGGAATTATTAGTATGATTTATCCCCCGAGATGTACTTATGAAGGAGTGACTTATTTTGAAGATGTCTCAATTACTCCAGACGAGGATAGTAATAACAATAAGGAAGGTATCAATTTAGATCTTCCAACATCTGAAAAATCACAAATAGAGGCTTGGTTAGAGAAAAATGGATATAATCAGTATGGAGATAATCCAGATACCATGTATGCGGGAGGAACCCCATTATTTGATGAATCCAAAGGTCAATATATAAAACTTTATGATTATTTAGTTAACAAATATCCTAATAAACCTTGGTTAGAAAAGACAAGTAATATTATTGATAATGCCAATACTAATCCTGCCGTACAATCTTTTACTGAGGTTCAGTCTTGGAAGAATTTTGAAGACCCAAATTTTGAATTACAATATCCAGACTTCGTGAATATGGCCAATCAAAATGGATACCCAATCAAATTTACTAATACAGATGGTTTTGAATTTATACTTGATGTGACAGATAAACAGCCAAATTATTTAGCTGGAACTTGTGAGAAAAAATTAGACATAGGTGCTGAATCTTTATATTTATGCTATAATAAAACTATAACTTATCAAGAAATATATCAAAGAATGTTAGATTCATTTGTAATAAGATAGATTAGAATATGGTATATAAAACTCGTAAATTAGATAATGGACTTACTATAATTGGAATCCCACTCAAAGATTCTAAGACTACAACAGTGTTGACATTAGTAGGAGTGGGCTCTAGATACGAATCAGATACTGAGCAGGGGTTGTCTCACTTTTTGGAGCATATGATGTTTAAAGGGACTACCAAGAGACCAAATGCTAAGATCATTGCTCAAGAATTAGATGGCCTGGGAGCATCTTACAATGCTTTTACCAGCTATGAGTATACTGGTTATTGGGTTAAAGTTAGAAATCAGAAAAAATACATTGCTCTTGATGTGATTGCTGATATTTTTCAAAATTCTCTTTTACAAGAAAGTGATATACAAGTAGAAAGAGGAGCTATTATTGAGGAATTAAATATGTATTTGGATATGCCAACAAGGCAGATTCATAGTGATTTTCAGACTCTTTTATATGGCGATGATACTCCACTAGGTAGGTCAATTATTGGGACAAAAGAGTCAATCAATTCTTTTAATAGACAGAATTTTGTGGACTATGTTTCCAATAAATATGTAGCTTCCAATACTTATATTATTATAGCTGGAGAAGTTGACACTAATATGCTAGATAAAGTTGAGTCATCTTTTAACAATGCTAGACAAGCTGAAACTCCTAAAAAGATAGATATTGAGATTAACCAAAAAACTCCAAAAGTAAATATAAGAAATAAAAAAACTGACCAAACACATCTGATGCTGGGATTTCATATTCCATCTATTCATGCTCAGGATAGATATATCGCTTCTATTGCCAGTACAATTCTAGGAGGTTATATGAGTTCTAGATTATTTACTGAAATTAGAGAAAAAAGAGGATTATCTTATTATATTAGAGCTGATAGTCATCACTTTGATGATATAGGAGTATTCAATATTAATACAGGTGTACAAAATACTAAAGTTGAAAACACCCTAAAGTTAATTCTAAAGGAATTACAAGATATGAAATCTTATCCAGTTACTGAAAAAGAATTAAATATTGCCAAAGAACATATTCAAGGACAAACGGTGATGGGATTTGAATCTAGTGATGAGATAGCAGCTATTATAGGTATGAATGAATTGCTATTACATCAACCATTTGACCTGGAATATGAAATGGAACAATACAAAGCAGTCACCAAAGAGCAGATTTTAGATTTTATGCAAAAACATGCAATATCAGAACATCTCAATTTGGCTTTAATTGGTAATATATCAGACAATAATAAGACTAAATTTGAGCAAATTTTAGCTAGTTTATGATTTATTTAGATAATCAAGCCAGTACTCCAATTCATCCAGAAGTATTAAGAATTACATCACAAGTGATGCAAGATAACTTTGCAAATCCGCATAGTCAGCATATGCTGGGACAAAAATCTATGCATATTGTGGATAATGCTAGAATAGTTATCTCTGAGTACTTTGGGGTACAATTCTCAGAAATAATTTTTACAAGTGGTGCTACTGAAAGTAATAATATAGCGATTCAAGGAGTTATTATAGAGGCACTAGAAAAAAGAGAAAAAGTTGAAATTATTACCACCCCTATAGAACATAGTGCTGTATTTGCCCCAATCAAAGCTTTGATTCAACATTATCCTGATAGAATTATTCATAAAACTACATCTATTGATGAGAGTGGGGTAGTGCAATTAGAACAGATACAGAATTTATTAACTCCAGATACGGTTTTAGTTAGTATAATTCATGCTAATAATGAAATAGGTACAATACAGCCAATCAGAGATATAGGCAGAATGTTAAAAAAATACAATCCAGATTCAATTTATCCACTCTTTCACTCTGATGGAGCTCAGGCTGTTTGGTCGGAGGAAATTAACTTTAATTATTCTAATTTAGATTTGTATAGTATTTCTGGACATAAAATGTATGGTCCAAAAGGAGTAGGGGCTTTATATATCAAAAAGAATACACCCATTCAACCTATTGTTTATGGTGGGGGACAGGAATATGGTATAAGGTCAGGTACTCTCAATACTCCTGGAATTGCAGGATTTGGAGAAGCTATAAGATTATTATCTATCTTAGAGCATAAAAATATAATTCAAAAAGTCAAAGATTTAAGAGAT
>JBMTTF010000076.1:0-2975 GCA_049449075.1 Minisyncoccia bacterium | reverse complement strand
AGTAGAATCTATATTCTTTATCGGTTCTGGAGTTACAATTGGTTTATTACAGCTTAATATTATAACAATGAGGGAAGTTTTACAAGCTTTTTTGCCAGTGATTGTGATTCTTATTGGAGTTTGGGTTTTGAGTTCTGACAAACAGAATCGTATTGAGAAAAGAGAGGATAAAGAAGAGACAAAGAGCTAGGAACTGAAAGAGCAGTCATCCTCAAACTGTCCCTCGCTTTTTAATCCACCTTGGGAGGAGAGGGTAATTTTAGTTCAGTCCACACCCATCGACTTCGTCGCCACCCTCGCCAGCGAGGGACAAAATTACTGTCCTCCCTTGGGGGAGATGACCGCAGGGCGGAGGAGGACAATAAAATATTCTAAAAAACATTGACAGTTTATTAATTTTGTTTCATAATATAAGAGGTTATTAAATAAACATTAAATATATGCTTGGTATACGTGTACACAATGGTTTTGCCCGTCTTAAAATGTATAATGGGATTATGGGTGCTTTGCACTTCTTTCAAGCTGGTTTGATGCTGTATGTATCTAAAGAAGCTCTATTCCCTGTTACTACTAATTATTTAGACTTTGATTCTGCCACTCGCACAGCTAAACCTGTGACAGAGAGTTTATTTGATATTAACTTGGGTCCTGCAGTAGCTTTGTTTCTACTATTATCTGCTATTGCTCACTTTATTACAATTTTACCAAATGTCTATCCTTGGTATATCAAAAACTTAAAGAAGCATATCAATGTAATTAGATGGTATGAATACGCTCTATCTTCCTCAGTGATGATTGTGTTAATCTCTATGTTAGTAGGAATTTATGATTTCTCTACTCTATTGTTACTATTCGGTATCAATGCTAGCATGAACTTATTTGGGTTAGTAATGGAGCAGATCAATCAAGATCGTAAAGATGTTAATTGGCTTCCTTATATCTTTGGATGTATTGCAGGTATTATCCCTTGGATTGTAATTTTCTTGCATTTTCAAGGAGCTATCTCTTCAGCAGAAGTAGAAATTCCTACCTTTGTATACTTTATTGTATTCTCATTATTTGCAGTATTCAATGTTTTTGCTCTTAATATGTTCTTACAGTATAAAAAAGTTGGCCCTTGGAAATCTTATGTTTTTGGTGAGAAAATCTATATTTTCCTATCATTATTTGCTAAAACTTTATTAGCTTGGCAAGTTTGGTCTGGAACCCTAAGAGGTACTGAGAATGAAGTTTCTGTTATAATCTCGAATATATTGAATATCTTTTCTTAGTTAACTCATACAATAAACAAATAAAAAAGCCCCGAATAATATCGGGACTTTTTTGTTATCGAGGACTTATTCTCGAGGCTTAGCAGGTTGGATAGAGATTTCTCTTTCTAGAAGAGATGCTCCATCTAACTGTTGTATTGCTCTTTCAGCCTCATCTTCTGTGGCAAATTCTACAAATCCATAACCTTTGCTACGATTTTGTTCTTTGTCAAAGATGATTTTAGCTGAAACTACAGTTCCAACAGTCTCAAAAAGAGATTGTAAGTCCTGATTAGTTGCTTTGTACGCAATATTTCGTACAAATAAATTCTTGTTCATAATTTGCAATTTTGAAGAAAGATTGCTCTTTCTTACTAACGGTTACCCTCCTGTCGACCTGCCTAAGCCAAGGATTAAATACATTATATCATATTTTTATATATTTGTATATTATTTATCCACAATTTAGTTCTTATTACAACTTGTAGCCCATAATCCTTTATTGTTATTCTTAGCTTCCTGCTCTAAAGCCTTATGTTTAGCTTGATTTTGATAAAAAGCTCCTTTATATGTATATTCTTTTGCATATCCTTCTTTGATTAAATATTCTTGAGCGAATCTTCCATCTTCTAAATATACATATCTTAATAGCCTATTATAATCATCTCTATCTTCTTTAACTGGATCCTTCACTAACTTAACTCTATTACTTGCAACTAAATTTTTTAATGCCTGATATGCCTCTACTCCATAGCAATAATTCGAGCTACTCATTAAACTGTCTAATTCCGGAGCGTCTACTCCTAATAATTTTACACCTTCTATTCTACCATTTAAATTAACCGTAATATCATCTCCATCATTTACAGATATTATATTGTATAGTTCACTATTTACATCAGTAATGATTGCTCCGAGTGGATATTGGGCAAATTCATTGAATCTCGATGAGATAATATCTGTCCATTTATAGCCAAGTCCTAAAAACACTTCTGGATTACCAATAGGCTTTTTATATCCATTAGCAATCAAATATACTGTACCATTATATGAAACAACTGTACCATTTGGAAACAACATATTCTCACCTTTTGGATATTTATTTAATGTATTGGCTGGGATATTAATTATTTCATCCCATTTATAATTTAATTTATTGAATATAAATGGGCTTGGGATATACCTCAATAATCCCGTTGTGTCTACTACATACACGGCTCCGCTCCCCGTAGGAGATATTAATACTCTGGATGGATAGCTTTTAATTTCAGATATAGCTCCTCCCACAGGAATAATAGATAGCTCAAAGTCAGTAGCCCTTCTAACTTGCCCCCAGTTTAGTCCATAGCTCTCGAATACTTCTGGGGAAGTTATTGGTTGCCTAACATTGTTTTGCATCATATATACTCCTGTGGCACTAGCTATCAATAGTCCATCTGGATAAAATTCATTCTCCCCTTGTGGATAGTTATTAAGATAGCTCTCTGAGACATCTATTAATGACTCCCATCTATATCTTGCTTGGAATATGAGTGGGCTTGGAATATATCTTCTCTGTCCATTTTTTATTACGAATACTGATCCTCCTGGTCTTACTAGTAAACTTCCATTAGGGTGTCTATCTGATGTAGTTAAGATATCTCCTTGTGCATGTGGGGCTAATTCTGCATCACTCACTGCTATTATATTATTCCATTTATAGCCTTTCTGGACAAATGTACTTGG
>JBMTTF010000075.1:0-2983 GCA_049449075.1 Minisyncoccia bacterium | reverse complement strand
GACTATATTCTAGAATCAAAGCTTGATGATATCATATTAGAATATGAATCAGTACAAGATGAGATACAAGATTTTTATTATCAATTAGCAGAAGTTTAAATTCAAAAGGTATGAGTAAGATTATATATATACTACAAGATATCAACAAGCTAGACGATTGGGGAGTATTCAAGACTTTACAGGAGGCAGAAGATGCAATGCACACAAACATAGTTTTTGAAATGCCAAAGAATAGAGAGGCAAGAGCTAAAGAATTAATAATAATAACTAAAATAATATGAGTAAAGCAGAAGAAGCAATTCAAAGCATACTAGATGAATTCATAGAAAATTGTATTCTTGATGATATAGAATGCTACTATGAATTACACGAGGTGAAAGACAAAAGCTTGATTGACCATTGTATAGCAATGGCAGATGAGTTGAGACAAAGTTATCAGAGTTATTATCAGATTAAATTATAAATATATGATTTATACACTAAAAGCAAAAGAAGTTGAGGCAATAATTCAACAACAAGCATTAAAAAACAAAATAGATTTTTATTTTTTTTCAAAAAAAAGCAAAAGATTTTTTAATAGTATAATTTTGTCAGGTTATCAAATAAACAATTTAGTTTATTTTATAACAAAAGAGAGGTTTAAAAATGAATTAGCAAAATATACCATTAGGTTTTGCGATTTAGAAGATGCAAATCTTGAAATTGAAGTTATTGGAAATTTTCAAGGATTTACAACCGCAGGTAAGGCTAGAAAAGCTTTATTAAATGCTTTAAATAATAATATTATTAGAATTAAATAGTTAAATATATGACAGAGGCAGAACAAAATGAATTATTACAATATAAAGAGACTGTAAGAATTGAGCAAGAATTACACCAGCACGAAGAAGACGAGGCAGAGTTAGAGATATTATTAGCAGAATTAAATTAAACACTATATGGAAACTAAAGACACTTATTGGCAAGAGCGAACATTCAAGCACTTAGCAAGTAAAATATATTCAAAAGAGATAACCTTTCAGAGGGCAAAGGAGATTATAGACCGTACAAACATACTCACAATATATGAAAAGATGGAGGTTATAGAATCATTAAGGGAGCAATTTAGAATTAAAGATTAAATACTATGTATACAGATGAGCTACAAGAAATTCAAAACATTTTTGTAAATGCAATAGATTCAGAGAAGCGAGTACAAAAGTTTATTCAGGATAAACTCAAAGAGAAGCACAGAATCAAACAAGATGATATAATATTAGAAGATAAAGATTAAATTATATGAGAAAAGAACATTATACAGCATATTCTTTTGATAAAAACAAATGTATAAATTTTGTACAAAGTGATGAATATAATAATATTATAGAAAATTTTATCCAAAAAGAAAAATTGCTACAAAGAGAAGTACAGGTTGTATTTTATAAAAAAAATAAAGCAACAAGGATTGTCTCTAATTATTAGATTAAATTAATTATATGAGAGAGATTAAATTCAGAGCTTGGGATAAAAAAGACAAATTATGGGTTGCTGGTTGGTCAATTGGTCAAGCAGGAGTACAAACAGAGACATCAAATAAAGTATTTATGCAATACACTGGACTTCAGGATAAGAACGGCAAAGAGATTTATGAACTTTGTGAATTAAATAATAAATATAGAGTATTGTTTAAAAGTTTAAAATATGTCTTGCAAGATATATCAAATGGTGATATAATAGATATGGAATTTAACTCAAAATTATATGAAATCACTAGAGAATACTCGCCGATATAGAAAAACCCCAAAAGGAGTTTTAACAAATATGTATAATCATATGAAAAACAGACATACTATTAATTTTTCACTAAAAGAGTTTCAAGAAATGTTTTTGTATGATAATAAATTTTTAAGACTATATAATGAGTGGAGGAAAAATAACTACAACAAACAATTTAAACCATCTTTAGATAGAATAGATTGCAAAAAAGGATATTTAAAAAATAATGTACAAATGCTAACTTGGGCAGAAAATAGATTTAAACAATCTGCTTTAGATGGTAAAAGAGGAAGAAAACCAAGGGTTATTCAAATGCTTGGAAATAAAATAATTAAAATATATCAATCTCAAAGACACGCAGTAAAAGAATTGGGTATATCACAAGGGAACTTAAGTTCTGTGCTTAATAACAAAAGACAGACCACAATGGGATATAAGTTCATATACGAAAACCCAGAATTATTAGATAGAGTAGAAGAAGTAGAAGAAATCCCAGTAATGGAAGGCACTCGAGAAGCACTAGACAAAATTGTGATATAATAAACTTGTACATTTACAATATAGAGTTCTCAATTATGGAGGTAGTGGCCAGTGAGCCAATAAGCGGTAGAGGTTGAATAGTTGCCAAGACCAAGCAACGTGGAGGTCAAACCCTCCCCTCCGTAGATGAGAACTTTATAGCACTTTACAATATAGAGTTCTCAGTAGAGGAGTGGCGGAATAGGTAGACGCTGTTAGTGGTGTAGTAAATAGTCTAAGTATCATCACAGCCGTTAGACTAGCAACATATACGGCTAGTAAACAACTATTTATATACAAGGTGAAAATCCTTGTCTCCTCTCTTGAGAACTTTATATTCTCACACTGTTTATGTCTGTTGCTAGTGCTAAACTAGATTACTATTAAATTAAACATATTAAAAGTTTTTATAGACCTTATCAACACTATACTGGAACAAAAGCACATTATAAAAGATACATATTACTGGCACTATTAACAATAGCTATTGGTATTGAGGCAAATAATACAGTAATAGCTAGAGATTTATCCCTTACCACACTAGAATCAGATAAAGTGATTCAGAGTATGGCAAGTACAGAGACAATCATAGTACCTAAAAATATCCCTCCTATTGAAGAGAATAAGGCAGAGGTTATGAAAGATACCCCTAAGCCCAAAACTATTGCGAGAGAGGCAAAAAAAGACCTTGTAGCATATAATGGCAGTT
>JBMTTF010000074.1:0-3014 GCA_049449075.1 Minisyncoccia bacterium | reverse complement strand
CCTTTACAGAACTACAATATCATAGTACAATATTGAATTATACCTTGCATAAAGTGGCTATCAAGAGATTCAATCCTTTTGCAGATATGGGTGGGGATACTAGTTTTACCACTGCTCTACTAAATAATGAAGATTCTGGTGTTCTAATTACTTATATTGCTACCAGAGAACAGGGTGGTCGCTCTTATGCTAAACCTATTGAAAAAGGTCGAGCCAATCAGCAATTAAGTGAAGAGGAGGCTGAAGTTTTGGCTACTGCTATCAAATCCCCTCTTATTAATAAACTCTAGTTATTATGTCAAATTCAAGCATTCAGCCAAGACCGCCAATAGTTACCATTATGGGTCATATCGACCATGGGAAAACTAGTCTTTTAGATTATATTCGTAAGGCTAATGTGACTGCAGGTGAGGCTGGTGGAATTACTCAGCATATTGGGTCTTATCAGGTGGCATATAAAGATTCTAAAATTACTTTTATTGACACCCCTGGACATGAGGCTTTTAAATCTATTCGTAGTCGTGGGATTAAAACTGCGGATATTATAATTATTGTAATTGCCGGAGATGAAGGTGTAAAACCTCAGACTTTGGAGGCGATTGAGCTTGCTAAAAGTACCAAATTACCAATTATTGTAGCTATTACCAAAATAGATAAACCAAATCTAGTACTAGACAAAATCAAAGCTGATTTATCTGAATTAGAACTTACCCCAGAAGAATGGGGTGGGCAGACTATTGTCTTGAATGTATCATCTGTCTCAGGTGAAGGTATTCCAGAACTTCTAGAAATGATTGCTCTGGTGGCTGAAGTGGAGGAATTAAAGGCTAATTATGATAAATCAGCAACCGATGGATTCATTTTGGAATCATTCTTGGATTCCAAAGCCGGACCATTATCAGATATTGTGGTTTTGAATGGAAATTTGAAGCTTGGAGATTTTGTGATTGTAGGTAATACGGTATATGGAAAAATTCGTCGTATGACGAATGATGCAGGAGTAATGATAAAGGAAGCAGGTCCTGCACAACCTGTTCGTATTCTTGGACTTAAGGGGGTGGCATCGGCAGGAGATGAGTTTCGTGTAGTGGGTTCTGAAAATGAGGCTCTTTCTATTATAGAGGGTTCAAAAATTCCTCATGCTAATAATCCAGTAATGCAATCATTACTAGAAAAAGAAAAAGCTTTGAATCTTATTGTTAAAGCCGACTCTATTGGGTCTCTGGATGCTATTGAATATGCTTTGGGGCAAATTGTACAGCTAGATATTAAAATTACAATTGTATCTCGAGAAGTGGGAGATATTAATGCAAATGATATTAGTGAGGCTAAAGTTAAACAAGCGGTTATTCTTGGATTTGGTATCAAACAAGATAAGAAGATTAAGGAGCTTGCCAATCTCAAGGATGTAGTAATCAAGTATTATCGTTTAATTTATGAATTAATTGATGAAATTCGAGACCAGATTACTCAGCTAGAAGGTCCAAAAGTGACCAGAACAGATTTAGGAGAGCTGAAAGTTTTGAAAGTTTTCAAAGAAGATAAAAAGAGCTTAATATTGGGAGGGTTAGTACAAAAAGGACGAATGGTAAGGAATGGCTTAATTGAAATTGAGAACTCAGAAGGTAAAGTTATCGCTCAAGGTAAATTATCCAATTTACAACAAGATAAGCAAGATGTGCCCGATGTAATGGAAGGGAATGAGTGTGGGATGGTAATCTCTTGTTCATTTAAAAAAACTACTCCAGTAGTGGGAGATATCTTATATGTTTATGAGCAAATCAAAAAATAATTATGGCAGATAGGCATCTCATACGCTACCAACAATTAATTCAAGAGCAATTATCATTACTGATGTTGCGAGAATTAGATGTAGAGCCTGGAATTTTGGTTACCGTCTCTAAAGTTATAGTAAGTGCAGATTTACAAGTAGCAGATGTAAAGATAACAGTATTCCCTACCGATAAACAAGGTACTGTAATACAAAAGTTGAAGAAAACCCATAAAGAATATGAATATTATCTAGCAGATATACTCTCTCGAGGTCGTTCCCCAGAACTTAGATTTGAAATAGACAGTGAGGCCCTTGAAGCCTATAAGGTGGAAAAATTGTTGGATGATTTGAGTGAGTAAGCCAAAAAAGCTAATAATTTTTGACAAAAAACTAATATTTGTAGTATAATATATTTATAACATGTTCTTTGGAGGGTATTATCATGCCTACTCTTTATCCGGGTCACACTGACTTTTATTACCATGAAGAAAAACTTAGAATAGCAAGAGAAAAATATAGACAAAACCCTTGTTATAGGCATTTGAGCGAAGTCGTTCGTGAAGAGCAAATCTTCGAAGAGTCTGGAATTTGTATTCCAAAATCTACCCGTCATTATTGAGATTGTTTACGCTCATACAATATAACCGACTGCCCAATGACAGCCGGTTTTTCATATAATAACATCAGTTTAGTAAAAATAACAAAGCCAACTTTGACACTAGGTATAGAATATTTGAAGGTATAATCAAGATGTTTTCACCCTATAATCATATAATACGATACCTGTAGATACAGATACATTGAGGGATCTGGTAGTACCGTACTGCTCAATCTCAAGAGTAGTATCACAAATATCTAAGATTTCTTGAGGAAGACCTTTTCCTTCATTGCCGACAGCTATTAGGATATTTTTATCTTCGGGCCATTTATACCTATGTAATTCTACTGAATTGTCAGTCTGCTCTAGTCCTATAATTAAGTCAAACTCTTGTTTTAACTGTGAGAGATCTTCTATAAATTTAATATGGCGAAATTGCATAAAAAACTCCGCTCCCACACTAGTTCGGCGGTCAAATTTTTTGCGTCCATAAATTAACACCTCCTGCACCCCAAAGGTATTAGCTGATCTAATAATATTACCAATATTATTGTCTCTATCTATATTGACTAATAGTAGAGAAATTGGGATTTTATTGGGGTTGATAGACTCTAGAATATCCTCCCTCTTCGCCCAAGCTAA
>JBMTTF010000073.1:0-3162 GCA_049449075.1 Minisyncoccia bacterium | reverse complement strand
AATTGAGAGTTTCCCTGATAGCGCTATTGCTTCTATAGGTAAGTTTGAGAAAAAAGAATACTTTGAGATTGCAGAAGCTGAAAAAGAGAATGTAAAAGTTTCATTCTAAGTAAATTGTTAAATTATACAATATGAATCTTTACGACCAAAAAGATAAGAACATTCGTAAAACATGGATGCTAATGATTATATTTTTAGCTGTAGTAGTAGGTATAGCTTGGGTGTTTAGTTATACTCTAGATAATCAGATGATTTTTGTCTGGGCTTTGATTGCTAGTTTATTTATGAATGTTATTTCTTATTGGTATTCGGATAGTATCGTTTTATCTATTTCTAATGCTCATCCAATTAATACTGATACTGCTGAGGGTAAGAGAATTTATCGTTTACTTGAAAACTTAGCTATCACAGCTGGATTACCTGTTCCAAAGCTATATATAATTCAAGATTCAGCTATGAATGCTTTTGCAACTGGAAGAGATCCTGAACACTCAGCTGTCGCTCTTACTACAGGTATAATTGATAGATTAGAACAAGTTGAACTGGAGGGAGTCATTGCTCACGAATTATCTCATATTGGGAATCGAGATACTTTAATACAGACTATTTCGGTAGTTTTGGTTGGGCTGGTTGCATTGTTGTCTGATTGGTTTATAAGAATTAGTTTTTGGGGTGGGGGAAGAAAGAGTAATGATGATAATAGTAGATTAGGATTAATTGTAGGTATAATTGCTATCGTATTAGCTATTCTAGCTCCAATTTTTGTACAATTATTACATTTTGCTATTTCCCGTAAAAGAGAATATTTAGCAGATGCTAGTGGAGCTTTATTAACCCGTTATCCAGAGGGGCTTGCTAGTGCTTTAGAGAAAATTAGTCAGGACACTGAACCTTTAGAAGTTGCGAATCGAGCTACAGCTCATCTATTTATTTCTAATCCTTTTAAAGGAGGAGGTATGCGTGACTGGATGTCTACTCATCCACCAGCAGAGAAAAGAATTCAGGCTTTGAGAGGTATTAAACTCAATTAAAAATAACTAAATGTAAATATGATAAAATCTAATGTATTAAAAAGAACAAAAATAGTAAGCACTCTTAGTCCTAGAGTGGCAACCGAAGAATCCTTGACAGACTTCATAAAGTCTGGGGCTAATGTCTTTAGACTTAATTTCTCTCATGGAAGCTATGAAGAGTATGGGCAGATGATTAATACCATCAAAAAAGTTCGTCAAGATTTAGGGTTGCCTATTGCTATACTACAGGATTTACAAGGTCCAAGAGTGAGAGTGGAGGCTTTGGAAACACCCTTAGATATTATAGTGGGGGACATAGTTTATATAACCAATAGTGAATATGAATATGATTTGGTAGCTGGAGTTAAGGTATTACCAATTGATCATGACCTAAGTCCAATTTTGAAAACAGGAGAAACTATTTTAATTGAAGATGGGCTAATAGAATTATTAGTAAAAGAGTCTGTTTTAGATAAGCATTATACTATTGCTGAGGCTAAGACCAACTCTCAAATTAAAGGTAGAAAAGGAGTGAATTTCCCAGGAAGTTCTGTTGATTTTCCTGTTATTACTGAGAAAGATAAATCTGATTTAAAATTTGGTTTGGAGCAAGGAGTAGATTTTATAGCTATGTCTTTTGTAAGGTCAGCTGAGGATATCAGGGAGCTTAGAAAATTGATTGAACTAGAACCTAATAAAACAAGTAATCCATTAGTGATTGCCAAAATTGAAAAACCAGATGCAGTATCTCAGATTGAGAGTATTATGAGGGAGGTAGATGGAGTTATGGTAGCCAGAGGAGACTTAGGAATAGAGGTTCAAGCTGAAAAAGTTCCAATTATCCAAAAACATATTATAGAATTAGCTTTACTAAAAGGAAAAAGAGTCATTGTGGCAACTCAAATGCTAGACTCTATGATTAGAAATCCTCGTCCAACTAGAGCTGAAGTATCAGATGTAGCAAATGCGGTGATTGACCATACCGATGCGGTGATGTTATCTGGAGAAACCTCAGGAGGAGCCTATCCCTTGGAAGCAGTGTCTATGATGCAGAAAATTATTCTATCTACAGAGGAATCAGCTTATGATAATTTTTTTGATGAGTATATATCTACTGAAGATATGAAGAATATTCATAAAGAATTAGCCTATGGAGCCCAGCATTTAGCGAGAGCCAGTGAAGTGGATGGAATTATAGTGATAGACAAAGAGGGTAAAGGGATAGCTGAGTATATGTCTCAATTTAGAGCAGAGATTCCCGTCTTTGTGATTACAGATAATAGAGAGTATTTTTATCATACAGCATTGACTTGGGGAGTGACGGGAATGTTAAATGGAGAAGATAGAGATGTATATAAAATTATTAGTAATATACAAAAAATGTACTTTGATGATGGAGTAGATGGACATTACTTTGTGGTTGTAGATATTACTGAGCAGCATAGAGAATCGATACAGATGTTCTTGGTATAAATTAAAATAATATAAATATATATGGACAGAATAAAACTAGAAGATGGATCAGAAATTGCTATAAATGATAGTTTAATACAATATAATTATATCTCAGCAGTTGATACACAATATTATGCTTCACCTTGGAGTAGATTGTTAGCTTTTATTTTTGATCTGGGTTTTATGTATATATTTATACAAATAGTATTTTACATACTTACTATATCTATAATTTTGCTACAAAATCAAAGTATTACAGATATATTTGTCGATGAAAATAACTTGACAATTCTAACTACAGTCTTAGTTTATATTTATTTCCCTGGTTCTTTTTTAATACTTAAAAATACATTTGGAGGAAGGTTTATGAGAATAAATATATTAAATAATAATAAAGAACAACCGTCTAACCTAAAGTTATTTGTAAGAGGATTATTTTTCATTACATTTATTATGTTTGGTTTTACCTTCATTACAACATTCTTCGATAAAAAGAAAAGAGCCTTACATGATATAATTTTTGGTACAGTTGTCACTAAAGATAGAATTTATTAAGTATAAACTTTTGACAAAAGTGTAATATTGGTGTATAATATTTTAATATTACACTATAGCCGATATAGCTCAGTCGGTAGAGCGCACCCATGGTAAGGGTGAGGTCATCAGTTCAATCCTGATTATCGGCTCCCTATAT
>JBMTTF010000072.1:0-3205 GCA_049449075.1 Minisyncoccia bacterium | reverse complement strand
GTGTGCGCATGCCATGACTTGAACATGGGACCTCTACATTATCAGTGTAGCGCTCTAACCAGCTGAGCTACACGCGCATATAAAATATATTATATCACTTTTTTATATATTTTGCAAGATTAGAGATAAGATGTGTATATAATAATTGATTAAAATAGGTAAATAAAAAGTATAATAGGAGTGAGTTTTAAAACCTACTCCTATTATTTTGATATCCTAATATACTATATATACTATAATGCAGATTTTAGTGGAAGAGGAGTTGGCCATATTGAATACTTGTTAATCACCCTACGAGGAAATGTGAGAACTTTATCATAACTATAGCCATATGAAAAGAATACTGCATGACTATTAATAGGTCTTAGATTTCCGAACTCAAATACATATACTTGAGGAGAATCATCTGCCTTTACAAGAGTTCCATCCGGATAGAATTTCATATTTTTGCCTATGTAGCTTACATCATTGGTTGGGATAATGTTCATCTCAAATTGAGTTGCTTGTCTTACCATTCCCCATGACATACCCAAACTCTCAAATGTTTCTGGACTACCTACTGGTACTTTCTTATTATTTTCCATTATCCATACCGTTCCATTTCCTGCTATTAGCAATCCATCTGGATAATATACATCTCCTTTTGGACTAACAAAGTAAGCTGGTCCAGCCACTGCTGATGAGAAATCTACCACTTCTTCCCATCTAAACATAGCCTCAAAAATAAGCGGAGATGGGATATATCGACTTTTCCCGTCATCAACTAAATACGTATCCCCTCCAGGTTGCTTAAATACGACTCCATCTGGATATGTTGAGCTTGTTGTTACTATTTCTCCCAGCGGATGCAAGTCTATTTCAGCATCTGAAACAGCTTTTACATTTGCCCACTTAAATCCTAATCTCAAAAATGCAGCAGGAGAGTCAATAGGTCTTTTTAATCCATCAGATATAATAAATACATTACCCCTATTAGATAATAATGAACCATCTCTAAATGTCAATGGAGTACCTGTAGGTATTTCATCTATAGCTTCTTGTGATGTTACTATTAACCCTTTCCAATCAAATCTTGACTCTAACATTTGTGGTGATTCTATAGGTCTTTTAGTAAAATTTTCTAAATAATATACTTTAGGTGAGGCGTTTGATTTTATGATTGCACCATTAGGAAAGTATCTACCTGATCCTTGTCCATAAGGTATGCAAATAGTAATATTATAGGTATTGATCGCACAAGAAGATGCTTTACTTATAGATACCCCAGTAAAGAGAAATACACAGGTAATGACAGGTAATAACAACTTGAGTTTATTATTCATATATTATTTTTATATCTACTACTATTTCAGTATAATATTTACAATAATATTTATCAATATCTTATAAAAGATCCTCAGTAATGGGGCTGCCCACAGGTACACTATCCAACCCAGCTGGGGATACTACCTTTATATTATTCCATTTATAACCTAATTTTTCAAAAACAAAAGGTGAATTGACATAACTTTTTTTACCATTGGACATAATATAAACTTCACTTCTACCATTAGCTCTAAGAATCACCCCATCGCGGAAATATACAGCTTCTCCCTGAGGGTATGAGTTCCACTCAGCTGAAGATACTCTCACTAAGTCCCTATAATTATACTGTGTATCAAAAATTTCTGGGCTAGGTATTGGCCTCCTTTTACCTGCTTCCAAGACTTCAATCCCAGTCGGATTATCTCTATTGACTAATAATGTTCCATCTGGATATGGACTAGATTGCATAGGGGATCCCTTAGGGTGAGAAATATCTAAAGTCCCATCTGGAATAATCGTAATATTAGACCAATTATAACCTAAAGCCTCGAATGTGATAGGAGATGGAATATGTCTTCTTTGCTGATTGGTAATCACATATACATCTGGATTATTTCTCTCCCTTACTAGCATCCCCTCTCGGAAAGTCAAAGCTGTGGCTAAAGGATAGGAGTTCCACTCTGCTCTTGTAATATCTATTACATCTTTCCAATTAAATCTAGAATTAAAAATATCTGGATTGATAATAGGCTTTATACTCCCCTTCTCTAGATATCCAACCCCTGTATCTGTTCTTAATAATGACCCATCAGGAAAAGTTCTAATATCCGTAGTATCTGGGAACAAATTAATTTCAGTAGAATTGATATTGATTATATTTTTACTACCAATATTCCCAGTGGGAGTTTTGATCCCATTTTGAATATTATAAATCCTACCATTATCTGTACGATAGACTGCATTATCATAGTATTGCTTCCACTCTTGAGCTCTATTCCGAAGCCAAGACATATCCACCATATTAGTATCCCCATTACCAGCTTCTATCTCCCCATGATCTGAGACTCTAAATCCAGTATGAGAAGATGTAAAACGTTCTGTATAACGGTTCCAAACTGGCTCAGTCACATAATCATTTGGACTAATGCTATTAACCGAAGCGAGCCAACCTACTAATTTGGCAAGCGACTGCTTCATAGCTTCTGGGACTACAGCATAACCACTACCATATCTTCCAATCAGACTAATCCCGATACTTTGATAATTAAAATTATCTGCTGTACGATTAACATATAGATGAGCTCCCCTCACTCCATTCTGTCCCATTCGTCCTTGATAAATTGTTCCATTTCGTGCAATTAGATAATTATAGCCTATGTCTCCCCAACCATTATTCTTTGCATGCCTTGTAAATATGCTGCGGATCATTTGTCTTGGATCTAGGACATCACTATTAAAGCTTGCTATTGCCGTATCATGAAGTAAAATTCGCTTTACTTGAAAAGTATTCCTTGTGTTAGGTGGCCAATTAGCTTGGGTCCAAGCATTGTCATCTGCTGTCGCCCAAGTATCACGAGATTGTATATTAGGAGTACTCGCAAAAACATTAGTAGGGAATAATCCTATTAATACTAAATTCAAAAGCAATAATAAACTTAATTTGTTTTTTATAAGCATTATTGGATTAGTATTATTGTAATGGACCTACTGGAATAGATTGATCGATCATAAAGCCATATTCTAGATTAGTATCTGTGACTGCTCCTAGTTCTAGCATTGCTTCAGGAGATAGCCCAGAAACTCTATTTGTGAATATGGCTGGACCTGACTCTATGATAGAGGCTACCACTCTCTTACCATTAGCTGGATTAGTGACTAATACCTTACGTCCTCTATGCCA
>JBMTTF010000071.1:0-3249 GCA_049449075.1 Minisyncoccia bacterium | reverse complement strand
GGCATTTGCTGGACTATTATCACTATGTCCTCTCCATAAGCCTCCACTTCCTACTTGATTTACTGGAGTTGGAGTTGGATTATACCAATTACTATTCTGTGCCTCTATATTCCTGGCTATGGTCATCCATTCGGCATTGGTGATTAAACTTGCTCCTGCTGTTGTACAATAGCTAGCTGCGGTAATCTGATCTATATTTGCTATTGGATATCCACTTGCTACACTGGCTACTGCTCTTCCATTGGCTGCTGTGGTGGCGGTGGCTATATTGTCTATTGTATTTCTAGGTATTCCAGCCGAAACAACAGTAACTGGAGTAATCAACCCTACGGTTGGATCATTTATATCTACTGCTTTTGCCTCATATTTCATTACACAAAAGTCTTTGGTTTGGTAAAGGCTATTACCGGGTACTTTTATATAGCCTGTTGGACAAGTTAGGTTTGCTGCTGTTTGTGTTGTATTGACATATGATCTTCCATCATTTCCTCTTGCTACTGTATAGTTGGTACTACTTGGTATTGCTGCTATATATGTTGGTACTAAAATACTTAAATTTGCACAGTTTGTTGTTACTATATCATTACATATTGCTTTAGATGTTTCTGTTATATCTGCCGGATATATTTGATTGTCTATTACATATTGTTCTATTGCTTTTACTATTGCATTCTTCTCACTATTTATTACTGCTTGTCTTGCTTGATTTATTTGTCTTGTGGGGTTGATTGCTACTAATACTATTGCGGCTAATATCCCTATTGCTGCTATTACGAGTAATATCTCTAAGAGAGTGAAGCCTTTCTTTACTTTTTTTATTCTTGTATTCATTTTTTTTATTATTTCTTGATTTCATTATAGCATGTTTTCTCTTTGTATTACAATATAAAATATACTCCCCCCATTTTATCAAATTTAGAATGAGTGGGTGTGGAGGGACAAAGCCTCCGCTAAGAGAGAATAGTTCATAGTTGAATTGTATTCCTCTAATTAAGGGTGGAATTTAATTCAAAATGTACACTTAGTAGTTATATTTTATGCTATAATATATAAAAGGAAGTTTTTATATTATGCAGGAGTTTGTTCATCTTAATACCCGTTCTCATTATAGTATTCTAGAAGCTATTGGCTCTATTGGAGATATTATTGCTAAGGCTCAAGAATTAGGTTTTCCATCCATTACATTGACTGATGTTAATAATATGTTTGGGGCGATTGAATTTTATGAGAAGGCTATCAAAGCTAATCTTAAACCTATTTTAGGGGTTAATTTATCTGTGTCTAGTCTGGATGGAGATATTTCTAAGAATTATAGTTTAACTTTATTAGCTAAGTCTTATCAAGGCTATACTAATTTAATTGAACTTGTATCTTTAGTGCGGTTAAATTCTAATCAACCTGTTTCTATTGATAATTTAGCTAAATATTCCGAAGATTTAATTTGTTTATCTGGTAATTATAAGTCTGAAATAGCTGATTATGTCTTGCATAAATCTAACAAAATTCAAGATTGGTTAGACACTTATCAAACTATATTCAAAGATAATTTATATCTAGAACTTTTACCTCTGATTAACACTCCAGACCAAATTAAAGTTAATACAGCACTTATAGAATTATCTAAAAAATCTAATTTACCTTTAGTTTTGACTGCCCATAGTATGTATCTTGATTCAAATCAGAGAACCGCCCATGATATTATGCTGGCTATTAAAAATAAAACTAATATCCAAAATCCAGACCGAGTTAGCTTTGTAGGAGAAGATTATTCTCTCAAGTCAGCTGATGAAATGTATAAATTAGCTCAAGAACTTAATATCCCTAAGGAAGCTTTTACTAATACTAAAATTATAGCAGAAAAGTGTAATGTAGAAATTCCATTATACCAAATTCAATTACCTAAATTTGAAGTACCAGCTCTTGAAAATGGTGAGATTTTGGATAATGAGCAATATTTAAGGTATTTATGTGAACAAGGTATAGCTAACAGATATGCAAAACAGGATAAAAAAGAGATTTTAGAAAGATTAGATTATGAGTTTGGGGTTATCAAAAATGCTGGATATATTGACTACTTTTTAATTGTATCTGACTTTATAACTTGGGCTAAAAATAATGGGGTTTTAGTTGGACCAGGTAGAGGTTCAGCGGCTGGTAGCTTGGTAGCTTATTTATTAGAAATTACAGATATTGATCCTCTAGCCTTTCAATTACTTTTTGAGAGATTTCTAAATCCTGCTCGTGTCTCTATGCCCGATATTGATATTGACTTTCAAGACAATAAAAGAGAATTAGTATTAAATTATGTAGCTCAGAAATACGGACAAGATCATGTAGCTCAAATTTGTACTTTTGGGACAATGGCGGCTAAAGCGGCAATCAGGGATACTGGTAGAGCCTTAGGATATTCTTATGGATTATGCGATTCTATTGCCAAATTAATTGACCAAAAGACAATAGCCAAATCTCTAGCTAACTCAAGAGAATTGCGAGGACGCTATGAGCAAGAAGAAAAAGTCACAACTCTAATCGACACTGCTCAGCAATTAGAAGGGTCTATCCGTCACACTTCTACACATGCTTGTGCGGTGGTGATATCTCCTAAAAAATTAACCAATTATACTCCCCTACAATTATCTGAATCAGGAGGAAAGACTGCTATTACCACTCAATACGAAATGCATGCTATTGAGGATTTAGGTCTACTTAAAATGGACTTTTTAGGACTATCCAACCTCTCTACAATTGAATCAACTTTAAACTTAATAGAATCTCAAACTGGGACTAAAATAGATATTAATAATCTAGATACTACTGATAAATTAACTTATAAATTGTTTCAAAAAGGGCAAACTACCGGGGTGTTCCAATTCGAGTCCCAAGGTATGAAAAAAGCCCTAATTGGACTAAAGCCATCCGAATTCAATGACTTAATTGCTATGGTATCTTTATATAGACCGGGGCCTATGGAACTTATCCCAACCTATATTGCCCGTAAGCATAAAAAAGAAGAGGTAACTTATCTACATCCTAATCTGGAAGCTATTTTGAAGCCAACCTACGGGATTATGATTTATCAAGAGCAGCTGATGCAAGCCTCCCAAGCGGTGGCAGGGTTTTCACTTCCTGAAGCTGATACATTAAGAAAAGCTGTCGGTAAGAAGATCAAAGAGCTGATGGAAGAGCAAAAGATAAATATCATTGAGGGTACAGTCAAACAAGGTATCCCAAGAGAAATTGGAGAAAAAC
>JBMTTF010000070.1:0-3280 GCA_049449075.1 Minisyncoccia bacterium | reverse complement strand
AGGACAGAAAATATATAAGCTCAGTCCACCCCCGTCGCCTTCGTCGCCACCCTTGCCAGCGAGGGACAGAGAATAATCCACCCCCGTCCAGCATATCTGCCACCCCTCCTCCGGCCGGGGTGGATTGCCAAACATGGGGCTTTGGGGTGAAAAGAAAAAAGCCCCCTGCAACGCAGGGGGCTTGGGGAATGGGAAGGCTGGTAAAAAGTGACTAAGCTGTCGCCTTACACTTATCTCCACCACATTTTCCGATGGACTTCATGGTAGCAGTGCTAACAATCTTTTTTTGGACTTTAGTGACCTGAACATTGAGTTTCATGAAAGCTGAACTCCTAGAGGTGATGGGATCGATGAGAAGAGATTGCTACAACTTGGTGCTAGAGTAAAGCTTTTATAACAAGTTGTATTCTCTATTCTCAACTACTATGCTATCATTGTATATAGTAGACGTCAATTATATAGCTATGGAACATAATATTATATCATTTTTATCCTATTTACAATCTGATTCTGATAGTCTCACTATTAGTAATACTATTCGTGAAGAGGCAAAGCAACAATTACCCAAAATCTTTGATAATTTATCAAAAGATGATTTTGAGTATTTTTGGAATGTAACTCAACTTCCAGATACAATTCCTTTGTTGGATTACAATGATTCTCTGATTAAATCTATTATATCTGAGGTTTTGGATAAGGCTTATCAAATACTACCTCTCTCCCAACAAATAACTATTGTTATTTTACCTACATTTTATACATTTTTCTTAGAAAAATTAGATGGAGTTATGGGATATGCACCCACTGTGGGAGGAACTATATTCTTAAATATTAATACTTCCCCAACCCATTGGGAGAAAAGTCTTCGTGATACTATAGCTCATGAATATCATCATGTTGCTATACATGAATACCATGCTTGGGAAACTATTGGACAAATACTTATTTTTGAGGGATTGGCTGAGCATTTTCGTGACGAAGTGATTGGTGGAGATCAATCTCCCTGGATTGCTAAAATTGATAGTATATATGAAAAAGAATTATTATCATTTGTACCTGAATTTTTAGATAATTGGCATACAAATGCATTTACTACAGAATCTATATATGATTCTTTATTTTTGGGTGATGATACACATCCTGAGTGGCTGGGCTATTCTTTGGGGTATATTATTATTAGAGATATTCAAAGTGTATCTCATTTGTCATGGGAAGAAATAACTCAAAAAGATCCTTTTGAGTTATGGGAACTTTGGTTGGGAATAAAAAAAGGACAAGATATATAATGATATCTTGTCCTAAAGTGACAAAGCACTGAATGAACTTAAAAACAATCTAGGAGAAAAAATGTGGGAAACAAGGGTAATCAGTTATCCATTTAAGACCAAGTTGTTTTACCCTCTTATGATTTATTGGTTCAAATCCTCGTCCAAAATACATGGGTAGTAAAACTGGACTCAGAACTTTTACAACCTTAATCAAACTGGTAGGATCGTTTTTAGTCAACTCAACAAAATAAGGGCTATACTTATTAATTAACTCTTCCCATGTGAAGTTATTATGTGAACAGGTATTTACTACAGGGCAACTCAACAACCAGGCTAGTTTTTTAAGATTCTCAATATCCATATACAGCTTCCCATGATCACTAAAAGCTTGAACTTTTGTCTCCTCTATAGTTTCTTCTAAAGGATTTTGCCAGCTTAATAGCATAGCTTCTGCTTCTGCAAAAGCTTTAAACAAGATATTATCGTAATCAAATCCTGCTGCTGCACCAGAAACAAAACATGGATGATTGTCTCTACTGTATATACAAATCAAATATACGGGGATACTATCTGATGTAATATCTAAGACAATTACAGTATATCCAATATTCTTCAACTGAGCTGATTGATTCTGTAGCCAGTTGGGCCAAATATGATGACTTACTTGTAATACTGGTCTATGTGTATGGTAGAGACTTATAAACGCGTCTCTTTCAATTAGCTCAAGAAATCCCGAGCTAAAAGCTTGGTGAATATCAACATGAGCTGCAATTCCATTGGAATTACCATAACCTAATGCATTACCACTTCCATAAAAAATCATTTCAGTTAATGCATATTTAGTATTGCCATCTTTTACTCCCGTTAATTGAACCCAGTCAAGAATATCTTTTTTATACAGCTGCTTCAATGTACTTACTTGATAAACATTCTTATGATATCCCCATATTTGATTAGGGGTAAAATATGATTTGTTTAAAGCTTCTGCTGAAGACTGTATATCATACCAATTATTCATAGAAACTCCTCTCTCTATACTTTCAACAATTGCCTTTATAGATGCTTCTTCACTTGTTGTTCCTGAACCAAATCCCACATAAGATGAGTTTTCTCTAGCTACAGAACCTATGGAATAGGCTAAATAACCTTGAAAAGATCTTTGTGTATTGGTTAAGGAATTATGTACAAGAGGATATGCTTGCTCTAACTGATAAATAAGATTAGGCTTAGAGCTGTTTTCCTCCACATTAATCAATTCTATACCAAATATAAGGCAAGTCATTGCTGTCAGGTGTTCATCTGAAATAATCATCTCTGCGACACAATCATCAAAGCCCCCATATTCCAAGTTTCCAACACCTTTTTCTGTAGCAAGGAGAATAGCATTTTGAGCCATATGACCAGATTCAATAAATGCAAATCTTAAAGCTCGATTTGAATATTTCCTATCAATTTTCTTAAGATTAGACGCAAGGAGAATAATCATTGTAGCAGATGAGACCAACTCTTTTGAGTCCAAAAGTCTTTCGTACCATCCCTTTGTATGAAACAACTCTCCTTTTCTCCAGTGATATAAGGAATAATCATTTGGGCTATACACATACACCCCTGGATTGATATCCTCTACTCTTTTCAAGAATATTACCACAGGAACAAATGAGTACATTCCTCCTGCAGATGGAATAGTCCAAATATCTTGAACCTTCATCATGCCTTTTAATATTGTCATTACTTGATCCTTAGTCATTATCTTTGTACTATCAAAATATCGACAGCTTTTTCTGGAAAGGAAGAGAGGGGTCATGATGGAATCCAAGTCACCTTCAGTAGAATGACCTGAATGGGCTTGATATTCTACATTTGGTTCCAAAGGTATTTGCATTACATCTTGTCTAGTTACAGATCTAGAAAAATGATTTGGATTTTGTGATGCTGTTAAAAACCATTGATACCATTGCCGAGAATCAAGTATAGCAGATCGGAAGAGCGTCGTGTAGGGAAAGAGTGTCGAA
>JBMTTF010000069.1:0-3288 GCA_049449075.1 Minisyncoccia bacterium | reverse complement strand
TGCAAGAAGTCCAAGAAATATATTCTTTGTTAATGGTTCTTTTGGAACAACTACATATGGCCAGGGTAAAAATGATGACTATGTAATCAATACAGGTACGGGTAATGGACTTATTGTAGGAAATAGGATAACAGGTGGCGAAGCTTATAATGGTAATATTTATCGTATAATTATATACGATCGTGTTCTTACAGATACTGAAATCCAACAAAACTATAATGCTCTCAAAGGTAGATTTGGATTGTAGGTATTTATATTTTGTCCTCCATTGGGGGAGGTACCACCGTAGTTAGGCTACAAGTCTGGAAAACAGTAGTTTTCTCGTGGAGGAAGGCAACGAGGCCAAAGACCTAGTGTTGTAAACTGTGGGTTTTCAAGGAGCAAATCCTGATTTGCGACGACGGAGTGAGGACTCAGGCGACTGAAAGGTCGCCCCTACAATTCATAATTTTTTTAATATATGCTATAATTATATTTAAGTTAAAGTATAATTTATGAGTATTGTTATTCCTGCTATTTTGGCTAGTTCCAAACAAGAGTTTAGAGAATATTTAAATTCAATTCAATCATTAGCAGAAATTGTTCAAATTGATATTATGGATGGAGAATTTGTAGAGTCTAAATCTTTGATGCCAAGAGAATTTTTTTATGATGACTTTGGAGATTTACAAGTTGAACTACATATAATGGCTAACTTCAATAATACTAGAGATATTATTGAAAGTGTCAAATCTTTCAAGCCTTGCACTCGCATTATTGTTCATCAAGAGATTTGTACTAACTTGGAGCAACTTCGTCAACTAGTAAATCTGATTAAGTCTATTAATAAAGAGGTAGCCATTGCTATTAATCCAGATACTGATATGAGAGATATTGGAAAGGTAGTGAAGAAAATTGATGGTGTTCAATTTATGGCGGTAAACCCTGGATTTTATGGTTCTCCTCTACAAGCTCAAGTGTATGAAAAAGTGAAAGATTTCCAAAGTCGCTATACTATGTATGAAGGAGATATCTCTTGGGATGGAGCGGTGAGCCTAGACAATATTAAAACTATTCAAGATTTAGGAGTTAATAGGATTGCTGTTGGTAGTGCTATTTTTAAGTCAGATAATCCAGCACAGAGTTATCAGGAATTAGTAGATAATCTCCAACAATAATCACTTAATATGCCAAAAGCAATATTAAAAAGTTTAAAATCACTATATCATCTAGTTTTCAATTATACTATTAATGTTTTGACTGGACGACCAAGTGAAGCTCTGATTGTGATTGGAATTACAGGTACTAAGGGTAAGACTAGCACAGTTTATACCTTGTATCAGACTTTGATAAATTTAGGTTTAAAGGTTGGACTAACCTCTTCGGTTTATTCTAGCAATGGCATTGAACTTGCTAAGAATAAAATTCGTAATTCTATGCCTGGTAGGGGACAAATTCACCGATTAATGCGAGAAGCTAAAGATAATGGAGCTACTGTTTTTATAGTGGAGGTGACTAGTGAGGGCTTAGCTCAGAATCGTCATCGTGGTATTCATTTTGATTCGGTTGTAATTACGAATTTATACCCTGAACATTTAGAGGCTCATGGGGGCTTTGATAATTATAAGAAAGCTAAAGGATTATTATTCCAGTCATTTGACAAGTCTCAATCTAAAACAGTCAACTCTACAATTATTGAGCCTCTTTCTTGGGTAAATCAGGATGATGAACATCAAGAGTATTATCGTGGGTTAATACATAAGCAAGTTTATGCTACTGGTAAGTCAGAGAAGGCGACTTTACAAATGTTAGCAATAAAGTCAGACCAAAATGGGTTGGAGTTTAGGTATAAAGATAATAATACAAAGCAAGAATATGATGTAACAACTCCAGTCTTAGGTGAATTTATGGGCTATAATCTTTTATTTGTTATCGGGATTGCAAATTGGTTAGGTTATGAGTATGACCAGATTAATAAGGTTTTAGCTAATTTAAACGATATCCCAGGTAGAATGAATAAAGTATATACTAATCCTACTATATTTGTTGATTATGCTCATATTCCAGAGGCTTTAGAGAAAGTTTATCAGACTATCAATACCAGTTTTAAGAGTAATAATAGTAAAACTATTGCTATCTTAGGCTCTTGTGGTGGGGGCAGAGACACTTGGAAAAGGTCGCCAATGGGTAAGGTAGCAGGGCAAATGAATGATTATGTTATAATTACTGATGAGGATCCTTATGATGAGAATCCACAAGCTATTATAGATGAGGTTTTTGCTGGAGTACTAGAAGCTGGTAAACAAGAAAATAAAAATGTCTGGCGAATCTTATCTCGGCTAGAGGCCTTCAAAAAAGCTTTGTCTCTTGCTAAACCAGAAGATATAATTATCATCACAGGGAAAGGTAGTGAGACTAGTATTGTTAGAGCCAAGGGAGTTAAAGAAAATTGGAATGATACAGAGGAAATATTAAAATTATTAAAGTAAAATTATATGGCACAGTTCAAAATTAAAGGCAATCAATTCGGCAAAAGTGGAGAGATTCCAGTTTATGGAGCTAAAAACTCAGCTATAAAACTATTACCAGCTACACTTTTGATAGATGATAAAATCACTCTAAATAATATCCCAGATATTGAGGATATTAGAGATATGATTCTGATATTAGAAGCTCTAGGAGCTAAGGTAGACAGAGTTTCTCATCATTCTTATAATATTGATACTACTTCTGTTCACTCTAATATAATACCTCCAAATTTAGCTATTAAAATGCGGGCATCTTTTCTTTTCATTGCACCTTTATTAATTCGTTTTGGAGAGGTAGTATTCCCTCATCCTGGAGGTGACGCTATTGGAAGAAGGCCAATAGATATGACTTTAGAGAGTTTGTCTCTGATGGGAGCAGAGGTAATTGAGGAAAATCATCAATATATCTTTAGATTGCCTAATAAATCTCTCAATGGTATAGAATATATATTCAAATGGATTTCTCATACCGCTACCGAGCATTTGATTATGTCGGCTGTAAAGGCTAAGGATAAGACTATTATTTATAATGCTGCACTCGAGCCCGAGATTACAGCTCTTTGTGATATGTTGAGACTGACAGGAGCCAAGATTACAGGAGACGGGACTTCTGAGATTATAATTGAGGGGGTAGAGCATTTATCTGGGGAGTCTTTTAGTTTCTCTGGTCTTGCAGAAGCTCCTACAGGCTTGATCAAATCTATGTTTCAAGATCCTTCTAAGTTGGTAGGCAAAGTAGTTGATAGTGCAAAATCTATGATGACTAAGCCAATGACTACTG
>JBMTTF010000068.1:0-3304 GCA_049449075.1 Minisyncoccia bacterium | reverse complement strand
ACAGCACCTCATCTTCACTTAGATATCTTTGAGGGGGTGCCTACTAATATCAATCAGTTTATTAATTTTATTGATCCATTAACATTAAATTATCAAATTAAAGAAGAAGATATGGAAACTAAAGAAATAAGAGCAATCGTAGAAGGTATATACTGGAGCTTTGCTATGAGACAACCAGACAAGGGTGGAGTAGATTTCTGGGTAGAAGAATATAAAAGAGAGGGAGAGAAGAGTAAGTGGCTAGGTAGAATATTAGAAGGGCTAAGAAAAGAGAAGTCTGATCAAGGGATAAACTTCCTAGATGCTAAAGAGAATAGATGGAGAACCAAGGGAGATATACAAGGCAAGTAAATATGATATAATATATATACATATAAGTACCTTGTGGACTGTAAGACTCCGAAGGTTTCTCTAACTGAGCAGGCAAGGCATTGGACAATTACCTACATCTAAGCGGCTGTAGGTTTTTGTTTTATGCAGAAAAAAGAGAGAAGTCAAATGACAACTCTCTTAAATGAGTGAGGTGCTGGTGAATAGATATAACTATGTACATTATCCTTTCTCCCCTGGAATTGTGAGTATAGTTATGTTTATGTACTATACAATGGCAATGCCCACAAAAAGGGATAAGGTTATCAGTCTGATTGTCTCCTCCATCTCTGCGACGAAGGATATGGTGGATTTGTAGCCTATTAGCTGGGAACTCTTCAAAACAGAATTGGCAAATGTGATCATGATCCTCTTTAATTGCTCTTCTAATAGCAGAGTATTTGGACATGATTATAAAGGCATATTGACATTATTATCATATCATATAATATAAAGATGTACCTATTGCACATTACTATTATGACAATTAATGTATGTAATCGTTGTGGTGCTACATTTATTGATGGACATCTGTACTGGTCAGGAACTGGTAAAAGAGGAGACCCTAGAGACCTTGCTGGATTAGTCTGTAGACCACATGGAGATGCAAACTGTATCAATCCCATGAAGAATGTAGAAGGTGGAGACACCTGGGCTAAAAGACAAGAATTTATTGACAACACTCCTTTCTGAGGCATTCCAATGACCACTCCTAATTCTGTTCGTTTCATCTACATTTATCGTGGATATGTCCAATATGCTGGAGATATCCGACCTGTCAGATTTGACAGCTGGGTTCGCCGAGTTGACCCCTACCAAACTTATCAATGTGTTGATCTTACTACCTATGCTATCTATGAAGCAAGAGGCTGTGATATCATAAACTATCACCTTTATAATATGCGACCTTTGACCAAATCAGACCCTGAGTATATCCCCCAATTGCCTATGCAACAAAACTTTCACTCTGGATACATTGATCCTCAATCTTAATCACTCAAACCCAAAAGGGGATAAAATCTATCCCCTTCCTTTTTTCTAATACCATCCTTTAGCTTGATGGAACTTTTTAGCCTCTACAGGATCACCATATCTTGCTTTGATGTATTTTATCCCACACTCAGTTTGGATTGCTACATCAGCAGTTTTTGGACAATTATAGGCTTTTCTAGTCATATCTAACCACTGGAATAACCCGAATGCTGTGCTTTTAGGATTTTGTGCATTAGGATTCCAACTACTTTCTTTCTGTATAATCCAGTCTAATGCTTCCCATTGTTTTCCATCTCCCCAACCATGCTCACTTGCTATAGCTCTAACCTGTTCTTTTATATCTGATTTGGCAGAATTTGCCACTCTCACAGGTGTTTCTATTTTTTGGATAGTAGGAGTAGGCTCAGGCTCTGGGATAGCCTCTAATTTCTCTAATTTTGATAGGTCTTCTTGCTTTGGAGTCACAGGTTCTGCTATTGCATCAGAATAAACTAGAACCCAAAATACAAATAAACTAGCATATAATGTTATAAGGATTTTCCACTTTAAGTCGTTAATCCTTGCTTTATTTAATGGACGATTTTTAATTCGTCTAATATGTTTGAGTTAATTATAATCTCCATATAGGAGCAACAGTCATAATCAGTGTAATGGTCTGGACTTATTATATCATAAATATTATTGGATATATTTATCTATATACTTTTCTGTAAGGTCATCTGTCATCTTAGCACATTGATTTAATAGGTTGTCTAATATTCTAGTTTTGAACATATTGTCTTTGAAGTATTGTTCTACTTCTTGAAACACTCTATCTTGGATATCTTGGATTATTAATTCTAACTCTTTCATATTATTTCCAGATTCCAGGTTGTATATATTCTACAATCCAAGCTAATTGAAGCATTGCATATATCCCAATTAGAATGATTGTACTCCAAAAGATTGCTCTAAATATATTAACAAGAGTATTATCTCCATAAGTGATAAACCCCATGTCTTTGAATATTTGATTGAATTGTTTTTCTATGTTTTTCATATTATATAATTATATTATCTTCTTTTATTGTAATTGGAACATAACCCCAACTAGTTCCGAAATGTGTTATCCCCCAAATATATATATCTAATTTACTGTGGTAGTATAAAATATCATTTGTAAATAATTTTATATATTCAGATAAATTATTGCTTACTATATACCATTGCATAATTTCCTTGTATTCTCCAGTTTCTTCATCGTAATCGTCACCATTTTCTAGTTCTAAGTACTCAATATCACTAGCAATATTATTGCATAAAATGATACTTTCTTTTGTAAAGTCTAAAAAGTCTCTGTAAGTTTTAACATCTTTTATTGTCATAGTGTTTAGTGAATTACTTGATATTATTGAGGTTATTTGATGTTGTCGGCACATTTCTATATATATGGCTCGCTGTCTCTCTTAACCTTACATTTCAATATTATCATATATTTTACATTTTGTCAAATAAAAGTTATCCACAAAATAAAAAAAGGGTTATTATCCCCTCTTTTTACTAGCTATTTAGAATAGTCCTATAATATATCTAATAACTGATATTAACCCAATAATTATTAAGATAGCTATAATTGTAGTTATAATGATCCAAGTTGTTATTTCTCTTGCTCCCTCTTCTGCATCTTTACTATCTATAACTGGCTCATCATCTAGTAAATCATTAGTTTGATTAATTATATAATTTGAATGTAGCCTTTTAATCTTTTCATGATTTTCTTTTTTAATATCATTAGAAAATCCTCTAGCTATTTTTTGGAATGTACCATATTGGATGTCAGCCATATTTGCTAATTGTCTTTTGCTAAACCCTTCTTGTACTAGAAAGTCTATACGAGCCATTGAGTTTAATAAATTATCTGATTTTGCTTTATTTTTTGCCATATAAGTGATATTAATTAATT
>JBMTTF010000067.1:0-3378 GCA_049449075.1 Minisyncoccia bacterium | reverse complement strand
TATGTACACAAAACCACAAAAAACAATTTATTTCTTCCGCCATGCTCAAAGTGATGAGAATATTAACCAAAATAAAAATATTCATGCAAGTGATCAATACTTAACAGAGCTAGGTAAATTACAAGCTACTCAGTTAGCTCATAGAATAACAAATCTACAATTACCAGGATTATTGTCTAGTACCCTGACTAGAGCGAAAGAAACATCTGAGATAATGAGCTCTATTATAAATGTAGATATAGAGTACTCAGATTTATTTATAGAAAAACAAAAGCCTAGTTCAATCATCGGACAGATTCGACAAGAACCATCAATTCTAGCAGTAGAGCAAAGGTGGATCAATAGTCTTTTTACACCAAATACTCAAATTGAAGATGGAGATAGTTATGATAGTATTCTCAACCGAGCAGAACAAGCTATAGAATTTCTGAAATCAAAACCAGAGGCAGTTTTAGGAGTTGTCACCCATCAATTTTTCTTAAATGCTTTGATTATAAAAGTAATTTTAGGAGAAACTATAAACCCAGAAATTTATACAAGATTACAAGAACAATATTGGCTAGAAAATACAGGAATAGTAATATTACATTATCATCCAGAATATCCATATACCGGCTGGAAAGTAATCACATATAATGATACTGCACATTTAGATTATCTGAAAAGTCACCCATAAAAATTCATAATTTACCATTTATAATTTAAAAATTCTATGCTATAATAAAAATACAAAATATAAGAATCAATAACATTATATAGATATGAAAAAGTTAGGATATTTTGCACTCGGAATCTCATGCTTAATTGTAGGAGTTACCCTCTACATCAATAAAGATTTCAGCAATAAAGGCAATGCAGCTCTCCAAGCTAGTCTCGAGACCACACAGCAAATTAGTAAATTAAATGAAGATATTATGAAAGAACGACCAATTATAGAATTTGCAACTAACAAAGGAAATATAACTATAGAATTATTCAATGATCTATCCCCAAATACAGCGTCTAAAATTATAAAATATACCAAAGAAGGAGTATATGACAATACCTTATTCCATAGAGTTATTGACAACTTTATGATACAAGGTGGAGACCCAAATACCAAAGATCCAAGTAAAGCAAAGCTATACGGAACAGGAGATGCGGGAGAAAAATTCGACGATGAGATTAATGATGAGCTATTAGTCAAAGGAAGTTTTGCTATGGCCAATTCAGGACCAGACACCAATGGATCACAATTCTTCATCGTTACAGCTGACTCCACACCTTGGCTAGATGGAGCCCACACCAATGCAGGAAAAGTAATCGGGGGAATGGATATAGTAGAGGCAATAGGTAAAGTAGAAACCCAACCAAATGACCGTCCAACAGAAGATGTTAAAATCATCTCCGCTAAAGTGGTGAAGGAGTAGTTAATAAAACCTTGACACAAAACCCTAAAATTTATATAATACACAAGCTCTTTATAAATTTTTTACAAAAGCTCCCCTCGAGGGAGTTTTTGTTTTGCCAAAATATGATATAATATAAAAGTTAAATAGAATATATTATTTTTATGGAAATTAGAATTATAGGAGGCAATAATGGTAAAAATCTCAAGTCCAAGCCACAGTTATTAATCTGGGGAGGTTTTGGATTGTTTTTATTCTCATTCATTGCTAATTTTGCGGCACAGATTATATTCCCAATTTTGATGGGAGTTGGAGTAGTGATTGGAATAGTTGGTTGTTTACAACTAATTATTAGCTATTTTAAAAAATAATATGGGCTATACTATTATAGATATCCCAGGATATAATCATAATAGTGATAGTTTGTGGCATCCGGACTTTCGTAAATATATTATAGAATCTGGCAATGAAGTTATAACCCTGAATCTACCAGGAGGTAAATACCCAGTCTTTAGAGAATGGTATCCAATTATAGAGCGGGCAGTATCTGAGGCAGACAATCCAGTTATTCTAGTTGGTCATAGCCTCGGTACTAGAGCAGTATTATTATTCTTAGAGAAAACTCAACATTCAGTAAATGATATTGTCTTAATTGCACCTTTTGATAATTCTCTTAGCAACTCTAGTTTTAGAGATGGTAATTATGCTAACTTTTTTGAGCATTTGATAGATATTGAAAAGGTTAAATCTAAGATAAAAGGGAAGATTAAAGTCATAGGCTCACAGGATGATGCCAATATACCATATATCCAGGCTCAGAATATCGCTCACGACCTCTCCGCCGAGCTAATCACTATCCTTAATAGTGGCCATTTTTTAGATCCCAAGTGGGCAAGTCATTTAAGTAAAATTATTATCCCTTGACAAAATAAAATACCTATGCTATAGTCTGCCTGGAGTATAGATTAATATAACACAACTCTATATTGTCCCTTTACAATTCAAAACAAGATAACATAATTGATGAATTAAAAAGTACTCTTTGGTGCCTTTGAGTGTATCATAATTTAGTATGGTATATTTAGAGGCGCCAAAGGGTGTCCTCAGTCAATTTTCCTTCGGGAGTATTGACTACAAAGATGCCTTATGGCGTCTTGTCCACATTCTTTTCAAATTCAAATGAAAAATCTAATCGCTTCCCTTGCCATCTCCATCATGGGGCTGGGAGCGCTTCCTGCCACAGCCCAGGAAGCTGGGTCCCGCGTCCAAGTGGGTACTTGGAACAACTCCACAACGGAGGGATATGTCCACGGCAACGGAGCCGCCTATTCCCGCCAAACGGGGGGAATTCATATTGAGGGTGGAGGAAACTCCACTGCTGGGTATGAGCACGGCTCCAATCCCGGAGCTCATGGGGGCTTTGGATTCTCTGGAGGCTATGGCTTCCAGCGAGGAGCCGGCATAACTGGTTCCGGGAGTTTTGGGCTCAATGAGTCCACGAATTTCGGAGCCGAGGGCTCCAGCTGGACACAACTCCAGTGGTGACACATCTCTAGCCTAGGCTAGAATCCCTTATGGAGGAGAGAACTTCTCTCCTCCTACCTTTTTTCTGAGATTATGAGCCCAATCAAACCTCGCGGTTTGGTTTGGCTCTGTAATTTCAAAAATTTCAAAAATGAAAATCCGTAAGACCGCTGCGGCTGTAGCTTTTGCTACCGCCTTCATCACAAGTCCCTTCCTGCCTGCTAAGGCAGATGGAGGGTCCAATGCTGATGTAGGTGTTGGTGTCACAACCAACACTACTAATCAGCTAATTTCTCTACCAGGAGGTGGTGGTAGGGGGTCTGTTGCTCCTGCCTACAGCCCATCTCCTGGATCCGGGAGATCCCTCGGGCATCCTGGCTAATCTCGTGTCAGGTTGCAGACACAAAATGTCTGCGGTGTATATTACCCCAACGGGCAGCTGAAGGACGTAATCGTCCTTAACAAC
>JBMTTF010000066.1:0-3456 GCA_049449075.1 Minisyncoccia bacterium | reverse complement strand
GGTTTGATTCGGCCGGCAATATTTACTAAATTATTTAAAAATAAGCCTACGAGGAAACAGATTGGGATTGTATTTGGTATTATGATTTTTGTCTCATTAGTTTTGGTGGGGGCTAGTCCCGCTCCTGAGGGTTATGAAAGACAGGCCAGTGAAATAAAAGTAGAACCGGTATTAATACCAGAGGATAAGGTTATTGAACCTGAATTAGTAGAGTTAAAGCCAGAAGATGAAAAATCTGAGGACACTCAAGACGAGACCACCCCTGTAGAGCCAAATTTAACAACTCCAGTACCAACTATAGACAACAATAGTGTTATAGAGCCAGAAGCTAAGCCCGAGCCTACTATAGAGCAAAATCTGGCTAGAGACTTATTCCAAGTGACTGAAGTTGTGGATGGAGATACGATTAAAATCAGTACTATAGGAACTTTACGGTTAATTGGGATAGATACTCCGGAGACAAGAGACCCGAGAAAGCCAGTGCAGTGTTTTGGTAGAGAAGCTAGTAATAAAGCTAAAGAATTATTAAGTGGTAAAAAGGTATATTTAGAATATGACCCTGCCAACAAAATAGACAAATATGGGCGAACTTTGGCTTATGTTTATCGGGAGGATGGCTTATTCTATAATGCTGAGATGATAAAGCAAGGGTTTGCTCACTCTTATGTGCAATTCCCGCATCCTAGATTGGATGAGTTTAATACTTATCAGCGGGAGGCTAGAGAAAATAATCGAGGCTTTTGGGCGGCTAATACTTGTAATGGGAATACCACTCAAGCTGCTGCTGGCTCAAGTTCTAAATCTATTACTCCCCTACCAATTAGTCCAGAGGTTAATAAAGATGGTTTTATTACAGGAAGTTGTGCTAGTCTCAAAAAACTGGGTTTGGGTAATTTTAGGGAAGGAGATCCTAATTATACGAAGTCTAGAGACGGAGATGATGATGGTCTAGCTTGTGAGATGAAGTAAAAAAAGCCCCTCACCTGAGGGGCTGGGGGTTCGTATTCAGTTTTTGGTCAGTTATACCAGGGCGGCGGCTGCCATTTTGGCGATATCTCTCGAGGTGAATCCTATCTCCAACATAGCCTCTTGATAAGAGGTGAGGAAATCTGCCATTAGATCCTCCTGATCCATATGTAGCACCGCTGCATCATCAGCAACTTGCTTTAGCATTTTGCTCACCAGTGGAAGATTATCACGGTTGGCTTGTTCCAGCTCGTCTCGACATTTATCGAGATTGGCTTTTAGCCACTCTTGTCCATAGTTGAGATGAGTGTATTCATCTTTCACTACTCCCTCGGTGATTTTACGAGCGAACGGATCAGCCACAGGTATGTAGATATGGTAGGCGGAAATCGCAAATGCCTCAATCAGGATTGCCTGAATCAGCAGGCAGGTGGTCACCTTTCCATCTACAAGAGCCTTCTGAAAATTATCATGTAGAGGGGAGAAAAACTCCTTAGCAAAGGGCATATCAGCTGTGACACCGAGATTGTTTGCGCAAGCTGTGAATCCTTTCAGATGTTTGAGCTCCATGCGAGCCAATCGGGTCAGCTCGTCAGCTTGGTCGGGTATCAGGGATCCAAGAGCAATGTAATTGTCGTGGGCCTCCTGCTCTCCTTCGATTACAATCGCATTTATGCGACTGTATGCATCCTTATAGGTGCCGGTGCTAAAATCTGGTGTTGAAGTTTCATTTTGAAATGTACTAGTCATTGTTTGTATTTGGGATATAACCCAAACCATAGGGTGCTGTTATATTATACCTTTTTGTTATTTTTGTCTATAGAGATTATTTTTATATAAATAATAAAATAAAATGAGGGTTTTTATACCCTCAGGGAGAACAGTAATATTTTGAGAAAAATTACAAGTACCAAGCATGAAAGTGCAGTAGCAATTGTAGCAGATAAGAGTCTTATAAGTTTAAGATTCATAGAAGTATTCTGTACAAGTATAAACTATCATTTTTTAGAAAATAATTCAAGTTAGATTTTAAGCCTAGAAATTAAATGATAGCATCTACATTACTTTAACTCAATTTTATATACATCTCCAGTTGGATTTGAGATTATTTTTTCAAAGTTTTTATTATAAAAACTAATATTTACATAATAGCTTATCAATTCAGGCTGGCCTATAAAAACATAGTCAATATTATATTTCTTAAGTAGGTCTATAGTATTGGTTTCTCCAGCGAACATACTTTGAACATCTTTCTCTACTTGTTGGTAATTGATTCCATGTGTCCAGAGCCAACCACGATATCCTAAAAGTACTTTTCTACCAGCTAGCATAGGCACAGGATGATTATGATGATCTGATGTTAAAAAAATTTGGCTAGGATCAGTTTTATCTTGTATTATTCGTGCAATATCTTGTGATGGAATGTCTGCAATTTGCCATCTTAATGTTATTTCACGTAGAATTGTAACAAATCCGGTTAATGTGAGTAAGGTTGTGAAAATCAAGATGGGTAATATCATATTTTTTCTGTTTACAACTATTTTTTCAAATACTAATCCAGATGTTAAGCATACAATAAGATAAGCAAATAACATTAATTTCATATTATCATAATCGTTAGGTTGGAAAATTATAATATTGGTTAGTATAAATAATATAAGCAATGGGATAATAAGAATACGGAGATGTGTTAATTGTTTAGAAAAAATAGCAACATAAGCAGTAATTATCCATAGTATGGTACTTAATCCCCAGTTTCTGAGCCAAAATATTATGATTTTAGTATCGCCACTCATCCAGCCTAATTGTAATCTTATAAAACTTTCAGAAAATGTATGAAAAAATTGCCAATATAACTGAGGAGCAGCTAGTATTGCTGAGAGACCAATGCTAATGCAAAGTATCTTTAAACTAATCTTTTTATTCAAAAATAATATCAACAAACACCAAGATAGTAAAGGAAACAATACAATAAATGTATGAATATGGAAAAAAGGAATAAGCCCAATTAATATACTTACTCCGAACAGCTCATTTATATAAACTGTAGGTTTTTTCCATAATCTAAAGAATACGGCAAATAATAGCAATGCTAAACTCAATCCTATTACAATAGCTCTTTGAGGTATAAAGTAGTCTGTGACTATATTTGACCAGTAAAGCCCCATATTTGCATAGTGAGCATATGCTACAGGTTGATTGAGTAAGAATTCCCATAAGGATAATGATGAATCTTTCCAATCAGTGAAAAAATATATAATACCAATACCTCCACTAAGTAAAAAAAATGTACTAGCCATTACCCATGCAATAGTATTCCCACCAGCTGCCCTTACTGCATACCACAAAAAAACTAGAAAAAGCATCATAAATGGAAGACTAGTAAATATAAGGCTTGCTTGTAGAGACATACCCGTTCTTAGTAGCTGTCCTGCTAAAAAATTTAGTAAGAAGGGATATGTTGTTGGTTCGGTTGCATAGATTGGAGAA
>JBMTTF010000065.1:0-3472 GCA_049449075.1 Minisyncoccia bacterium | reverse complement strand
TGAATTAGGGCAAAATATAGCAATCAATATAATTACAACAATCCCAACCCCTGAAGAGTTAATCCAAGCACAGATAACAGCAGGAACATTAGTACCGACAGCTACACAACAGTTAGTAGAAGGAAGATTAGTATATAAGAATAATGAAGGTACACAGACATATATAGATCCAGCCACAACCACAAGAACCTGTCCAACAGGATATATAGCAGTACCAGGTAATAGTATGTATGGAACTAGTGACTTTTGTGTAGCCAAATATGAAATGAAGGCAGTAGCAATCAGTGCTCCAACAGTGGGACTCACAACTCCAAATACAGGGAAAAATACCATAGCCAATGATACCACAGCCACTACAGCAGCAAATGGAAGAGCAATAGCTAGTGTAGCAAGTGGATATCCAATAGCAAATATAAGTCAAATAACAGCAATTGACTATTGTGCCAATCAGAATACAGTGTCAGGAGGTGCTTTAATCACCAATGCCGAATGGATGACCATAGCCCGTAATATAGAGGGGCAATTAAGTAATTGGACTACAGGCACAGCAGCCTCTACAGCAATAGGGACAGGAGGATTATATAGAGGACATAGCGATAATAGCCCAGCAAATGCACTAGAAGCAGGAGTAGATAATGATGGATATATAGGAACAGGACAGAGTGGATTTAGCATAGAAAGAAGAACTCTAACCTTAAGTAACGGAGGGGTTATATGGGATTTAGGGGGTAATTTATATGAACACACAAATAATACTATATTAGGGCAAGATAAACCAACAGAAGCACCAGGAAATGGTGAATTTACAACTATGACAGGATATGGAACACTAAGCTATGATTTAACCAGACCAAGTAATCCAGCATGGAATGGGACTCAGAATATGGGGCAATACTATGCAGGAACAACAACAGGAACAACTACATTTTCTTTTCGCCGCGGTGGTAATTGGATATATTCAAATTATGTAGGGATCTTTCGTTTGCATCTAGCTAGTACTCCTAACTCTTTTGGTCGTGACCTTGGCTTCCGCTGCGTAGTGCGTTAGTCAGCCTTGGGATGACAGTGAGAGGATTTCAGTTTATTCTATTCAATTTATAAATCCTATATTCATACCCAATTTTACAAAAACTTGGGGTAGTAATATAAAATACAAAGAGAAAAATTTCAGAGCTATCTATTCAATGTTGGCTAATATATTGATTCTACAAAGTTATACTTTACTTTACAATAAATTCTGAGGGTTTATTTCAATATCCTGACCTCTTTCTAAGATTGGTACTAATTTAGTTTTGATGCTCTTAGCTTGATTGGGAGTGGCTTGTATAACTAGAGTAAATTTGTATATTCCTTTACCTTTAGCAAGATACTTTTCTAGAGGTCCCAAGGCTTTGATATCAATATTATTAAGAACGGTTTTAATTCTTAAAGCCTGATCTAATGATAATTGTCTCTTGCTATGTTGAGAATGAATAGCGATAATTTCATAATGTGGAGGGTATTGATATAATTTCCTATTATTATATTCTTGTTGCCATAGTTCGGCTATGGGGCGATTGATAATATTATAAATATGTGTTGGTAATTCTTCTTCTCTATTCCAAGTGGTGAAGGTTTGAATTACAGTTTTATGGCTATTGTGGATTAGTTCAGTGAGTACTTGAATGGATTTTTCTCTAATAGTATAATCTGGGAAATTAATCAAAGATTCTGCAGAGGGGATTATAGTTAGAGTTTTAGGGATAATATCTAAAAATTTATGAATCATACTAGTACTTAGTAATATGGCTGGACTCGTATGTATATATTTATTTATTATATCTTTTTGTGTGTTAACATCAGAGGCAGTATCACTAGATAGGATAAAATTTGGAGTTTGGGGGTATAATTCTTGAACAAGAGATTGTATTTTTTGTATACCTATACCACCTTGTTTAAGGTTATCAGATTTGCATTGAGGGCATTTGTGTATCATCTTGAACCATTTACGAGAAGTATGAGACATCAAAATTTTACTTTCAGTATAATTGGGGATTGTTTTGGATAAAGTATCTACTCTATGGACTGTAAGTAGATTGCCAGACTTAGGGTCTCTCAAATGATACCCACAATCCCTGCAAGACATATATAATGATTCCCCACGCCGATTGATATATATGATGATAGATTGATTTTTTTGAATAGCTTTGCGGATAGCCTTTTGAGCTGGAATTGACAATAATTCTTTATTACCTTTATAAAATTCTATGGGCATTTCTATTAATTCAGTTTTCAAATTATTATTAGCAGGATAAAATTCAGCTGGTAGAGTTAGTTTATTTTTTTCTAAAATATCTAAACTATTTATACTAGGTAGATTAGAGGCTAAAGTTAAAGTAGCTTGATGTAATTTGGCTAATTTAACTGCAATCTTAGTAGTCTGATAATGTGGTTTAGTTTCAAAAGAATAGTAAGCTTCAGATGACTCATCTTCTATAATAATATGTTCTAAATGTTGAAATGGGAGGAATAAGCTACTTCTAGTACCTAGAATTAATTTTGCTTCACCAGACTTTATTTGTATCCATATTTTTCTAAATTCACTGGTCTTAAGCTGAGAGCTAATAGTAACTAGATTATGAGCACTTAATGCTTGGGCTATTGTCTCAAGACTAATATTATCTGGGGCTAATATTAGAATTTGTCCTTGAGTTTGATTGATCACTTTATGATAATGGTTTAATCTATCAGGAGTAGGATAAATGATTAATTTAGGTATATACTTCTCCCCAAGTTTCAGATTATCTGAGGGCGATTCTAGTATTTTGGGATATCGTTTTATTTTATTTGATAATCTAGGCAAAAACCACTTCATAATATTACCCAAAGAATGAGCATAATAAGCACTAATCCACTGAGCTAACTCTAACTGATTACTTGTTAAAAGAGGGGTATTAGAAAAACTTTTTTCTATAGGTTTAGGACTAAAACTAGCAAATTTACGAATATTTTGTCTATCTTTTGTCAACTCTTGACAAAAGATAATAATTGATGTAATATATGTTGTACGAACTTCAACTATGACAAGGCTGCCCGGAAGTATCTCTTCGGATGAATAGTATGTCAGAGTGTGGCTCATCTGCCCAGGAAGTTTGATAAGGGGGACTACTTGCAAAATATACATATATATAGTATACTCCATTCACAGTAAAAGTGAATATCAAATCACATCAACCAGAATTAAGCTCAATATAAAATACAAGTATTTACTTTATTTTATTAACTATAATATATCTAATTATGAAGAAATATCATATGACAAAATCTGGTCTTGAAAAGGCACAAGTAGAACTTGAAGCTCTTATTTTGAGACGTAAAGACATTATCGAAAAAATCAAATCTGCCAAAGAACAAGGTGATTTAAAAGAAAATGGTGAGTATCATGAAGCAAAAAATGATATGGCCTTTAATGAATCTAAAATTCTAGAATTAG
>JBMTTF010000064.1:0-3494 GCA_049449075.1 Minisyncoccia bacterium | reverse complement strand
GTTGTTGTGTACCTGTCGGTACTAATGTTCCTGCTGCTATTTCTGCTTGGATTAACTCTTCAGGGGTTGAGGTTGGACCTGGGGTTGGCGTTGAGGTTGGACCTGGGGTTGGCGTTGGTGTTGGACCTGGGGTTGGTGTTGGTGTTGTGGTTGGGCTTGTAGAAATTGGGTTAATAGCTATAATTTGTCCTAATTCATTATTCCCTGCTTCTATCCCTATTTTATTATTACCTGGATTTATATATATCTGATATGCTTCTCCGCTTGGATCTACTGGTATCGCTACTAAATATATTGGGACTAAGCTACTTAAATCTACACAATTATTAATAACTGTGCTGCCATTACATATATCTTGCTTTTCTGTTGTTAATCCTGCAGGATATTGCAGGTTATCTGAAAAATATTGTTCTAGTGCACTGTATATTGTATTTATATCTGCATTCCTCCGAGCATTGGTTACTTGTGATAGCTGCCTATTAGGTCTAATTGCTACCAGTATCATCAATGCTAAGATGCCCAATATTGCTATTACTAGCAGTATCTCTAATAAGGTAAATCCTTTTTGTATTCTTATATTCATACTTTATTATTTATTGTTTATAATTTTGATTATATTATATTTTCTATTCATTTGATTATTATACCACCACCTGATTGCTTGTCAAATTATATCTATACACATATTCGTAATAAATTGATATTTTTTAGTTTTATAGTACATTAGAAAGAATCAAAGCATAGCCCACAATCTCACTTTAAAGTTATTATATTAAATAAAGTGTAAAATAGATAGATAATATATCAGTATACAAAAGTCATATTTTCATTGAGTTTACATTAATTTAATCTAGATAGTTTATTTATTGAATATTAACTCTAATTGCAAAGCACTTTTAGCCCAATTAAAATATTTTACTCTTTCAAAGCCCTTATGAACTATAGACTGCCTCAATAAATCGTCATTTAGTAATGTTTCTATACCCTGAGAGATTGACTTTGCAGAATTTGGATTAACCGTTATTGCGGAATCAGCACTAACCTCTTTCATTGCCCCTATATTAGAGGTGATAACTGGAGTACCCAAACTCAACCCCTCCAAGATTGGTATACCAAAACCTTCGTATAAAGATGGATAGACTAGTGCTTGAGCATTTTTTATATAATTTATCATATCTTCATCTGAGATATAACCTAATAACTTAACCCTATCTTGTAAATTATATTGCTTGACTAAAGCTGGAATATTAGGAATGATTGGGCTATCAAAATACTTACCCGCAATATATAAATTTAAATTTTTATATTTATTAGCTATTAAACTAAAAGCTTGAATTAATTTAGGGACATTTTTTCTAATATCCAACCCTCCTTCATAGAAAATATATTGTCCATTTATAGTAAATTTAATATCTTTCTGCTTAGATTTAGGTGAAGCTGGGGAAATAATAGGAATATTTTTAGACGGAATATTGAATATAGATTCAATTTCTTTAGCCGAAAATTTGGAAATTGTTATAATTTGGCTTGCCTTAAGAATGGAGCTTGCTAATAGACCTACATATAATCTAACTTTCCAATTAGGTATATACTCCGGCAACCTCCAATAAATAACATCATGCACAGTCATAATATGTTTGATATTTGTAATATTGGAAATACTAGGATGTGGACTCCAGACAATATCTGCCTTTTGTTTTTGAACCTCTTTGGGGAAAATAAATTTCTCCCAAATCATTTGAGCTAATAAATCATTTCTTTTATACACGATTGGTATATATTGTATATTCTTACTAATAGACTTTGGAATATCTCTAATATCTTTTTTTAGATATTCCGGGATTAAAATAAAAAAGTCTAAGCCCCATTGTTGATTAAGGAGAATTTGTAATAGATATTGCCCCATTCCAGTTTTAGGCTTAGCCAGAAAATATCCATTAATAAATAAACGCATATATTATAATATAAATTTATATCCTATATTTTATTATAGCATAATAATCCATATTTATGATATAATAAAGTACCTTATACAAGAATTTATGAAAATTCTAACTAATAATATACGAGCTAGTTTTGATTACACAATCCTTGACACCTATCAAGCTGGACTTCAGTTACTAGGGAATGAAGTGAAATCGGTCAAATTAGGTAGAGCCAGCCTCAAAGGAGCCTATATAACTATTAAAAATGATGAGTTATTTTTGATCAATTGCAATATACCTCATTATCAAAATCATATTGATACTAAATATGAAACTGACCGTCCGCGTAAGATTTTATTAAAACGAACTGAAATCAATTCTTTGATTACAAAAAAATCGGCTTCAGGCTTGACAATTATCCCAATTAAGCTATACTTAAATCATGGAATTATCAAACTTGAAATTATCCTTGCTAAGGGTAAGAAAAAGATTGATAAACGCCATAGTATTCGTGATAGAGAGGAAAAGAGATCTATCCAAAGAATACTGCGAATCAAGTAAGTCTTATAATGGGGATGTTTTGCTTCGCTAGTTCATTTGCATCTATATACAATGAGAACTCGTTTGTCTATCACGAGACCCAAGATATGACAAACCCAAATGCAAAACCTTTTGCAAACCGATCCTATAATGGATTCGGTTATGCAGTAGCCTAATTATTTAATTTAGCAACTGCCATCAAAATCTTTGAGTCAACATAAGATAATTTTGGTGTCATATACATGTTGATAGGAGAATATTCTCCCATAAAGAATACTTTCTAAAATAATTTTTATGGCTCTGATATATTCTATCTTTGGAAATTAATTAAGAATATATTATCTTTCAAAGGCAATTTCCTATTTCTCTAAGTAATTGTATACAGATACTGAGCTATACATGGGTTCAAATCCCATCATCTCCACAAAATTATTAATAATTTATTACTCAATGTCACAACAAGCTAAGCAATCTACAAAAACAAACCAAAGAATTAATACTAATATTACTAGTCCCGAAGTTAGACTGGTTGATGTAAATGGAAAAATGATAGGAGTAGTATCTCTAGAAGAAGCTCTAAAGCAGGCTCTTGAGGCAAGTTTAGATTTAGTAGAAATTGCCCCTGATAGTAAACCTCCCGTATGTAAAATTATGAATTATGGTAAGTTTTTATACACTCAATCTAAACAACAAAGACTTCATAAAGCAAAACAAAAAAAGATAGAATTAAAAGCTTTAAGAATTGGATTTAAAATCGAACCCCATGATTTGGATGTAAAGCTAAAGCAAACTTATAAATTTTTAGAACAGGGACATAAAGTAAAATTAGATATGTATTTAAGAGGTAGAGAAAAAGCTTTCGCAAATCAAGCAGCTATAAAAATGCAAAATATAATAAATACCCTACCAGAAAATATTCGTTTAGAACAAGAACTAAAAAAATCTCCCCAAGGTTTTAGCCTAATACTTGCAAAAAAGATTTAGTTGTGATACAATTTATATCATCAAATTGAGAATTTAATTTATAAT
>JBMTTF010000063.1:0-3513 GCA_049449075.1 Minisyncoccia bacterium | reverse complement strand
ATTATATATATTATTATATCATATATTGTTTTTTTTTCGCAAAGTTTTTATTGTGAATAAGTTTGGATTGTTTACTTTATAAGGACTACTCCACCCGAGGAGGATTAAAAAAGGAGGGAAAAAGATTAAGTCATAAGAACCATCCACCCTTACCCTATCTTTATATTCAGAGAATACTCTCCTTGAGTACCCAGAGTAACCACACCAGATAATTCTAGAATAGATAAAGTAGCCATTATTTCCATTACTTCCTGTTGAGTAAGTTGAGCTAACTTTTCTATATTGAGTGGAGTTTGTATTAAATGTTGTATAATTAATTGTTGTGCTGGTTCAAATTGACTTAAATCTAATTCTCTACGAAATATCTCCAAACCAAATACATTTAATATATCTTCTACTTTAGTAACTATATAAGCTCCTTGTTTGATGAGCTGATTAGTACCTTCGCTATTTTTGACATCTATATTCCCAGGGATTGCAAAAACATCTCTATTTTGTTCTAAAGCATATTTGACTGTAGTCATTGTACCGCTTTTAATTGGAGCTTCTATTACTAATATACCTCTAGTTATCCCACTAACTATACGATTCCTTAAAACAAAATTTTCTCGTCTTGGTTTACTCTTGGGTGGAAACTCACTAATCAAAGCTCCCCCACTAGCAATAATGGCATTGGCTAAAGACTGATTAGTTTTAGGATATAAAGCTTGTGATGAAATACCACCTCCCAATACTGCTATAGTTTTACTCCCACCATCAAGACAACCCCTATGAGCTATACTATCTATCCCTAGTGCCAGTCCGCTCACAATTGGAATACCAGCTGCAGATAATTCTCTACTCAACTTCTCAGCTATTCTAGATCCATACGGAGTATATTTGCGAGTACCAACGATAGCTAGAGCATTCTCTAAGCCACTGATATCCCCTTTGACATAAAGAATAGTCGGCGGGGTAGTGATTTCCAATAGAGCTTTTGGATAGTCTTTATCTTGTCTGGTTATAACTTGAATATTTTCTTTGGTCAGATAATATGATTCTTGCTCTAAGAATTGAGCCCGATTTAGATTGCAAAAATCTTGATACCAATCTAATCTAACTCTATTACCAAGAATAGTCTCAAATTCTGATAAATTTCCATTTAGCCAAAGTCGATGAGGTCCAGCCTGCTCAATTTTAGCTAGGGACTTGGGACCAATTTGAGGTAAAGTATTAAAGCAATGTAAGCTTATAGTATCTGTATCCATTATTTTGATCTTATTGATATTATGACTTAGATATATTATACTATTTTAATTATAGAATTGATATATGCAATTAGATTTAGAGGCACAAATATTACAAGCAAGTCAAATTATCCGAAATGGAAATTTGGTTGCATTCCCCACTGAGACAGTGTACGGTCTTGGGGCTAATACTTTTGACCCAAAAGCTATTACTAAAATCTTTGAGCTAAAAAATCGCCCAACAGATAATCCACTCATTGTACATATTAGCTCCCTTGAGATGTTAGCTCAATTAGTAAATAATATTTCAGAGACTAATCAGAAGTTGATAGATAATTTTTGGCCAGGACCACTTGCTATTGTATTCCCAAAATCTAAAATTATTCCAAATATTGTGACAGCAGGCCTTGATACCGTAGTTATAAGATTCCCTAGCAATCCAATTGCCCAGAAGTTGATTGCTAAATGCGGAGTACCATTGGCAGCCCCTTCGGTTAACCCCTCTGGTAAACCAAGCTCTACCAGCCCTCAGCATATACGAGATTATTTTGATAATAGGATATTCGTAGTAGAAGGAGAGCCGAGTGAAATTGGATTAGAGTCCACTGTCATCAATACACTAATCAACCCACCTGTAATTCTAAGACAAGGAGCTATCACTCAAGAACAAGTTGAGCAAGTTTTAGGTACACAAATAAATATTGCTCAAAAACAAACCCCAGTCCAATCTCCAGGGATGAAGTATAGACATTATGCTCCAGAAGCAAGACTAGAATTAGTACCTTTGGGATATAATATTTTAGACAAAATAGAATTTTATCGCAAGCAAAAACTAAAGGTGGGAGCACTAGTCTCCACTGAAGTTTACAATACCCTGCCCAATACAGTAATTACTTTTGATCTAGGATCACAGGATAACTATCAGAATATTTCAGCTAATCTCTATGCTGGGCTACATTATTTTGACTCTCAGAAAGTCGATATAATCTTAGCTGAGAGTTTCCAGATTAAAGGCTTGGGAAGTGCTATTATGGATAGATTAAATAGAGCCGCTGAGTGATAAAGATTGTATTAATATACCTACTAACCGTCTACCCGAGGTAGATTACCTCACTACACAGCGAAAACCAATAATGACGTACGTAGAGGTAGACGTCCTATCTAGAATCACAGAAAAGACCCCTGCACTTTCAGGACCAGTAGAATCACCCCGGCCACCACGGATGAATCCGTAATTAGTATTGTTGGTACTTGTGCCATCACTATATATTTTCCCCATATTTTGAGTGCTATTCCAGGTATTATTGCTGGGTCGGACTAGATCATAGCTTAAACTTCCGTAATTCGTTAAAGCTGTATATTCTCTCCAATTAAAGCCTATTGGGCTTCCTGTTGGGGCATCTTTTCCAAACAGGCTATTATTGGTCCATTCCCAGACATTTCCACTTAAGTCCCAGATTGTCTGTCCATTGCTTAATATATGGGTTCTCTTTTCTATACTTGGGCTGGTATTACCTGTTCCTATATAACCTAGAGTATCATCGGTACTAGCTTCTAGGGTTGTACCTGGACTCTGATCACTATGTCCTCTCCATAATCCTCCACTTCCTACTGTTCCTCCGGTCCAATTTGGACCTTGTCCCTCTATATTACGAGCTATTGTCATCCATTCTGCATTATTTATGAGTCCATATCCTGCTCCATTGAGACTACAGGCTGTGATGGAATCGGTTTGGTTTATGTTTACTGTAGGGAATCCTGTTGCTGCGGTTGTTGCTGCTACTGTGCCGGAGCCGGTCTTGGCTTCGTATTTCATTACACAAAAGTCTGTGGTGCCATACATACTATTACCTGGTACTGCTATATATCCTGTTGGACAGGTTCTTGTGGTTGTGGCTGGATCTATATATGTCTGTGTACCTTCATTATTCTTATATACTAATCTTCCTTCTACTAACTGTTGTGTAGCTGTCGGTACTAATGTTCCTGCTGTTATCTGTGCTTGGATTAACTCTTCAGGGGTTGGGGTTGTTGTAGAAATTGGATTCACTGCTATACTCAGTCCTAATTCTACTCCTGGAGCTTCTACTCCTATTCTATTATTAGATGGGTTCTTATATACTTTATACACTCCTCCACTTGGATCTTTTGGTATTGATGACAGATATGTTGGGACTAATTCATCTAAGGATATACAGTTTGCTGGTGTATTAGTACTAATACATATATCTTTCTTTGTTTCATTTATACTTGTTGGATATACTTTATTATCTATTAGATACTGTTC
>JBMTTF010000062.1:0-3527 GCA_049449075.1 Minisyncoccia bacterium | reverse complement strand
CCCAGGATTATTACAGGGAAATTGTAGTATCCCTTCAGCTGGTAGTGGTACTCCTGGTACTCCTAGTACTCCTGGTACTCCTAGTACTCCTGGTACTAGTGTTCCAGGTAATAGAAATTGTGATGGGTGTGTTTCACTTAGATCACAGGGGGTTACAGTTGCTAATTGGAATGGTACTAATGGTCCAGGAAGAACAGATAAAGTAATGCCTCAAGTTGCAGCTGCAACTAAGAGGGTTCAAGATGAAATGGCTTCATTGGGAATTCCTATTCATATTACAGCAGCTTGGACTAATGGAGTTGGACATTCAGCAGGAAGTCAGCATTATCAGGGTTTAGCAGTAGATATGCAAGCGGTCTCAGGGACTGGTGGGTTACAACAAATTGCTACTGCATGTAGAAACGCTGGCTTTACTTTTGTCTTGGTAGAATCATATCATACACATTGTGACATGAGATAATATTAGATATTAATTCTCTATAGAACTTTCCGTTTTAGCATTAATTCACTATTCATATTTAATAACTCAAAGATTACATAGCATTTTTATATCTAAATTTGAACTTTCCTCAAAATAAGAGTATACTATATAAATAAATTAATCGATAGCAAATATAGTATATGACATTTTTACAAAAAATATTTGGGGACCCAAATGCTAGAACTTTATCCAAAATTCAACCTATTGTAGATAATATTAACTCTCTAGAGGAGTCTTATAAGGCTAAGTCTGATGATGAGATTAGAGCTGAGATTCTACAAATCAAATCAGATATACAGGAGCGGGGGGCTAGTCTAGATGAGGTGTTACCTCAAGTCTTTGCAATAGTTAGAGAAGCTTCTAGGAGAACTTTAGGACAGAGACATTTTGATGTGCAGTTGATTGGAGGTATTGTTTTGCATCAGGGCAAAATTGCTGAGATGAGAACTGGAGAGGGTAAAACTCTGGTAGCAACCTTACCAACAGTATTGAATGCTCTGACGGGTAGGGGAGTGCATGTGGTGACGGTGAACGACTATCTTGCCAAAAGAGATGCGGTCTGGATGGGGCAGATTTATAATTTTCTAGGGCTTTCTCTAGGAATTGTAACTGCCGAAGGGTCTTATTTGTATAGAGAAGTTCCAGAGGAAGATAGAGAAAGAGATGAAAAAGGTTCTTATGAGGTGGAGGCTGAGTTTTTGAGTTCAGCATCTCGTAAAGAAGCTTATGAAGCTGATATTACTTATGGGACCAATAATGAATTTGGTTTTGATTATCTAAGGGATAATATGGCGACTTCCAAGTCCAATATGGTGCAAAGAGAGTATTATTTTGCTATCGTGGATGAGGTGGATAGTGTTTTGATTGATGAGGCTAGAACTCCACTGATTATCTCTAGGCCTGATACTGACTCTCCTGCTTTATATAAAACTTTTGCTTCTATTGTCCCTACTCTCAAGCCAGAGACTGACTATATTATAGATGAGAAAATGCGAACGGTGAATATTACTGAATCTGGGATTGACAAAGTAGAAAAGTCTCTCAATATTAGTAATATTTATGAGGAGAAAGGTATTTCTTTTGTGCATCATCTCGAGCAGGCCTTGAAGGCTCAAGCTCTATTCAATTTAGATAAGGAATATGTAGTCAAAGATGGTGAAATTATTATTGTAGACCAATTCACTGGTAGATTAACTCCTGGTAGAAGATATTCCGAAGGTTTGCACCAAGCTATTGAGGCAAAAGAAGGGGTGATGATTCAACAGGAATCTAAGACTTTAGCCTCGATTACTTTGCAAAATTATTTTCGTATGTATGATAAATTAGCTGGTATGACAGGAACGGCTGTGACTAGTGCCGAAGAGTTTCATAAGGTATATGATTTGGATGTGGTGATTATGCCAACTAATATAAAAATTAAAAGAATTGATCTAGCTGATGTAATTTATAAAAATGAGAAAGCTAAGTTTACAGCTATTGCTAAAAAAATAAAGGAAGTATCTCAACAAGGCCAACCAGTGCTATTGGGGACAGCTTCGATTGAAAAGAGTGAGGCTTTAGGTAAGGTTTTTGATAAATTTGGACTGAAATATACAATTCTTAATGCTAAACAGCATGAGGCAGAAGGTCTTATTATTGCTGATGCTGGTAAAAAAGGAGCTATAACTATTGCCACCAATATGGCAGGGAGAGGAGTAGATATAAAATTGGGTGGAGCTAATGCTACTGATGAGGAAAAAAATGAAATTCTAAGTTTGGGTGGATTATATGTAATCGGTACTGAAAGGCATGAGGCAAGACGAATAGACAATCAGCTTCGAGGAAGATCTGGTAGACAGGGAGAACATGGTGTAACTCAATTTTATCTTTCACTAGATGATGAAATTATGAGAATTTTTGGTGGTGAGAAAATCAAGTCTTTGATGGATAGATTTAATTTTCCAGAAGATGAGCCAATTGAGAATGTGTTGATTGCAAAGTCTATAGAAGGAGCTCAAACCAAAATTGAGGGATTTCACTTTGATTCCCGTAAGCATTTATTAGAATATGATGATGTATTAAACAAGCAAAGAGGAATTGTATATCGAAAAAGACAAGATATATTAATGGAAAAAACAGATATTCAATCCCAAACTACTGAGTTAATTAAGGAAAGTGTATATAAAATTGTTTCTTTTTATACTGCCAATGAAAGTGTTAGAGAATGGGATCTGAAAGCTATAAAAGAAGATATCAACGGACTTATTGGTAGTAAATTAGATTTTGCAACAAATTTAGAACAAATTAAAGATCAAGAAGGAATTGTAGATAAGAAAAAAGAAGATATTACTGATTATTTAGTCAAGACTATAAAGGATATATTGCAAAAAAGATTCAGCTCTATTTCAGAGGAGCAATACCAATCTATTATGAATTCTGTTTATATTCAGACTTTAGATAATCTGTGGATGGACCACTTAGAGATTATAGATTATCTAAAAACAGGTATTAGATTGAGAGGTTATGCTCAGAGAGACCCTTTGATTGAGTATAAAAATGAAGCTTTTATGCTATTTGAAAAATTATTAACCTCTATTCAAACCAATTATATCAATACTATTTTGAGAATTGAGCCAAATCCTCAAATAGCTCAGAATATAGTTTCTCCAAGCCCCATGGGAGAATCTGTCCCTCGAGTAGGCCGGAATGATCCTTGTCCTTGTGGTAGTGGTAAAAAGTATAAAAAATGTCACGGTAAATAATAATTAAATTAAATATATGAAAAATTGGTTAAATAAAAATCCAAAATTAATATTTCCTTTAGGGATAATAGTATTCCTCGCTATAGGAGCTTTATATGTATACTTCATAGCGTTAGAAAATCCTAAGCCTAAAGTAACAGATTTTGATTCTTGTGTTGAGGCTAATGGTGGAGTTGTGCTACAAGTTATACCAGCTAGATGTAATTATAATGGAATTACCTATACTCAAGATACAGAATTAGAAATTCAAGATCCTAATATAGATAAACAAGACCTCAACCTAGACCTCCCAGAAGCAGAAAAAT
>JBMTTF010000061.1:0-3771 GCA_049449075.1 Minisyncoccia bacterium | reverse complement strand
ACTTCAGATAGCATTTCAATATCATAATTTACTCTTTCCTCAATTCTTTGAGCCTCTACTAATTTATTATATTTCTTAAAAAACTCTACTCTCTGAGACATTTCATCTTTAATCAAAGGAATCATATTATCAACCTTGCTCCTTGTAGAAATCCAATGAGTAGCAGGAAAGACTCTATAACCGTCCATATATTTAGCTGGTAATTGTTCCAAAATAGAATCCTGATATTCATTATAAGAAATGGTCTCAATAACATCTCCCCAAAAACTAATTTTTATCAATCGTTTTTCTCCCGGTTCGTGAATTTCTACCACATCACCCTTGATTCTAAAACAACCAGGCTTAAAATCAATATCATTACGACTATATTGAATCGCAATAAGGCTTCTTATAAAATCATCTCTTAGAATCTTTTGACCCACTTCTATTATCAAAGATAAATTACCATAATCTTCTGGAGATCCAATACCATATATACAAGATACGGATGAAATTATAATGGTATCAGGATTAGATAGAAGACTTTGAGTGGCAGCATGGCGCAGTCTCTCTACCTGAGCATTAGTCATAGACTCTTTTTCAATATAAGTATCAGATGATGGTAAATAGCTCTCTGGCTGATAATAATCGTAATAAGAAACAAAATAATGTACATTATTCTCTGGGAAAAAGTCTCTAAACTCCTGATATAGCTGAGCCGCTAGTGTTTTATTATGGGAAATAATAAGAGTGGGTTTTTGATATTTTTCAATCAAGTGAGCCATAGTAAATGTCTTCCCAGAGCCAGTTACTCCAAGTAATGTTTGGTGTTCCTTACCTTGAGATAGGCCTTTACTTAATTTATCAATTGCCCCAGGCTGATCTCCTTTTGGAATATAATGAGATGATATTTTAAACTTCATATTCTATTAGTATAACATTAAATAAAAGTATTACAATTAGAAATATTATAAATTATAAGAGAGTCTCAATTTGCTAAAAAATATATTATATGATATATAAAATAAGTATTTTAGCCTCGTCATAAAGAGACGATTAATCCATTGACTAATAATAAAGAAAAAACTTGTATCGCCTTATTAAATATCAAAAAAACAGCTCACAGTCTTTTGAACATTGATGAGCAAACGAGAGGCTGGGTTATTAGAGAAATATTAAAAGCTCAAAACATCCCAATGTTGAGCTTTGCAACCCCAATTATCTTAATATTGGCAAGCTCTAAGAACCTAGAACTAATTGCTAATACAGTAGACAATATACTTTTAAAGTTAGACTCTCATTAAATAAACCTACTCAAACCTTCCAAATATAAGGAAGGTTTTTTAACTTAAACAAACTTAATAAGCGTGTAGTTTTAAACATATTAACTATAGTATTTTTTATAAAACATGGTATAATAAAATTATCAATAAATTAATATAATATGATCAAACAAAATAAAAAAGAGATATTAATTATAGAAGATGATATTTTCGTCAGAGAATTAGTAGGTATGAAATTAAGACAATATAAGTATAAAGTCACAGAGTCTTCAGATGGACAAGAAGGTCTTGATAAACTGCTATCTGAGAAATATAATATAGTATTGTTAGATTTAATGATCCCACATAAAGTAGGTCTTGCAATATTGTCTGAGTTTCGTGCTAAAAAATCAGCTAATTACAACCCTAAAATTATTGTTATGAGTAATTTGAGTGAACAAGAAAAAATTACTGAGTGTTTTAAATTAGGAGCTGTTGATTATATTGTAAAATCACATTATTCTCCCACTGAGATAGTTGCTAAAATTAATAAACTAACTGAATAGTATGAAAACGTTTTTAAAAAGATGGGCTACTCTCACTAAAAAAGAAAAGTATATAGTAATAACCTTATTTTTTTTTATAATTGGAATTATAGGATTGGGGACATATGCTTTTATAGGGGTGAGTAACAATTCTGAGACTAATAAAGAAGTTAAAGAAGAAAAAGAAAATGTCGATGAAGAGGTAGGCTTGATTGAAGTTAGTGAAGAAAAAATAACTAATGCTAGTCCTCTCACAGGGGTGCAATGTGATAGCTATAAACAAAGACCAATAGCAGTAATGATGGCTGGAGATAATGTAGCAAGGCCACTCTCAGGACTAAGTCAGGCTGAAATTGTAGTAGAGATGCCGGTCATCACCGGTAGCGTTACTAGATTAATGGGTGTTTTTGTATGTAATTTGCCAGATGAAGTTGGTTCAATTCGAAGTGCTAGACATGATTATATTAGCTTAGTCAGAGGTTGGGATGCGATTTATGTGCATTGGGGAGGCTCTCACTTTGCTCTTGATGAGCTTAAAACAGGTAAAAGATATACAGGAGAAGATTTAGGAAAAGTACCAGATATTGATGCCATTTCCTCCAGCGGTCCATTTTTTAGAAAAAGTACAGTCCCAGCCCCACATAATGGTTTTGCATCATTACCAAAAGTTATTGAGTTATCCAAAAAAAGAGAATATGCTTTAGAAACAAATCTTGAAGGTTATAAATTTCAAAGTACAAAGACTAGTGAAGCTGAAAGGCAAGATTCTAAAAATGGTAAATTGTATGTAGGTTTTGGTGGAGTATTTGCTACAAGTTGGGAATATAATACAGAAGATAATAGCTATACTAGATACTGGGCAGGACAAAAAGATGTAGATAGAGGAAATAATGATTCTGAAATTAAAGCCAAAAACATTGTTGTAATGAGAGCTTCATCAAGACAAATTGAAGGACAATACAATGAAGTTACGATTTATGGCAAAGGAGAAGGTAAAGTTTATCATAATGGACAAGAAAAAAATATAACTTGGAAAAAAGAAGGATTTAAAGACACTTTAAGATTTTATGGTGAAGATGGACAAGAGATTTTATTAGTACCAGGACAGACCTTTATCCAAGTAATTGAACCAAATCAAAATCTAAAATGGGAGCTAAATTAGAAAACATAGTCTATTATAGATAAGTTAATATGATCATATCAATTTCGGGACCAGATACTTATCGCTCTAGAGAAAAACTACAATCTATTCAACAACTTGGATTAAAAAAACAAGCCAAACAAGAGGTATTTGACTTTAGTAATATTGAATTACCAGATACAGATTATACTTTATTATCTAAATTAAAACAAAGCTTTAATACTAGTTCTCTATTTGTAGAAAAAAGACTAATTATTATTAAAGACTTAATATCTCTACCTAAAATACTATATCCAAAAATCAAAAAAACACTAAAAAACTTAAAAGACAATAATGACATAATCATTTTGTTTTATAATACAGATAATATTCCTAAAACTCATCCATTAACTAAGGAGCTGCATGATATACAAGCTAAACAAACTCAATATGATTATCTTTCAGAATCAAAAGCCATATCATATATACATCAGATAGGTTTAGAACAGGGCATAGATATAGGAAAAGATGCAATCATGCATTTAGTTGATTATCAGAAGAATCAATACAAACATTCTCAAGAAAAAAGTGGTAGCAATTCTAAGTCTAAAAAAGCCAGTTTCAAGATAGATTTTTATAAAATAGAATCTATATTTAATCAAATATATAATTATTATGGAGGAACGCCAAATATAACGGTATCAATGATAAAAGTGATATTAACACAAGAAAATAATGCTAGTGTTTTTTCATTAGCAGATTATATATATAAGAAAAATTATGGTCAATTTCTTTCCACTCTTAAAAATCTAGAGCAGATGGGTATAGAAGGAATTCCTTTATATGCCTTATTTTTGAGTCAAAT
>JBMTTF010000060.1:0-3801 GCA_049449075.1 Minisyncoccia bacterium | reverse complement strand
GGAGGAAGCTCAGCTTCCCCTTTAGAAGGGGAAGCTGAGGGAAGAACATTAAACGAAATGTCAGACATTCAAAAAAGAACAAGTTGACAGTATTATATATACCACAAAATCTTATTTTTGTCAAGTAGTAGTGACACAAAACTTATTGCTTTATTGCATATTTTAGTAAAAAGTTTATACTAATATTATATATATTGATAATTCTTATGAATTTCTGGGCATTGCTTCGAAAAGTTAAATCTAGGATTTTAGGCGTTAATCTCCCCTCTTTGATTACTATTTATGTTGATAAAAGGGCTATTTGGGATAATCTGGCAGCTTACAGACAGGCTTATCCTGAGTTAGAATTTACCCCCGTACTCAAAAGCAATGCTTATGGGCATGGTTTGGTACCTGTAGCGAGGATTTTAGACTCTCAGAGACTTCCTTTTTTGATTGTAGATTCTTATTATGAGGCGAAATTGTTGCGAGACAATAATATTAAGAGCCAGATTCTCGTTATTGGTTATGTAGAGCCTCAGATTATGCTAAAGTCTAGATTAGCTGGAATTAGCTTTTGCATTACGAGCCTAGAGCAATTACAGCAATTAGCTGGATCTCAGAGAAAATTAAATCTTCATCTCAAAATTGATACTGGTATGCATAGGCAAGGATTACTAATCTCTCAATTAGAGCAGGGAATCCAAATCCTACATAGTAATAGTAATCTAGACCTAGTAGGTGTTGCTTCTCACCTAGCTGATGCAGACACTACTCATAGCAAATCTGTCAAAAAGCAATTAGACCAATGGGATCAAATCCAAGAAAAATTAAATCAAGAATTTCCCCATATTACTTATACTCATATCTCAGCTACTGCTGGGGTACTTCATACTAAATCTAAGAATACTCATAATCTAGCTCGGTTAGGACTAGGGCTATATGGTATTAGCATAATAGAAAATTCTAAAGTTAACTTAAAACCAGCTCTTAGTATGCAGACTATTATCAGTGGTGTCAAAAACATTTCTAAAGGTGATACAGTTGGCTATAATGATACTTTTATTGCCCCTCGGGATATGCTAATAGCCACTATCCCAGCTGGATATGCTGAAGGAATAGACCGCAGATTATCTAATAAGGGGCAAGTGGAGGTTAATGGAACACTCTGCCCTATTATTGGTAGAATCAGTATGAATATTACCACAATAGATGTCTCGGATGTGCCAGAAATAAAATTAGGAGACACTGTCACTATAATTAGTAATGACAATGTCTCCCCTATTTCAGTTAGCAATATTGCTAAAACCTGCAATACTATTCCTTATGAAATTCTAGTCCATATCCCCGCTCATCTCCGGCGAGTTTTAAGATAATGTTGAAATTATTTTTTAGATATGATATTTTATAAGGGTTGTCAATAAATCCTATTAATGACATCTATTCCTGATGGCTATGTACATTTACTAACAACAACTCACAAGACCTTAGCAAGAGAATTAAATAAATGGAAAACCGCAATATTAGGAGTCCCATATCCTGATGGTAAATTTCCAATTTATGTAAGAAAAGAGGAAATAAAAACATGGAGAGAAGAACTGTGTGATTCTACTAGATAATCAGATCTATATAACTATATACCCCGTATGCTGCGGGGTATTTTTGTAAGTAGCTATCTAAAACTATACTTAAAATTAATAACAATCTATACATGCCACTGCTACTGCTATTGCTTCACTTTTATAATATTATACAATAAGATATAGGTTAATAATTTGATTAATATATCAATCTATATTTCGATTAGACAAAAGTTTATTATGTATGGTATATTATTAATATGTGAAATTAATAAATAATTAAATCTTATGGATATAAATAAAAAATCATCTAAGTCCAATAATACTCCTTTAGTTATAGCTTTGATTCTTATACCTGTGTTATTCATATTTGGGACAATGCTCATTGTAGGGATAGTGTTAACTACAAACCGTCCTGATATTAAATTAACTGTTTCTGAAGCTACTAATATTAAAAGTGATCAAGCTACCTTTAATTTAAGTGTAGAGGGAGATAGTAATAAGATTAATGAAAAAGGATTTGTATATGGAACCGCATCCAATCCAGAAATTCAGACTAGAGTTAGTAATTCTAATCCTATTTATGAAATATTCACCGGCTATAGCTATGATTCTTATAGAAATGTTGGTAATTATATAGCATTAGATAAAAATGGCAATGTTGGAATAATTGACGACTTAGCACCTGAAACAAAGTATTATGTGAGAGCCTACGCAATAACTGATTATGGTATTATATATGGTAATGAGGTTTCATTTAGTACACTAAACTTCAATAAAACAAATAGCCTCAATAACTCATATGATAATAGTTTGCCCAAAGATTCAACACCTGAAAGTAGGGATGCAAAAAGACGTGCTGATGTAAATTTAATTTTAGAAAAAATATTACAGTTAAGAGAACAAGATAGCGAATCTATAATTTTCAAAAAAAATGATGTGTTTCCTAGGAACATACGTGTTTATGGTTCTGGACGTTGCATTAATTCTATTACTGGTACTGAAGAAAAAGATATATATATGGCTTTAAAAAATTTAAATTATACCATACCATCGGATCCGATGTCCAAAACAAATGGATGTTCTGACTACTCTATAATAATAAATCTAAATGGGGATAATAATATCCGTATATCTGCACCAAATAGTGAGATTGATAAGAGTATAGTAGCAGACTCTGGACCTCTGTAATTATTAACCTTGACACCTAAATAAATATACTTTATACTAAAAATAGTCCTATTATAAAAAATTAACATTAAAATTATGTTTGATGAATTTAGTCCAAGATTTGAGTCAGCTTTCCGTACCTTCTTTCTGTTATGGGTAGTTGGTTGGGCGGTATTTAATGGTTTTGATGCTCTAAGGCAATATGCAGAATTTGGATACTCAGGGACAACTGAAAATACTAATCTTCTGTTGTCCTGGTTCTTTAATCTTGCTACCTCTATCTTAGCATTAACCTTAGGTATTGTTTTGCTATTTTGGGCATCTAATGTACCTACTAGAATTAAAAAGTTAAAACCTATTAGAAATATTCCTTTTTTCATAGGAATTACAATAGTTTATTACTTATTTCCAACAACATCTAATATATTAACTGATATGTTATTTAACCCTACAGCTGGATTGAGAACATTTATTTTCCAAGCTGGATGGTTATTACCAAGCGTTGTGATTCTTGTATTTCATATTTTATATTATATAAATATTAATAAATATAATGAACTTCTAGAGGAATCTCAAAAAAATCCTCAAGCTCCTGTAACAGAGTAATTAAACAAAAATATATGAATAACTCTAAATATGGCAAATTAAAAGTTATATTAGGAGTTCCAATAGCCATAGTCTTGCTATGGCTATTGGCTTCTTTATACTTAACTAGTCAATCTACTGCTTTGATCTTTGATAATAAAGTTAGTTGGGCTCCTGTCCCTAATTTTGGATATAATTTAGACTTTCTAAGAGACTCTAAAGATAGAGCTATATCTGTATGGACATTTGATAATCCCCAATCTAATAAAGTTATACTTTATTTACATGGTAATTCCGGTAGGATTAATGACTTTTTTGTAGACTTAAAAAAATATGGGACAGTAGTATCCCCAGCTTATCCTGGATATCATGAGTCTGAAGGTAATCCTGATACTGAAGGAGTATATGAGGCTGCTTTATTGACTTATGATAATTTGGTAAATACCAAAGGAATTAATCCTAGTAATATAATCATTATGGGACATTC
>JBMTTF010000059.1:0-3844 GCA_049449075.1 Minisyncoccia bacterium | reverse complement strand
AAACCTTTTTTCTCTAATTCATATAAAGCCTTGGCTGTATGATCATTGTTATGAATATGGCCTCCTGATCTATCTACTTCTGTGGAGTTAATATGATAATAAAACGGAGTAGTAATATTATGATATAAAAGTAGGAAATGTGTAGGGATAGCCATCCAATCCATCCCATAAATTACATCAAAGTCTTGTCCATTTTTTTGCAACCATTCATACACAGCATAGGCATAAGCTCTAGTCAAAATTGGTGCATGATTTGGGTATAGACTTTCTTTTTTATTGTTCCCCTTACTATATAATAATGGCCATCTAGTATGTTTTTTCTTACCCTTAGGAACAAATTCAGTCAGAGTAAAATCTTCTAAGCCAGGGATGGGATTGTCTGTTTTTGCATATTTTTTAACACTTGACTCCAATGAAATAACATCATCTATGTGGTCAGTATTATGAGTGACTAAAACTGTAACTTTAGCCTCTTGATTCCTAAGTTCATCCACTAGGCTTCTTACCAAAACTCCCAATCCACCTTCCATCAAGGGTAGTATTTCCCAAGATAAAATTAGAATTTTTTTAGGAGATTTTATCATAAACATTAATATCTTATTTCATACCTTATTATACCATAAATTTTAAAACTAGGCTAATTAAAATTATGGCATCCAGGCACATATTTTATGCATTCTATAGACATACTTATAGCTGGGAAAAGGAGTAAGTTATAAAGAAATTTTAATCTATTATTCCAGCTTTAATCTTAATTATCTTAACCAACCCTTTTATATAGAGAATAGCCTTCTTTGGGATCAATATCAGGAGCTAAGACTCTCACACTATTGGGAGGCAAAGTTATCTCCAATAAACCAGCATAACCTCCTATAGGTTCTAATGTCTCACCAGCTATTGGCTGTAATAAATCTTTGAGCACAGCTACCTCAGTAATAGAGCCGTTTCGCCACTGTATATGCTCGGTTATAGTCTCATTACTTGGATTCACAATTACCAAAACTGTATCCCTCACTTGATTGGTATATCTCTCAAAAGCTAATAATCGATGAGCTGGAGCTATTCTAAAATTCCCTACTCGCAAAGCTCGATGTTTTTTTCTCAAATTGACTAATTCTTTAGTCCAAATTAAATCTGAATTATTATCATTAACTTGACCCCAGTCCATGGGGGCTCTTTGCTCCGGATCCCAACTACCAGTCATCCCGACTTCACTCCCATAATAAATATTAGGAGAACCTGGAAGAGTAAATTGTAAAACCTGAGCTAATTTTCTTTTGATAGGATTTTTGACTCTAGTAGCTAATCTTTGTAAATCGTGATTGTCCAGGAATGTCCAACTTTTTAATAGAGGCTCTATGCCAATATCTACAATTGTATGGTTAAGCATAGAAGCCATTGTCTCGACCTTAATCTGCTCTTCTATCAGTAAAATAATCAGACTCCTAAAATGATAATTTACCACTCCATCCATAGCTGGCATCCAACCAGCTGGATAATTTATAATCTCACCCACAACTAGAGAATCTGACTTCTCTTGATGAGTAGCTTGGGTTAATTCAGAGAGGAAATAATGACCCAAATCATAAGCCGTGTCGAGTCTCCAACCATCCACCCCATCTTGTAAATAAGTTTTGACCACTGAATTTTTAGCCTGCCATAAATATTCCTGAACTGCGGGATTTTCTAAATTTAATTCTGGTAAATTCAATTGCCCTCTCCAAGTACAAGCTCCTCCTGGTAGATTTTCATCAAAATAAAACCAGTCCCTCCAAATACTATTAGGATTATGCATTGCATCTTGAAACTGAGTAGAGTTTCGTCCAATATGATTAAAGACCCCATCTAGAATTAATTTCATACCTCGCTTATGTAGATTCTCAGCTAATTTTCTCAAGTCTTCTCTAGAACCAAGCTCTGGAGAAATTTGCTTAAAGTCTAAACAATCATATTTATGATTCGTAAAACCTAACTGAATCGGACTTAAATACAAAATCTCAATACCCAAACTCTGTATATAATCTAATTTACTAATTAAACTTTCTAAATCCCCTCCCCAAAATTCCAGTTCTTGACTATAAACATTTAACTCCTCAATATACTCCCCTGCTCGTGGTTTCTCATTCCAATTTTTAAGAATTCTAGGAGTTGAATATAAGTCTTTTTTAGCTTCTAAATTCAAACTAGGAGCAAATCTATCAACAATAACTTGATACACTATAGATCCATTTCGCCAATCTAATTCTCTTGTCTGATAAACATCTATATTATCTTGATTGTAATCTGACATTATTGAATTTAATATTATTATATTTATAATAGCATAAATTAAGAAAAGTATGAATTATAAGTTATTAGTTATGAATTGTGAGTTGTGAGTTATTTCCACCCCGTCAGGCAAGCCTGCCACCCCTCAAGAGGGGAATTTAGCTCACTCCTAACTCAGCAATAGCAAATGTCCTCCTCCGTCACCTACGATACCACCTCCCCCAAGGGAGGACAACAATCTTTATTCCAAAACTGTAATCTGAACTGAGATTTGTTCTTGTTCTAATTTGAATGTTTGGGTTTGATCTGCTCCTTCTAGTATTTGGAATCCCCATTCTACTACTCCGACTGGTTGGCTGATTGTATCTTGGTGTTTTTGGATTAAAGTTTGTATTTCCTCTGAGGCTTGTATAGTGAGCTTGATATTTTGCTCTTTTGACAATTTGGAGTTTTTACGGGTAATTTGTAAGTTTCGGATTAATTCTCGGACTAGTCCTTCTTCTTTTAGTTCTGGAGTGATAGTGTCATCTAAGCTCAAGGTAAGTCCCTGATATTCAATTATATTATCTGAGACTTTTTGAGATGAGATTTCTTTGACATTAATTTCTGTCTTGATAATTTCTTGCATCCAAGGCTCTAATTCTATACCTTCTACTCCCATGACTTGTAGTGGTTGTCTGACCTTAATAGCTGAGACTTCTCTTAATTTGAAACCTTGCTCTAATATTCCTTTAACTTGCTCTACTTTTTCTAATAATTTAGTATCCAGTTGTCCTGTATATTCTGGATATATACTTAGGTGAATGGACTCTAGTGCTTCAGGATTTTGACTTACCACTAATTCCTGATATAGATATTCTGTGATAAACGGTGCAAAAGGAGCTAAAAGATGAATTAATTTTACAAAATTATTATATAGAGATTGCAAAAATTCTGTATCTCCATTGGCAAAATCTGTTCTGGCAGTACGAATATACCATTTTGAAATATCGTCCATACAGGCCTTGACCTCACGAGTAGCTTGAGGGATACGATAGTTATCTAGTGCCTGATTGACTTCATTCACAGCTTGATTAACTCTGTTATATAGCCATTGGTTTTTTGGATTTACTGGATTATGCTCACCTCCCTGAGATTTCCAATCTCCAAAATTAGCATAAGTGACCAAAAAGCTATACATATTCCAAAGTGGCAATAGGTATTCTTGAGTAATAATTTTAACTGTTTTGGCAGAAACTGTAGTATCCTCTCCTGCTGCAATCGGAGTGGAGAAAAAGTTTAACCTCAGAGCATCAGCTCCAAATTGATCAATCAAATCAATTGGATTGGCATAATTTTTCTTACTTTTTGATAGTTTTTGTCCATCGTCAGCCAATACTAATCCATTTACAATTACACTTTTATAACTTGGTTTATCGAATAAAGCCGTAGATAAAGCTAATAATGAATAAAACCAACCTCTAGTCTGATCTACTCCCTCAGCAATATATTCTGCTGGGAATTTGGCCTCAAATAGTTCTTTATTCTCAAATGGATAATGAAATCTTGCAAATGGCATCGCTCCAGAATCATACCA
>JBMTTF010000058.1:0-3907 GCA_049449075.1 Minisyncoccia bacterium | reverse complement strand
AGGCTCAAAGAATTGAGGAAAGAGTAAATTATGATATTGAAATGCTATCTGAAGTTGGTTTTACTAAAGGTATTGAAAATTATTCTAGATATTTAACTGGACGTGCTCCGGGAGAACCTCCTTATACTTTAATTGATTATTTCCTAGAAGCAGATAATGATTTTCTAACCCTAGTAGATGAATCTCACATTACACTACCCCAAATTAGAGGCATGCATAATGGAGATGCCGCTCGTAAAAAGAATTTGATTGACTTTGGTTTTAGATTACCATCAGCCGCTGATAATAGACCTCTTAAGTTCTATGAGTTTGAGGCAAAGATTCCTCATATTGTGTATGTCTCAGCCACCCCAGGAGAGTATGAGTTAACACATTCTACAGAGAATACTATTCACTCTATTTCTGAATTACAAGCCATAAAAGAATTGCCAGAAGGGATTGCCGAGCAAATTATTCGTCCAACCGGACTATTAGAGCCTATTATTGAAATTAGACCTACTGATAATCAAATTCAAGATGTAATTGATGAAATTGGAAATATTATTGTCAAAGATGAGAGGGTATTAATTCTAACACTAACAAAAAGAATGGCCGAGGATATTGCTGATTTCCTAAAAGAAAAAGGGATTAAAACTGAATATTTACATTCGGATATTGATACATTAGATAGACCTGAGATTTTAACTAAATTAAGGCAAGGGGAATTTGATGTTTTAGTTGGAATTAATTTACTGCGAGAAGGGTTAGATTTACCAGAAGTATCTTTAGTGACTATTTTAGATGCAGACAAAGAAGGGTTCTTGAGAAATGAAACTTCTCTAATTCAAACTATCGGTAGAGCTGCTAGACATAAGAATGGGAAGGTTATATTATATGCTAATAAAATTACTAAATCAATTGAAAAATCTATTGCCGAGACCGATCGTAGAAGGAAAATTCAAATAGCATATAATACTAAGCATAATATAGTACCAGAAGGAATTAAAAAAGACATCAGATCTAGTATTGTAAAGGATAAGAAAAAAGAACTACAAGAACAAAAAGTTGCTTCACTAGATATTTCAGAGAGAGAATTTATGATAGAAGAACTAACTAAACAGATGAATAAAGCTGCTCAAGAGTTAGATTTTGAAAAAGCTAAAGATTTGAGAGATGAGATTGCCCTAATTAAGGCCTTAGATAAATAAACTAAGAGCTCCAAAAGAAAATATAATAATCATCACAATCCCTACCCATTTTAAATGTCCTAAGCTATACGCAGGCGGTATTTCTCCTGATACCTTAGATTTCCAAAATGAAAGTATTATTAAGATAGAAGTAACACTCACTCCTATGCCTCCAGCATATTGAATAATTGTGTTAAACCGAGCCCAGTCGAAGAATAAAAGTGCCATCGGTGGGAAAGTTGTTAAAATAACGGCTGTGCTTCTTTTGATTTTACCAAAATTAATATAAGATTCTATCATAGATAAACCCATAGTAATAAATGATGTCATCATAGCTATCACTGCAAATATAGATGTAATAATTAAAACTTGATTCCCTAATTTATCCCCTAGTGAAATAACTGCTAACGGGGTAATGTCTTGCCCTGCTACTCCAACAACCAAAGATACAAAAATACTATATAACAAAATTGGAATCAAAACACCTAATTGAATTACCGATTCCATTTGGTCTGATTTTTTACCTAGTATTGTTCTGATATGTGGAATAGCAATAACCCCAAAATATGAGAATAATATAGTACCATAAGGTTGAAAGGCATTCCTTAAAGAAGTAGTAGGTTGTAAATTAAATTGAGTCCAATCAATACTTTGTGAATAAATGGCCCTTAACCAGATAGTAATAACAATTAAAACCATACCTGACACAAAAACAATATTCCATTGACTAACAAACTTAAGACCTTTTAAAATAAAATATGTACCTATTGCAAAAAATATTACTGACCAATTAAATGAGTCCATTGGAATAAGTCTATTCAGAATATCTCCCGCTCCTCTAATGTAGGCTGATATTGCTCCATAAAGTAATACTGCCATTGCTACTAAAGATAAAATGTAACCTTTCCTACCTAAATAAAGTTTGATTATTTCTGGAATATGTAAGTTTTTTTTCGTTCTTAAAATAACTTCACCTAACATCAAGTTTAGAACTATCATAGCTATACCTAATATTATTAAGTATAATATTCCCAACCAATACCCCGCAATATATATACTATAAGGAATAGCTAAAACACCAGCCCCAATTATAGTTCCAACTAAAATAGAAACTGCTTTTATAAATCGATATCTTTCAGATTTTTTTGACATTATTGATTATATGTTTTTTATATTTTTATTATAACAAATTATTCTAAATAAGTGTAGGATTATGAGTTGTAATTTTGTCCTCCCTTGGGGGAGATGGTTCATCACATACTTTTGTTTTGGAGGGGACGGGGGAAGACTTCAGGTAAGATAATGTAGCCCCTATACGTCATAATTTACAATTTATTGACCTACACCATACAATAGATTGACAAATTAGGGTGATTATACAGATACTCTAGAGGCCAGTTTTTAATCCCAATGGGATTCTTTATATATTCTTGTAACTTATCATGTTTATCCTTTCCTTTGATTAGAATAATAATTTTCTCAGAATTATAGATATATTTAGGGCTCAAGCTCAATCTATCTCTAGTAGGATAATTATCAGGAGCTTGGGTAATAATAGCTTTATCTAAATTGGGATTATCCCAATATTCTCCCCCTGCAAACAGTGATGCAAAATGACCATCATCTCCCATGCCAAGTATAGTAAGCCCGAGTTTGTGTGGAAGCCGAGACTCTGCTTGAGCTAATGAATTTTGAATTTGGTCTGAATATTCAAATCTAATAATTTGTCTAAAATCTACTCCCTCAAAACTATTAGCAATATGTTGCCAATTGGATTCTGGATTAGTTTCGGATACATATCGCTCATCTACTTGAATTAAATCAATTTTTGAGAAATCTAAACTTTGCTGAGCTAATTCCTTATAAATCACAAAAGGCGTAGTGCCACCTGACACAGCAACGTTGGCCTCACCTTTAGCTTGAATTTGCTCAGACAAATTATTAGCAATAGCCTTAGTGCTAGCTTGAATCCAGTCTTGTTGATTATCAAATATACCTATATGCATATACTGTATATTATAACATAGAAAATAAATAGTTAATTATGAATTTTATTTGTACTCCTTTGGAGGTACATTACAAAGTTATGCCTGAAAGTGTAAGAAAGGAGTTAAGAAAAACAAAGCTTTCCCATGCATAAAGATCTAATGTCCAAAACAGTGACAGAGTTGCTGAAAAAATTATATCCAATAATTGTCTACCTTAAGTATAAGAGCTATTTATACCTCAACGCAAGACGCAGCGGAAGCCAACATCATTATTCGTCCTGGATGGAGTACTACCTAGAGCCAGAGTAAAGACTCCTGCACGAGCTGTAATATCCCAATCACCACCGCGGAGGAAGGCGAAAGGTCCTCCTGTTAAACCTCCTGCCAAGTATTGTCCCATATTCTGGGTACTATTCCAACTTGTATTACTTGGGCGGGTTAAGTCATAACTTAAGGTTCCAAAATTACTTATTGCTGTCCATTGTTGATAAAAACCTCCTGAACTGTTATTTGGTTTATTTGCTCCTTGTATTATATCATTGGTCCATTCCCATACATTCCCACTTAAGTCCCAGATTGTCTCTCCATTACTTAAGGTATGGGTTCTTCTTTCTTGCCATCCTGACCATCCATTTGCAGATGTAGGATCATTATTTGTACCTGCATATCCTAAATTATCGTCTATACTAGCTTCTAGGGCATTTGCTGGACTATTATCACTATGTCCTCGCCATAAGCCTCCACTTCCTACTT
>JBMTTF010000057.1:0-4196 GCA_049449075.1 Minisyncoccia bacterium | reverse complement strand
GTTTTCTTTGCAAAATCAATATCAGCTCTAAGGGTAGCTAAAGGAATTTTACCTTTAGTCAAATATTCTGCTCTAGACATTTCTGCTCCATCTAATCTCCCACTTAACAATATTTTGATTCCCTTCACATTATGACTTTGATACACATTCTCTATAGTTTGCTTCAGAATTCTTCTAAATGGGATTCTTTTTTCTAATTGTTCAGCAATATTCTCACCTATAATAGACGCATTCTCATTAGGATTTTTAATTTCTTCTACTGTTAACCTTAAATCTATTTGAGTTCCTATTAAACTTTTAATATTCTTTTTCAAAGTTTCAATCCCAGTCCCACCTCTTCCAATAATCATACCTGCTCTTGAAGTATGTATAATTATATTAATAAGTCTTGGGCTTCTTTCAATATCAATATTACTTATACCTGATTTAGGCAATGCTTTGTTGATAAATTTACGTATATTAGCATCTTCTTGTAAATCTTTTGGTAGATTACGAGCAGTACCAAACCAACGAGAGTTCCAATTTTTAGTAACCCCTAATCTATATAAATTTGCTGAAATCTTATTTCCCATATATCTAAATTATTTATCGCTAACTGTTTTTTTGGTAACCTTACTATTGATAGACTTTTTAGGTGTAGTAGTTTTTTTAGTCATTTTAGCCTTTATAGTTTTTGGCTTTATTGCTTTGCTTACAGATTTAGTCTCCTTTGATTCTAGAGCTTGCTTGTCTTGTGATTCAGATTTTAATTTACGCTTTTTCACAATATCTAATTCTCCTAGAGTTAAACTAATATGAGAGCTCCTTTTTCGAATAGTATAGGCTCTTCCAAATGCTCGTGGTCTAAATCGCTTCAATGTTATTCCAGCATCTACAAATATTTTCTCAACTTTTAATTGAGCCTCTAATACAGAATCTTGTTTTTTAGCATTAGCTACTGCAGATTGAATTAATTTTTTGACTGGTAAACTAGATTTTTTATGAACGGTATCTAAAATTGCAATTGCTTCAAGCACTGATTTACCACGCACAGCATCAACTACAAGACGAGCTTTTCTTGGACTTATTCTAATATTTTTAAGATTTGCATTCCATTCCATAAAGATACTATTTAACTTTCTTACCGCCGTGGCCAATAAACTTACGGGTTGGTGAAAATTCTCCTAATTTATGACCTACCATATCTTCTTTAACATAAACTACAATATGATTTTTACCATTATGTACTCCAAAACTAAATCCAACCATTTCTGGTGTAATTGTACTATGACGAGCCCAAGTTTTTATCACAGTAGAATCTCCTGGTTTCAAAGCTAGAACCTTATTAATAAGCTTCTCATCAATATATGGACCTTTTTTAAGACTTCTTGACATATACTTATAATTATTTCCTTCTACTTATAATAAACTTACTACTAGACTTTTTCTTTTTACGAGTCTTTTTACCAAGAGCAATCTTACCCCAAGGAGTTTTAGGAGATTTTAACCCAATTGGTTGTTTTCCTTCTCCACCTCCATGTGGATGATCTACTGGATTCATAGCACTTCCTCTAACAGCAGGCCTGACCCCTCGCCATCTATTTCTTCCAGCCTTACCAATATTCTCTAACATATGAGACTCATTACTCACTCTCCCGATACTAGCATATACTGTCTTATGTACTTTTCTAACTTCTCCTGAGGGTAGTTTTACAAGAGCATAATTATCTTCTACAGCTAGAACTTGTCCTGAGCTACCAGCTGAACGAATGATTTGACCTCCCTTGCCAGGGAATAATTCTAGATTATAGATATCTGTTCCAACTGGAATATGCTCAATGGTTAAACGATTCCCAGAAACTAGTGGGGTTTGTTTACTAAATATAAGCCGTTGTCCTACTACTAATTTTGATGGGGCTAAAATATATGACTTTATTCCATCAGTATATGTAATCAAAGCAATGAATCCAGAACGGTTAGGATCATATTCAATAGATTTTACAATAGCATCTATATCTAGTCGCTTTTGCTTAAAATCTACTAGTCTATACATTCTCTTATTACGCCCTCCTTTATGTCTTACAGTAATAACTCCTCTTGAGTTTCTACCTGACATAGAGGTAATTGGTGCTAACAATGACTTCTCTGGAGTTGTTTTAGTCAAAACAGCTCTGTAGTCAACTACTGAACTTTTTCTTCTTCCTGGGGTGGTAGGTTTACGGTGATTAATCATACTTACTAAATAGTGATACTATATCCTTCTTTCAGAGAAACTATAGCTTTTTTATAACTACTGGTTTTCCCTTTTTTACCTCGAATCAATACATTCTTTGGTTTAATATTAATAACTCTAACTTGAGAAACCTTTACATTATACAATAATTCTACAGCTTTTGCAATCTCTTGTTTATTAGAGTCCTTAGATGTTTCAAATGAATATTTTCTATTCTGAAATAAAGAATAGCTTTTTTCAGTAATAATGGGTTTAATTAATGCCTTATAAGACTTAGTGTTATGTCTTAATTCTTGCAAGGATTCATTCTTAACTTCTTTATTCTTTGCCATAACTCAAAACTTAATTGCTATAAATACTCTTAATAATTTCAACTGAAGAAATATCAGTTAAAATTGTGTCCGCTTTCAAAACATCTATTAAATTTAATGAGTCAGACGGAATTAATGAAATATTTGGGATATTAGAGAATGATTTCTCAATATTATGATTTTTTCTATCAAATATAATTAGAGTTTTAGTAGAATCTAATTTTAGATTATTCAATATTGATAAGGCATTTTTAGTCTTCATTTGGTGTAATGCAAAATCATCTAATAGAACAAACTTGTCATTAGCGACTCTTGAGGATAATACCATAAACAAAGCTTTTCTCTTCATCTTTTTATTGATTGATATAGTGAAGTTTTTTAAACTAGTAGGACCAAAGGTTACTCCTCCTGTACGCCATATTGGTGATCTGGTTGATCCGTGACGAGCTCGCCCAGTACCTTTTTGCTTCCAAGGTTTTTTACCTCCTCCACGTACTTCAGATCTATCTTTAGTATGAGCTACTGGATAAAGAGTATTTAATACTTGATATCTATAAACTTGATGCACTAAAGTATCATTGGCACTAAGTCCAAATATTTCAGTCGGCAATTCATATTGCTCCTGTGCCTCTCCATTAGTATTAACGACTTGAATCTTCATATAATTATCTATCCAACAATTTGTAATAACCCATTATTAGGTCCGGGTATTGCTCCTTTTAATAATAATTGATTATTTTCTACATCAATATCAACTATTCTGATATTTTTGAGAGTCTTAGTTTTAAATCCATCTCTACCTGGCATCTTACGACCTTTAAGAACATGCTCTGGATAACCAGAACCAATAGATCCTCCTGATCTTTCAGTATGTTTAGTTCCATGAGTAGCATTAGATCCTGAGAAGTTATGTCTTTTTACAACTCCAGCAAAACCTTTACCTTTAGAAACACCACTTATAGTTAAAATATTACCTACTGCATATTGAGATATGTCTAATGCTGCGCCTATCTCTAAATTTGGTAATTCATCAACTCTAATTTCTTTTACAATTCTTGGTAACACTGAGTCTTTGACTTTCTTGGTATATTTAGCACCAACTTGTATAGCATTATATCCATTTTTAGAAGCTTCGATGAGAGCTTGTATTTTTACATCTGGATATAACTCAACTTTAGTGACAGGTATTACTTTACCTCCCTCAAAAATTTGAGTCATTCCAATCTTTTTAGCAAACGAAAACTTCATACTTATACTCTCATCTTAACTACTAATTCAAATATTTTATAGATATATCTACTCCTACAGGCAAATTCAGATTCATAAGAGCATCGATAACCTTGGAATTTGGCTCTGCAATATCTATTAATCTTTTATGCACTCTCATCTCGAATTGATCTCTAGAATCTTTGTGCACAAAAGTAGATTTTAATACTGTATACTTCTTGATAGAGGTAGGAAGTGGAATAGGTCCAACAGCATTAGCCCCAAATTTTAAAGCAGTATTAATAATTTGCACAGCAGATTGATCTGCAATTTTATAATCATAAGCTTTGATCTTAATCCTAATTATCGACTTGTACTCTTCTTTTTTAGATGACATACCTTTTTCTTACGGAGAAACTACTTAATAATTTTTGTTACAACTCCAGCACCAACAGTATGACCACCTT
>JBMTTF010000056.1:0-4201 GCA_049449075.1 Minisyncoccia bacterium | reverse complement strand
TATTGGTGATTAGTAGATTGAAAGTTTTGTATAAAGTGATTGTTTTTGCTTTTGCTATTATATTTTTGGTGCAGGGGGTATTTATAGGTTTTGTGAATGATTTTAAAGTAACTACGGGTTCTTATTGGGGGAGCCCAGAGGGTGAATATTTGACTGGAGTGGAAATAATCAATAAGTGGATTATAGAGAATACTGCTAAAGATGATAGAATTTTTACTATATTGCAAAGAGAGATTGCCTTAGCTACTGGACGAGAAACTATTTGGGATGCGAGGTTATGGTTTGTAGATGATATAGATAAGTCTATTAGATATTGGCGGGACTTATATAAAGCTGACTATATTGTTATTAAAGATACGGATATTAAAATTGGGGATAGCTACAGTGGTCCTGGTGATATCCCTAGTGATAGCAATTTTTTGGTGATTATTCGTTCATCTAAGTTATTCGAGGAGGTTTATAATGTACAAGATTTCAAAGTGTATCGTTTTAAGGATAATGGCTTAAAATTATGAATAAATTAGGTAAAATTTTAGAGATTGGATTTTTAGTGTCTTTGTTTGTATATTTGTATTTGGTGGCTATTAAAGGGATTTTAGGTGAGACTTTTTTATCATTTAATGATGGCATTATTTTAATTATTTCTATTGTTTTGGGTGTGATATGGTTTGTGATTCCTGTTCAGTCTCCCTTCGATACTGATGCTCATAAAGAATCTATGGATATTGGTATTTATGGTGTGATTGGGTTACAAATTTTGCTTTTATTACAGATTGGTTCTGGTCAGGGAGTCGTGAAATTTTGGCTTCTTTTTCTGGCTTTGGGAATTTATTCGTTAGGTGTAGTGGTTTTTATTGCTAAGAATACATTAGGGGAAAAATACTTAAGATATTTAAGTTTTGTAAGTAATAGAAGGTTACAATATTTATATAGGTATGTTGTAATGTTTGGGTTAGGATTATTAACTGTTATGCCTTGGGTTTTTTGGATCTTAGCTCAAATGGGGATGGGCTTGAATTATATTAGTGCTGGAATAATTATTGTGTTTACTGGTATAGTTGTATTGAGAGTATATAATGTCTATTCTTCACAAGGTAGAAATGATGTAAGAGATAGTTTAATTATCAAAATTCCAAATTTCATAAAAATTAGTTTACATAGACTGTCTCTTTTAATTTTAATCTTTATATTAGCTGGTCTAGGATATTATGGATATGCTTCTCGTAAGTCTATCAATCCTGAGTATATGTCAAATATTACTCTTTTGGATAGTTCTAATGATTGGCTTCAGGATAAGTCTGGGATTTTTCGTACTGAAGCTGCTTTTTATTCAAATCAGTTTTTGGAGTTTAAAATAAATATAGAGGATGATGGGGAATATAGTCCTACTTTTATGGCTGGCTTGTCTGATCTGGGAGCACAGGTTGAAGTTGAGGTTGTAGACAGGAGCAATGATACTGTTTTGAGTAAACAGAAATTAGATCCATTTCAATGTGAGTTTTGGTTGAATGAGGATAGGTATAAAGATATTTTTTCTGATAGTGTCTGTCCACAAATAGATGTATCGGTTGAATTAGATGGAATTAATCTGAGTAGTGGGGGAGATTATGTTATTAGGATTGTGGTTTTGGATGACTTCCCAACTAAATTCAATGATGAGCTGCAGGTCAAATACGGGGGATATATCTCTCTAAAAGACTTTAAATTAATTAATGAGGAATCATAATATTGTTTGCAGTATAGGAGTTTAGAAAAGAAAAAAGCCACCGCTTGAGGGTGTAGGTATGTCTTTGTAGTATTTTATATATAAATTTGAACTATTTTATGTCCTACTATATCTTTTATATCTCCTCCTGTTAGAATAAAGGAATGAATATATAGGTTGCTTGATTCTTTGACTAGAACAAGGCATAGGTCTAATATAAGATTGTGCAGTTTAATTTTCTTGATAGTTATTGAGTTTGTGGAGGTTCCCCTAAAATTAATATTCACTCTGTGGGGTGAGTAGGGGGACAATAGCTCAGTCCACACCCGGCACTCCGTGCCACCCTCGCCAGCGAGGGACAGAAGGGAAAGAACAAGTCCTCCCTCCGCCGTCGCAAATGTCCTCCTTCATCGTCGCAAATAGGATTTGCTCCTTGAAAACCCACGGTTTCCAACACTCGGTCTTCGACCTCGTTGCCTTCCTCCACGGGAAAACTACCGTTTTCCCGACCCCTTTCCCAGACTTTCAGTCTAACTACGGTGCCACCTCCCCCAAGGGAGGACAAAGTACCAGCGAGGGACAAAGACTGACTATATCTTTATTCTTTGATCACGACGGCGGTTCCGCTGACGGCTACCATGAGCATGCCGGTTCCTATCATCTCATAGTCTATGTCTATCCCGATGATGGCATTGGCTCCTAGTTTTTTGGCTTCTTGTTGTAGTTCTTGTAGGGCTTCTTCTTTGGCTTTTTTGAGGACTTCTTCATAGGCGGCTGACCTTCCTCCGATAAAGTCTCTGATTGAGGCCATAATGTCTCGGAATACATTGGCTCCTAGGATTACTTCTCCGTTTACTATTCCTTTGTATTCGGTAATTTCTTTTCCTGATATTTGGGAGGTGGTTGTGAGTAGCATAGTTGAATAAGTTTAGTTGATATGTTTTTATTATAACATGAAACAATGTATTATATTTTTTATTTTATTAAGTGTTTTGTATCATTGATAGCTATGGGGAACCATCCTTCTTCTGTGTATCTAAATTCACATATTCCTGTATTGTCTAATTTAAAACGATATATATATCTATCTGAAAAGCCTAATATATAGTGTAATAAGGTTTTGATTACTAGTCCATGAGAGAATATTAAAATTGTTTTTTCTTCTTTGCCTTGAAATTTAGAATTGTATAAAATTTCATCTTCTAGCCAATTAGAGGCTCGTCTTTGTACCATTCTTTGGGATTCTCCATTGGGGGGGGTGAACAGATATCCTGCTGTATTGATTTTTTTGAGTTGCTCATCTGTGTAGATGTCTTGTCTTTTTTTACCATCCCAATCACCGTTTGTGAATTCCTGTAATTCTGGTATTATTTTTATTGTGTTTTGTAAAGCTTCAGGTATAGCTATATTAGCTGTTTGAATTGATCTTATGAGGTCGGAGCTGTATATATATGGGTTTGATATGTTTTGTAATCTTTGTCCTAATAACTGGGCTTGTTCTTTTCCTAATTGAGTTAGTTGTGACTCTGCTTGTCGTCCTACAATGATATCTGGAGTGGTATTAGCTTGGCTTTCTGCATGTCTGATGAATAAAATTCTGAGATTATATGAATTCATATATGGGGTATAAATATTATCTGTAGATTACCATATAAAAAGAAAAAAAGGAAGAAGTACTCTTCCTTTTATAGTTGATTCCAAATAAAGTCTAAGGTGTATATCACCTCACTTTTTTTGGTGTCATTGATTAGATTATGGAATTTTGCTTCCATCATTTGAGGATATATGATTCTTAAGAGTGTTGTCGGTAGTAGTTCTTTTATTTCTTCTGACAAACCTATTCTTGCTGCAGATTCTAATATTTTTTGAATGACTGTGAGCGAACAATCTGCATTACTATGTAGTAGTACCCACATATAGAGCATCTTGATATATGGAAATACAATTGGATATACTCCAAAGCGTGGGTCTATGAGGCTGATATTACGCTTTTTATTTATCATTACATTCTCTAGGTTTAAATCTCCATGTTCTTTGAACACTTTGACTTGTTGTGGCACTCTTAGAGTCTGTTTAATATGATTGATTGAATGATGATTTTCTCCTTCTTCTAACAATGATATAATTTTCTCTTTTGTTTTGAGCCAAGGGTTGATTGTAATATCTTGTATGTCTACGGTATAGCTGGTATCAGTTATCCATCGTTCTAGTTGTTGTAGGAAGCTATCCAAATATGGAATATATTCTTCTCCTTTATCAGAGGCTAGTAAGGACCCTAATGATTTACCAACATTTTTGGTCAGGATACAAATATATGGTCCTAATTTGATTTCCATATTCCATGGTATTGCAAATGGGGAGCATGTCCTTAGCTTTTGAAAGGCCTTAGCTTCTTGATATATTGCTTGCCTTGAATATGGGGTTGGTTCTAGCCAAGAACATTTTAGGTAAAAAATTAAAATTTGTACTACTGAATGAGACACTCTTTTGAATACC
>JBMTTF010000055.1:0-4332 GCA_049449075.1 Minisyncoccia bacterium | reverse complement strand
ACCAGCCTCTTGGCCTTGTATATATTCTATCACATCTATTTCAAAATTTCGAGACTTAGCATAAGAAATATACATTTTTGTAATCATTTCAGCAAAATCTTGAGCATCGACTCCCCCCGCACCAGCTTGAATAAATAATAAAGCATTCCCAGAATCATGCTCTTCATCAAAAAACATCTCTTGCCAATAAGTATTTACTTTTATTTCTAAGCTTTTAACCTCAGCCTCACAATCAGAGTCTTGTTCTAAAATTAAATGCTCTACAAACTCTATACTGTCTGGAATACTTTTTAAATCTTGAAGTTTTTTTTGACAATGTGATAATTTTTTTAAAATAATCTGAGCCCTCTCAGGACTGTCCCATAAATTAGGATCTTCTGACTGTTGAATATATAATTTTAATTCTTGATTTAATACAACAAAGTTAGTTCCCAGCTCAATTTGATTCCATTTATTCTTGATTTCACCTAAACTGTACTGAGCTTGTTCTTGAGTCATTACTTTAGGTTACGAATAACTGACCTAACATGTCTTACCGCCCTATTTGCAATCTTAGAATCATGCTCATATAAGTTTCTTTCAATTTTAGAACCATATCTCATTGTACTTTGTTTAGTTACCGGCCTATATTCAGATCCATATACGCTAGTTACCGCATGATGTATTGCATCTGCTTCTTTACTACCTTTTATAAATCTACCGGCTTCACAAATTTGTTTAACAACATCTTTTACTACCATATATTTTAATTTAATTTTAATTCAGATTCTATTTCTTTTGACAGAATGTCTATATCTTGTTCGGTTAAGATATCTTTTTTATTAGCTAGTAAATTGCTCTTAATCTCTTGCCATTCCTCAATAGTAGCAAAACTTCTACCGTCTCCATAGTTATCAAAAGCATCGTCAAATATAACTTTTATATATTCTTTTTTCTGGTCATTATTAGCCCCAGAAGAAAATACTCCACCACCTTTAAAATACAACCTTTTTAATATTATATCAAATCTCGATTTAGAAATAATCATAAATTTATAATATATATTTATACATTTTTATTATACCATAAATCATTAAAAATACTAAGTTATAAGTTTATTTCATATGTTTAGTGACTATTGGACAAATATTTGCGATATAAATAATTACAAAACCTAAACATTAAACTTAAAGTGACACACATCACCATCTTGTATAATATAAGATTTTCCTTCTTGTCTTAACTTACCATTTTGTCTAGCCCCTGACTCGCCTTGGAAATCTACAAAATCTTGATAAGATATTATATCTGCCATTATAAAGCCTCTTTCTATATCAGAGTGTATCACTCCCCCAGCTTGCGGGGCAAGAGCTCCCTTCCTAACTGTCCAAGCTTTGGTCTCTTGTACCCCCGTGGTGAGAAAAGATATTAAATCTAATAATTTATACCCCTCTTGAATAAGAGTATCCAGTCCACTCATTTCACGCCCTAGCATTGCTAGATATTCGGTTTGCTCCACAGAATCCATTAAACATATCTCAGACTCAATTTTAATAGATAGCGGAATTATATTATCAAATTTATCTTGTAATTCCTGACTAAGCTCATATGTCTCATCGGTATTAGCTACATACATCATAGGCTTAGCAGTCAGGAAGTTATAAGACTTTATAATTTCGAGCTCCTCTGGTGGCAGCTCAACTTCTCTAATCGATATTCCCGACTCTATTAAAGGTAAGATTTTTTGTAAAATTGGTAGCGTTTCTAGGGCTAATTTATCTTTAGATTTAGCTTTTTTCTCTACTTGGGGCAGTGCTTTAGTTATTTGGTCTAGATCGGCCAATAACAATTCGGTATTAATAATGTCCGCATCCTCAACCGGGTCAATACGATTCTCAACATGGGTAATATCATCATTATGAAAAGCTCTGATTACATGACAAATAGCATCAACTTGCCTAATATTAGCAAGAAAAGCATTGCCTAAGCCTTCACCTTTGGATGCTCCTTTGACTAGACCAGCAATATCTATAAACTCTATGGTGGTTGGAATCACTTTAGCTGATTTAGAAATTTGAGCTAAAACTTCCAGCCTATTATCCGGTACCGGTACTACACCAACATTAGGCTCAATAGTACAAAAAGGATAATTCTCAGCCGATACTTGCTTTTTAGTTAAAGTTTGAAATAGAGTAGATTTACCAACATTAGGTAGGCCAACAATACCAATAGATAAGGACATATTCTGGTTACTTATATAATATTTAACAGTATTATACTATAGAATTACTGGTTAGGCTATATTTGTGGGACATACACTCTAAATAAATCAAGAGTATGGAATTAAAAATTTTATTACACTAATGCTAAGTATACTAGTAGACTTCGTAGACACACTCGCTGGCGAGGAACACAAATAACCTCCCTCATAATTAGCAATAGATCATTTTATACATACCCTTGCTAAAGCCTTTGTTCTATGCTATTATAAAGATAATCTTTCGCCAGTTCTTTATTTATTACTTCACCTAAATCTGAGTATCTACAGATTTAATGTCCATTTATTATTATTGTATAGAAGAATGTTATACGAAATTACTTATATTTTAAAACCTGAGTTAACTAATGAAGAGCAATCTGATGTTAACTCTAAAGTTGCTGATTTAATTCAGTCACTAGAAGGGACTGCTAATCCTGCTGAGAGAACCTTTTCAGTTGAGCGAGGTGGTACTGATGAGAATAATCTTCGTAAATTTGCTTATCCTATTAAGCATTATAGACAAGGTTATTATTATACTACTACCTTTGAATTACCCTCTGCCAAACTAAACGAGCTTGATTCCAATTTACAGAGAGACCTTAATATTCTTAGGTTCTTGATAGTAAAAGACTTTATAAATCTTACTGAGATACCGGTAGAAGAAAAGATGGATGTTTCAAAAGAAGAACGCTCAATCAAACCTGAAGGAAAATCTTATAAAAGTAATGATTCTAGTAAAAAAGATTAATTATTAACACCAAATTATATGTATCTTAACAAAGTCTATCTTATCGGTAATCTAACTCAGGACCCAGAATTTAAAGCTTTACCTAGTGGTTCATCTGTAGTTAGCTTTAGTATAGCTACTAACAGAACCTGGACAGATAAACAAGGGCAAAGACAAGAAACTGCTGAATATCACAATGTTGTAGCCTATGGGAAACAAGCTGAAACTATTAACCAGTATTTAAAAAAAGGGTCTCTACTCTTCGTAGAAGGTAGATTACAAACTAGATCTTGGGAAGCTCAAGATGGACAAAAAAAGTATAAAACTGAAATTATAGTAGATACATTCCAATTTGGACCAAAAGGTTCTGGCACTGGAGCTCCTACTGGACAATCTAGACCAAATAACACTCCTAGTTCAAGACCTAAATCTGCTGTTTCTAGAGCTCCACAGGAAGAATTACCAACCGTCACTCTAGATGAAGATGAGATTGATTTAGAAGAGATTCCATTTTAATTAATTAACCTATACACCTATGCGCAACAACAAGAAGAAAGTTCCTAAGGTCTGCTACTTTAGCACTAATAATGTAGCTATAGACTATAAGGATGCTATAACCTTAAAGATGTTTATTACTCCTCAAGCTAAAATTGTACCGTCTCGAAGAACTGGTACTAGAGCTAGACATCAGAGAAATCTATCTCGAGCTATGAAAAGAGCTAGATTTCTATCCATTATTCCTTATGTAACTAGATAAATATATGCCTATTACACAATCCGCTATCAAAGCACATCGACAATCTATTAAAAAGAATGCCGAGAATAATATAGTCAAAAAAAGACTAAGAGCTACTGTCAAAGAATTTGTAGGGTATTTATCTACAGATGTTGAGAAAGCTAAAGAATTTATCCCTAATGTTTATAAAGCAATTGATAAGACTACTAAAAGAGGTATCTTGAAAAAGAACTCTGCAGCACGCAAAAAGTCTCGATTAATGGCAAAGTTAAACCAAGCTTCAGCTGAGAAATAATACTCATACATTCTAACTAAAAGACCACTTGTTAAATGTGGTCTTTTAGTTTTATAATAAACTAACACCTATTCTCTTCAATACTGTAAAAGGATTTTGGCCTTCAAATTTGATTGCATAATCTCCTTCGATTAGGTTGAGATATATTTGTTTTAGGTCTTGAGAGTTCCAATTGCGGATATTTTGGGCGGTCATTTGAAGTACATAAGGATGTCCTTTAACATAATCAGTATATTGTTTCCCTTTGTCCTGGGATAATTTTATAATCATAGCATTTTTTATTTGACTCAAAAATAAGGCATATAAAGGAATTCCTTCTATACCCATCTGCTCTA
>JBMTTF010000054.1:0-4367 GCA_049449075.1 Minisyncoccia bacterium | reverse complement strand
ATAATAAAAATATTATGAATACAAGAGTAAAAAAAGTAAAGAAAGCCTTCACCCTCCTCGAGATATTATTAGTAATAGCCGCAATAGGAATATTAGCAGCAATAGTATTAATAGCAATCAATCCCACAAGACAAATAGCACAAGTAAGGAATGCACAAAGAAGATCAGATATAAATACAATATATAAAGCATTAGAACAATATCTAATAGATAACAAAACCTATCCTACAGATATAACTGACTCAAAGAAAGTTATATGTGATACAGGAAGTAAAACTACTGCAGATACATTAGACCCAACTAATTTATGTGACGGCAAAGTAGACCTAAGAGTATTGGTTCCAACATATATAGCAGCAATACCAAAAGATCCAAGTGGATTAGTATATGAGGTATATAAGAACCCAGCTAATAATAGAATAGGAGTAGAAGCTCCAGGAGTAGAATTAGGACAAAGTATAGCAGTAAATCCAATTTCTACAACTCCAGCTCCTACCCCTACCCCAGCACTGGGTATAACATCTTGTCCAACAGGATATATTCCAGTGCCAGGAAATAGTCTATATGATACTAATAACTTTTGTGTAATGAAATATGAAGCCAAGGCAGTAGATATAAATAACCCAACAGTGGGATTGAAAGACCCAGTAACATCTAGTGGTTCAACACTATCCAATACCATAGCTGATAATGTGATAGCCACCACAGCAGCCAATAATAGAGCAATAGCCAGTGTAGCCAGTGGCTATCCAATAGGGAATATATCTCGTGCCACAGCAGCTACATATTGTACAACTGCTGGAGCGAGTTTAATCACCAATAAAGAATGGATGACTATAGCTAGAAATATAGAAGCACAATTAAGTAACTGGACAACAGGTACAGAAGCATCAACAGCAATAGGCATAGGCAGTTTATATAGAGGTCATAGTGATAAAGTTCCACCTAACGCATTAGAAGCAGGCCCAGATAATGATGGGTATATAGGGACAGGACAAAGCGGATTTAATATAGAAAGAAGAACTCATAGTCTAAGCAATGGAGAGATAATTTGGGATATGAGCGGGAATTCCTGGGATATGACTGATAATAGCATTATGGGAGTAGATAAACCCAATCATAACTTAGTTGGTCAGTGGCAAGACTGGACATCAATAAGTGATTATGGACCATCATTAAGTTATGACTTAACCCGCCCTAGTAATAATACTTGGAATAGTAATCAGAACATGGGACAATATGCAAAAGGAGACTCAACAGGAGGCCCCTTTGTATTCCTAAGAGGTGGTGATTGGCGTACTATCACAGATACTCAGCCTTCACTTTCGGGTATTTTTGCACTAGCTCTCTTTATTTCAGATCCTAGTGAAATGGATGCTCTTGGTTTCCGCTGTGTGATACGTTGAGAGGGCAACTGACGTTATTCTATTCAATTTACTTTTAGGATTGATTGGTATACTATATATGATATCTTCTGTACTCTTCACAAAATTAAGTATTTATGCTATAATAAATTCTATATTATGTAATAATAGGGAATAGAGTATATGAGTAAGCCAATTAAATCAGTAGTTAAACTACAAGTAAAAGGTGGTCAAGCTAATCCAGCTCCACCAGTAGGAACCGCATTAGGGCCCCATGGGATTAAATTACAAGAATTTTGTATCAAATTTAATGATGCTACTAGAGAGCAAATGGGAGAGGTTGTACCTGTAGAGGTTACAATTTATGAAGATAGAACATTTGATTTTATTCTTAAAATTTCTCCTGTCTCAGCTCTTATCAAAAAAGAGTTGAAATTAGCTAAGGGTTCAGCTACCCCAAACAAAACTAAGGTTGGTAAGCTAACCCAAGCTCAAGTAACAGCCATTGCAGAGAAAAAACTACCAGATTTGAATGCGTTTAATATAGATGCTGCAACCAAGATAGTAGAGGGGACTGCCCGCTCAATGGGAATTGAAATAACAGAGTAGGAGAGTATTATATTTATAATATTCGTTAGTACTACATAACTATAATAATTATGAGATCTAAATCATATCGTAACATTTTAGAGAAAGTAGACCGTACAAAAATATATCCACTTGTAGAAGCAATAGAATTAGTTTTAAGTCTTTCTAGAGCAAAATTTACTGAAAGTGTAGATATTCATATTAAAACTAATCTCAAAGGTACTAAAGGACCTCAATCAGTTAGAGGTGCCATTATTTTTGGGAAACCAGTAGCTAAAGGTAAAACAGTTTTGGTATTAACAGAAGATGAATCCAAATTAAAACAAGCTCAAGCAGCTGGGGCAGATAGAGTTGGAGGTAAAGAGATTGTTGATGAGATTAAGCAAGCTGGCGGAATTAATTATGATGTCATTATTGCAACTACAGACTTTATGAAGTTTGTAGCTCCTGTGGCTAAAATATTAGGCCCAAAAGGCTTAATGCCATCTCCTAAAAATGGTACAGTGACTGATGATGTAGAAAGAGTGGTTCAAGAATTCAAAGCTGGAAAGTCAGAATTTAGAATGGATAAAACAGGTGTAATTCATCAAGCTATTGGAAATGTTACTTTTACTAGTGAGGAATTAGAAAAAAATATCCGAGACTTTGTAGCAGAAGTAAAAAAACATCAACCTGAGAAGGTTAAGGGAGAATTTGTAAAAAATATTTATCTATCTCTTACTCAGAGTCCATCTATTAAGATTAAATTATAATTCAATTTGTAATTTAATTACAGGAGAGAGTCTATTATAGACTCTTTTTTTGTGTATATATAAAATTCAAATTATATTAAGGGGTGAAATCATAATAGATATAAATTATTATCTTTACTAATTGTGGATAACTATTTATCTTGTTAGGGTAAATATTATTCTATAGTGGTATAAATATGCTTTTTTATACTATATATAGTATAAAAGTTGTATATACAGAATAATTCTGATATAATAATTTTACCGCTTATAATAATTAGATAAATATAATATATACAGATATGGCAGTCACACAAATCACCAAAAGAGATGGAGCTATAGTAGAGTTCAATCAGGCTAAAATTTGGAAGGCAATTAGTAAGGCTTTCTTGGATGTAAAACAAAACTTCACTGCAGAGGAAGCAAAGCAAGTAGATGGAGTTACAGAATCCGTAGTACATACTCTAGATGAGCAATTTGTAGATACTTATCCTACAGTTGAAATGGTACAGGATATTGTAGAGAAAAAGCTAATGGAAAGAGGTTTCTATGATGTAGCTAAGGGATATATTCTTTATCGTAAAGCTCATGACGATGCTCGTAGGGAAGAACAGGCTAAATTAGAAGGAGCCCATCCTACTCTCAAAGTACGTAAAGCTTCTGGAGAAGTGGTATCTTTTAATCGATATAATATTACTAAAACTTTATCCTATCATATATCAGGTTTAGAAAATGATATTGATATGAATTTGATTGTATCAGGTATAGAGAATAGTATTTATGACGGGATGACCACTAAGGAAATTGCCCAAATTATGATTATGACTGTTAGGTCTTATATTGATAGAGATCCAGCTTATTCAACTTTAGCATCTAGATTGCTTTTGAATACAATTTATGAGCATGTGATTGGAGAAGATTTAGATTATGAGAATCTAGATAGTCTATATAAGAATTCTTTTGTGAATAATGTGAAGTCTGCTGTGGAGTTTGGGCTCTTGAGTAAGGATATGCTTGACTATAATCTAGAATGGTTGGCTGGTAAAATAAAACCTGAGCGAGATGGATTATTTAAGTTTTTAGGAATTCAAACTTTGTATGATAGGTATTTTATCAAAGATCCAGTTAGTAAGAAAATGTTTGATACTCCCCAAGGATTCTGGATGAGAGTAGCTATGGGACTGGCTTTAGTCGAGAAACCTGAAGTAAGAGAACAAAAAGCAGTAGAGTTCTATGAAATTATGTCTCAGATGTATTTTGTACCATCTACTCCAACTCTATTCCATTCAGGTACAAATCACCCGCAACTATCTTCTTGTTATCTAAATACAGTAGAGGATGATTTGGGACATATTTTCAAAGTTATAGGTGATAATGCACAAATGTCAAAATGGTCTGGTGGAATTGGAACTGATTTTACTAACTTGAGAGGAATAGGAGCTTTAATTAAGGGGACAGGAGTTGAGAGTCAAGGTATAGTGCCTTTTCTGAAAGTTGCTAACGATACTACTGCTGCCATTAATCGTAGTGGAAAAAGGCGAGGAGCAGCTGTGGTTTATCTAGAGACTTGGCATATAGATATTGAGGATTTCTTGGAATTAAGAAAAAATACAGGAGATGAGAGGCGACGAACTCATGATATGAATACTGCTAACTGGATTCCAGATTTATTTATGGAAAGAGT
>JBMTTF010000053.1:0-4575 GCA_049449075.1 Minisyncoccia bacterium | reverse complement strand
ACTCTATAGAGACTACTGCTATTGCAAGAGCTCATAATCATATTAATATTTTAGCTTTATCATCAGACTTGCCTGTGGAGACTATTCCTGATATAGTGGGAACTTTTGTTGAGACCGAGCCTTCTTATCAAGAGAGGCATATCAGAAGAGTGTCCAAAATTACAGAATTAGAAAATAATAATACAGAATATGAAATATACAATTAGTCAATTAGAACAAATATCCAATTTAGTTAGATATTGGATTCTATACTCTACAACTCAGGCAGGTTCAGGGCATCCAAGCTCCTCTCTCTCGGCGGTAGAATTGGGAGTAGGTTTATTTTTTGGTGGGGAATTTAGATATGACATTGATAACTCTAGGGAGGTGAATAATGATAGATTTATTTTATCCAAAGGGCATTCTGCACCACTTCTGTATAGTCTTTGGCTTTTGGCAGGCGTGATTACTCCGGAGGAAATTCAAGGTTTGAGGCAATTTGATAATGTCTTGGAGGGGCATCCTAGTAGGAGATTTATTTTTGCAGATGCTGCTACTGGTTCTTTGGGACAAGGCTTAGGTATTGGTATAGGATATGCTATTAATGCCAAAAAATTTGACCAAATTGACGCATATACATATGTTTTATTAGGAGATAGTGAATTGGCTGAGGGTTCTGTTTGGGAGTCAGCAGCTAGTGCTGCATATTACGGTCTGAATAATCTAATAGCGATAGTAGATGTCAATAGGCTAGGGCAGCGAGGTGAGACTATGGAAGGACATAATTTGGAAATTCATCAACAGAGATTTGAGGCTTTTGGTTGGCATACAATTTTAATAGATGGGCATAATCTAGATGAGGTTGTGGATGCTCTTAATCAAGCTAGGAGTTCAGATAAGCCTACTGTAATCTTAGCTAAAACTATTAAAGGAAAGGGGATATCTCTTATCGAGGATAAAGATAATTGGCATGGTAAAGCTTTAACTACAGAACAATTTGAAGTTTATATTGAGGAATTGGGAGATTTGGATTTAGATTTTAGAGCCGAGATTGAATCTCCTAATAAATTAACTCCCTTTCAATATACTCCTCCCAAATTAGATGATTTAATTTACCCTAATTATAATCTTGATGATTTAGTCTCCCCGAGAAAGGCTTTTGGAGAGGCAATGAAAATTTTAACCAGTAATTATAATGATATTATTGTTCTAGATGCTGAGGTTAGTAATTCTACTTATGCTAATCACATTGATGAGAATAGATTTTTAGAGATGTTCATAGCTGAGCAAAATATGATTGCAGTAGCTACAGGATTATCTTTGGCTGGCAAAAAACCTTTTGTCTCATCTTTTGCTGGATTTTTGACGAGAGCCTATGACCAGATTCGTATGGCTCAATACAATGATCCTAATATGGTTATAGTTGGGACTCATCCTGGAGTATCAATCGGAGCTGATGGTCCATCTCAAATGGCTCTCAATGACATTGCTTTCTTCAGAGGTATGTTTGGGTCTATAGTATTATATCCAAGTGATGCTGTCTCTACTCTAAAATTAATCGAACAGGCTTATCTATATGAAGGTATGACCTATATTAGGTTAACTAGAGCTGATTTACCTGTTATATATCCTAATAATGAGAGTTTTGTAGTGGGAGGTAGTAAAATCATTTATACTAGTGAAGTGGATGAGGTAACTTTAGTTGGAGCTGGAATTACAGTCTATGAATGTTTGAAAGCTTATGATATACTAAAAGAAAGAGGTATTAGAGTCAGAGTGATAGATTTATATAGTATAAAACCTCTTGATACTGCAACATTACATTTAGCTGCTCGCGAAACTAAGGGTCTGATAGTAGTGGAAGATCATAATCAGGCGGGAGGTATAGCTGAGGCTATAAGATCTGAATTAGAAGATATTAGTACTCCAATCAGATCTCTCTCAGTTCAAGAAATTCCTAGAAGTGGTACTCCAGAGGAATTGTTACAATTTGAGCAGATTAATGTAGATAGTATCACGGCACAAGTAGAAACTTTAAGACAATCTATATGGTAGAGGTAAAGCATCTCAAGAAAGTATATCAAATGAATAAAGATAATTTAGTATTTGCTCTAAATGATATTTCGTTTACAGCTGAGACTAAAGAAATGGTGGCTATTGTTGGAAGCTCTGGTTCAGGTAAATCTACCCTACTCAATATTTTAGGGGGGCTAGATAGACTTTATGAGGGTGAGGTTATAGTAGATAATAAAGATATTAAAGACTATAATCCAAATGTTTACAGGAGGTTTAAAGTTGGGACTATATTCCAACAATTTAACTTAATCTCAGCTCTTACCGTTTTGGAAAATGTATTATTACCTCTAAAATTTGGAAAGCAATTAACTGGGCAAGAAGCTGAGGATAGGGCAAAATATCTATTAGATAAAGTGGGACTGTTAGATCGATTAACTCATAAGCCGAATGAATTATCAGGAGGACAAATGCAAAGAGTAGCTATTGCAAGAGCTCTAATTGCAAAACCAGAAATTTTATTAGCTGATGAACCTACTGGAAATCTAGATTCTGTTACAGGTAAAGAAATTATGCATCTTTTGTTTGAGCTCAATGCTGAGGAGAATATGACAATGTTCTTAGTAACTCATGATTTGCATTTAGCTGAAGGAATTGATAGAAAATTATTCTTGAGGGATGGCCAATTAGTAGATAATATTTAAAAATATGATTAAATATGCTATTAGTCTAGTGGCAAGACGAAAATTAAGAACTATTTTAACAAGTTTAGGGATTACAATTGCAGTAATTTTATTGTCTCTGATCATCTTTGGCATGCAAGATTTAAGAACTTTATTAGTATCTGCTATTCAGACTCAATTTAAGTCGAATGAAATATTTATTACTAACTCTAGTGGTACTGGAGCATTTAATCCACCGTCCTCTGAGACTACTGATGTTAATGAAACTACTCTGATTACTCAGGAAGTCGTAGATGATATCTCTAAGATAGATGGAGTTACAAATATACTGCCAGTAACAGTAGTTAATAATTTAGAGATTAAATTAGATGGTAAAGAAAAAGCATATGCTCCGGCATTTATTTCAGGTTGGGATTTGACAGGTGATGACTCTTATTTTGTAGACTTCTGGGGAGATAAAACTAAACCAACTGGGGACAATATTTTTGTATCTAAGTTTGTAGCAGACTTTTATAATGTAGCTCCAGAAGAATTGATAGGTAAAAAAGTTAGTTTTGTGACATCAAAGAGTGCTCTATTTGGTACCGTGAAGACTAAAGAGATTTTAGACAAACAATATGACTATATTATTAAAGGAGTCTTTGATCCAGGTTCTGACAGAAATGATGCTATTGTGTCTCTTAATACCTCAACATCAATTTTAGCAGATATTGGAGGTTTTGATTCTAAAGAAGAATATGTTTCCTCAGTAGGGTATGACTTATTAAGAGTTACTGGAGATGAAGAAAAATTGCAAGCTATTAAAACTACTATTGATGAGAAATATAATTTTCAAGGAATATTCACAGCTGATGATGTATTAGGATTCCTAGATGATATTATTCAAGCATTTACCATAGCTTTATTTGTATTTGGAGCTATCTCAGCAGTGATTGCTTCTATTGGGATTACTAATACAATGATAATGAGTATTTATGAGCAAACTAAAGAAATTGGAATCTTAAAATCAATGGGGGCTTCTAATATGCAGATTCTAGGTGTGTTTTTAATCCAATCAGCTATAATAGGTCTACTAGGTGGTGTGACAGGATTAATCATCGTAATACTGAGTATGCAAATAGGAAATATATTTATTGTAGAGCAGTTGAATGAAATTGGATTTCAAGTAGAAACATTCTTTAACTTTAATTTAAGCTCTACTTTAATAGTAGTAGCAATTAGTATAGGTATTGGAATATTAGCAGGTATTTATCCTTCTCTCAAAGCGGCAAGCTTAAATCCAGTTAAGGCAATCAGATCAGAATAAATTTAATACTACAAAAATGACAACAAAAAAAATAAATAAAGGATTCACATTAATAGAAGTATTGTTAGTAATGGTCTTAATCGGAGTACTTTTATCTATTGGTTTAGTTAGTCTTAATACAGAAGATAGATTGATTGAAACTCGCAATAATACTAGACAAACTCATATTCAAACCTTAGAAAGTGCAATTACTCAGTACAAATTGCAAGAAGGCAACTATCCCACAGGTTTGAATCGAACTTATCAGGAAATTTGTGACCCAGAAGCTACGGTATGTACAGGCTTCTTTGATATTAAACCATTTCTAGTCCCAACCTATATTCAAGCTATTCCTCAAGACCCTAATGATAGTGATACTACTGGAGGATCAGGATATGAAGTAGCTGTTGATATTGCTACAAATACAGTTAGTGTTAGATTAAAAGCAACCTTGCAAGAAGCAGGAGTTGAAATTAAAATTAATGACCCACTCCCAGCTGAGCCAACAGTTACTGCTAATACTCAACTTGCAGCCACCGTCCCAAATTTGCCACCAGTGACAGCAGTGACAGCAACAGGAGGTAATATTACAACAATTAATGAAAATGGGACTTG
>JBMTTF010000052.1:0-4799 GCA_049449075.1 Minisyncoccia bacterium | reverse complement strand
TCTCAGATATGCTCCGCTGGTGTATATTTCGGCTAATTTTCCTGTCTGTATGATGTCTTGACCGGCAAATATATGCCAATATTCATCTATATATGATCCTGTGTATACTAGAGGCAGGCTGATTAAAAATATTGCTCCTAGGGCATAGAGGCTTCTTTCTAGCCAAATATATAGATTATGTTTTTGGGCTAGCCAGTTTATAGCTAGGATTATGGCTATGATTGCATCTATGAGGGTGCTTACTATTCTGGTTAGTATGGATAATTGTATGGCTATTGGTAATGGTACTAATTGATTTAAAAGAGCTGTTAGTACTCCTTCTTTGACTCCTAGTCCTGATGGCACTACTATTGCCATAATGCCGATTACTCCTGCTAGGCTGTAACTGCCGATTATATATACTAAGCTCTGATTCATAATTGGATAGACTGCCTTGATTAGTAAGAAAAATGACACTCCATTGATGATTTGTCCTATAATATACAGGCTGGTGATACTGAGTATTTTGGGGAAAGTATGTAGCAGTTGTGGGTCTAGGGTTTGTCGTCCTAGTTTTTGTAATATTGTATTGGCAAGGGGGTAGAATATTTTTGGATGTAGCCCGATGATGCTGATAGTGGTAATAGTTAGCATTATGACTAGTCCCCAGACACTACCTGTAATTTCATACCAAGCTAGTCCTACTAGTAGAGTTCCTATAATGACTGCACTGGCGATTTGTAATAGTTGCTCATAGGCGGTGCTGAATAATATGGCTCTTTTGGATATTCCAAATTTTCTACTGGCTTGGACTTTACCTACTAGCATTGCGACTTTACCTGGAATATATCTTGCTAACCAAGCATACAGATGTATCTGTATAGCTTGGATTAATGAGACTTTATGTCTTTCTTTGGTAGGTATAAGCATATACCAGACTATCCCCCACCAGATTATGGCTATGATAAATCCTAGTATAGCTAAGCTAGCTATTAGTGGTCTGAATCTAAATATAGCTGTTGGTTGGAATTGGTCTATATTGATTAGTAGCTGATTGCCTAAAAACCAAAGTATGGCTATTGCTATTAGCCAAGTGATGATTTTAAAACTGTATTTATAGATGTTTTTGGTCATAGTCCTAGTGTGTCTTTGTATATTTGGCTGAATTGTTGGGCTACACTTGCCCATTGAAATTGTTGGGCATATTGTTGGGCTTTGGCTATATCTATAATGCTAATTTGTTGTATTGCTTGTTGTAATTCTTGGCTATCTTTGGTATTGATAGCAAGTCCTGAGCCTTGTTGTATATGTTGTTGCAGAATTGGGATATCATTGACTATGACTGGGACTTTTGCGGCCATTGCTTCTATGACTGTAAGTCCTAGCCCTTCATTATAGGCTGGATGGATGTATATTCCTGCTGTCTGATAGGCTTGTATGATTTGTTTGCTGTTTTGGCTGCCTAATAGTGTGACTTGATGAGTTACTTGATATTGTTGTATTAGGTTGTCTAAGTGCTGACGATACACTCCTTCTCCTATGATGGTATAGTGATAGTCTGGAAGTTGTGGCATAGCTTTGATTATGTCTTGAAATCCTTTTTGTTTATCTAATCTACCTACGGATATGATATGTTTGGGGGTAATATTTTGTCTTTTGACGGAAAAATACTCTGGTTTAATTCCCATTGGTATAATTTGTATTGGGAGTTTGGATGGTGGTTGAATTTGATTGGCTAAATCTTGACTAACTGTAGTGAAAAATTTGGCTTTGGAGATGGTGAAGAGATGTGCTAGTTGGAATATTTGTGCTTGAAGCTGGCTTATATCGCTACCATGGGCTGAGACTCCATAAGGAATTTTGGTAATAATATTGACTAATCTAGCTATAAATCCCTGTGGGAATAGCCAATGGGCATGGATAAGTTTTACTTTTTCTTTTTTGATAATTTGAATGGTAGCTAAGAATTGAAATAATAAAAAAAATGGAACTACTAAGGTATATAACCAGTTTTGTTTTATTCTGGGATAAATCCCTCCTTGTCCTACTAAATTCTCCCAAGGCTGGAACATATATCTGTATCTATATACTTTGACTCCTGAGATTGTGTCCTCAATTTTGGATCCTTTTTGATATGGAGCTAAGACTATGACTGTCCAATTGGCTGTCAATGAGATTGCTAGGTCTAGTATAAAGCTAGGGGTATTACTATCCTCTTGTGTTGTAGGAAAGGTACTAGTAGTGAGTAAAATAGCTGGTTTATTTACGATTTTTTTGCTCATAAAGTAGCTTTTGTAATAACTCTCTATTTATCTTTATTAAATCTGCTAATACTCCTGTGATGACGGTGGTAAATCCTACTGAGATTAATATGGAAGCTAAGATTAAGGATTGTATCATACCTTGCCCTCCTTGATTGAGATAAAAGTACAAAAATCTAGCTCCGATTAAGGCTCCGATTGTTATAAAGATAATGCCTAAAATTACCAAAAATTTATAGGTATTATACATCAAGATAGAGCGTATAATTACTACCATAGATTTTTGGATATGTGGGATTACTCCTGAGATGAGCCGAGACTGACCATATTCTCTAGACTTAAATGTTATGGGTACTTCTTTTATCCTATACTTATTATTGGCAGCATAGATGATGGTTTCGTGAGTATAGGTGTGAGCTGAAAACAAGTGTAAATGAGCTAAAAATTCTCTGCTATAGGCACGAAAACCTGTTGAAGCATCTTGTACTGACACTCCTGACAAAAATCTTATGACGGTACTACCAATGCGATTACCTATTTTCTTGGATAATGGCATATGTTGGAGTGTTTCTACTTGCCTATCTCCTAAGACCATATCTGCCTTACCTTGAACTAAAGGTTTGACTAATTTTTTGATTTCTGTTTGGTCATATTGATTATCTGCATCTGTATTGACTACATAGTCTGCTCCTGCTTCATAAGCATATTCCATTAGCTTGGCAAATGTCTTTGCAAGTCCAAGGTTTCTATCGTTCTGATAGACATAATCTGCTCCTGCTTGCTTAGCTATCTCTACTGTTTTATCTATAGAACCATCACTCAATACCATTACTTCTACTTTATCTATGCCAGTGATTTTCCTTGGGATAGATTTTATTACTTCAGCGATACTACCCTCTTCATTATAAGCGGGAATTGTGATGATTAACTTTTTCATAAAGAAAAGTGTTAAAGACTAGAATTTATATGTATTTTAGCATATTTTATTGCTTTAGTAAATTTTTTATTAAATTATCTTCCTATTGAATTGAAACTTATTCCTAATTCTAACATCTCTTCAGGCTCCCAAATATTTCTACCGTCGAATACCGTTTTACCTTTTAACTTATTTGCTATTATCCCTCTATCTGCTTGTTTGAATTCATTCCATTCTGTGCAGATTATTAATACATCTATATCATCTAAGACTTCATACTGATTGATTGTAAACTGAATTTGTGATTTATATTCATTATCTAAATTAGCAAATTCTTTGAAGCTATCTATTGCTACGGGGTCAAAAGCTACTACTGAATTAGCTTTTTTATCTAATAATTCTTTTATAATATATGCACTTGGAGCTTCTCGTACATCGTCAGTTTCTGGTTTGAATGCAAGTCCCCAAATTCCAAACTTAAGGTGACTAAAATCTTCCCCATATAACTCGGTTAGTTTATGAATTGGTTTAATTTTCCTTTTGGTATTCTCTGACTGTACTTGTTTTAAAATTGAAAAATCATATCCAATTCCATCACTATATTTAATCAGGGCTGATACATCCTTAGGAAAACAAGAGCCTCCATAACCAATCCCAGCTTTTAAGAATTTGGTTCCAATTCTACTATCTAATCCTACTCCCTTGCCTACTAAATCTACATTGGCTCCGTTAATATCGCATAAATCTGCTATTTGGTTAATAAATGTTATTTTAGTAGCTAAAAAGGAATTAGCTGCATACTTAGTAAGCTCTGCACTCTTTTCATCCATTAATAAAATCTGGTCCTCATTCTTTACAAAAGGCTTGTATAATTCTACTAATTTTTGACGAGCTTGATTGGAACTGGTTCCAATTACTACTCTCTCAGGCTCCATAAAGTCTAAGACTGCATTTCCTTCTTTTAGAAATTCTGGATTAGACACTACATCAAAATTACAATCTTGATTATATTCTAATAAGTGATTACGAACTATTTCTGTACTACCAACTGGTACCGTGCTTTTATTAACAATAATTCTATAGTCTTTGATATATCTTGAGATCTCCTTACTAACTGTAATCACATAAGACAAATCTGCCGAACCATCTTCTCTTGGAGGTGTTGGTAAACATAAGAAAATAATTTCTGATTGCTCTACTGCGGATTGTAAATTATCTGTAAAAGATATAGTCCCCTGAGCCAAATTCTTCACAATCAACTCATCCAAACCCTTCTCCCAAATTGGAGACTTACCTGACCGTAACATTTCTAACTTAGCCTGATTATTATCTACACAGATTACCTGATTGCCTTTCTCAGCAAATCCAATTCCTGTTACTAGTCCTACATATCCTGTTCCTATTACTGCTATATTCATATATTTATATATTACTATTATCTCATATTAGAAAATTTCCACTCTTAATTATTTACATATCCTGTGCAAGACCTTAAATTTATCCCTATTCTACCATATATAGAGCTTGGTGTGAATATTACTGCCTATTCTTAAAATAATCTACGGTTTGGTGTAGGCCTTGTTGGAGGTTGGTTTGTGGTTGCCAGTTGATTGCTTGCTTGATTTTGTCATAGGATAGACAGC
>JBMTTF010000051.1:0-4963 GCA_049449075.1 Minisyncoccia bacterium | reverse complement strand
CAGCCAAGGCTTTAAATGAATTAGAGAAAAAAGGTTTTTATAGAGCAGAAAAGATTGCGGTTGTATCAGATATCTCTAAGCAGATTCTGATTGAAGACTATAATATTAATGAGAATAAAATTTATCCTATTTATAATGATATTAGTTTTGAACCAGAGCAAATTGGTTTTGAACATTTAGATAAGGGTAAGAATGTATTATTTGTTGGTAGGGTAGTAGGCCAAAAAGGACTATTTTTCTTATTGGAAACTGCAGTAAGAGTTTTGCAAATTGACCCACAGGTTACCTTTATTATTGCAGGGGATGGTTCTACAGAAGGAAATTTATTACCAGAAATTGTAGAATATGTAGCTAAGAAAAAACTAGAAAAAAATATTTTATTTACAGGTTGGGTAAATATGGAATCTAAAAAACAATTATATAAAACTAGTCAATTATTTGTCATGCCATCTCCTAATGAACCGTTTGGACTGACTGCTCTTGAGGCAATACGCTCAGGTGTACCTACTATTGCATCTGAGACTAGTGGCTTTATTAGTGTGGTTCCATCTACTCCTACTTTTGCATATTATGATATTGAGGCTTTTGCTAATAGTATTCTTCATTTTATTCAAAATAAAGATGCAAGAGTTGATCTTTTAACAAGGCAGCAAGAAGATGTAGCCAAACATAATTGGCCTCAAGAAGTTGCTAAATTACTGGGATTAATTGATAAAGTATGAGTAGTAAAGATAAAATCAATTTAATTTCAATTCCCCAAGAATATCCTGTAATGATTTCATTATCTTTGCTATTTTCTTATACCTCTAAGTCTCTAGTTGATGTTCTACAAAATCCTAAATTGCCATTTGTAAATAAACAACAAAGTGAGTATATTTGGCAGAGAGAATTTGAAAAAGTTTACATACCATTATTTAAGTTCTTATATGATCAGAATATTAAAGTTTCTGTTATTATCACGGGTCATTTTTTGGATGTAGCTGCTAGACAATATCCTGCATTTATGGATATTTTGAAACAAATGTTGCAACAAGATTTAGTATATATAATTCCAGATGCTTATTGGGGGAGTAGTCATCTTAGTATGTATTATTTTGATTGGTGGAAGGATGAAATAGCTGGAACTATAGATAGATTAGAGACATATTTAGCTTATAAGCCTACTGCAGTGTATCTACCTCTTTTATATAGACAATTACCTTTAGAAAAATTATTAACAGGATTTGAAATTGAGAATTTTTTATCAGTAGTCAATGAACGTAAAGGAGGCTCTATGAGTATGCCTTTGAAGTCTTTTCGAAGGTTTAGAGGAGGTAGAGTGACTTGGATTCGTGAAGTTGAACAAAAAGACATTCATATTCATTGGTATACATTTAGTCATTATTTTGATCTAATGAATGTAAAAACTAATAAAGATATAGAGTTAATGACTAAATCTGTAGGACTTGAAATTGCACTTACAGCTACTAAAGCTCAAATTATTAAAAAGAAAGTTCAAAAACCATCTACTATTCGTATTCAAGAAGAGAGAAATTGGGCCAGATATTCAAATTTAGAAAAAGGTATATTCCGACTTTGGGAGTATGCTACATATATGTTAGGTAAAGAGCATGCAGAAATTGATACGATTGATGATGATCCATTAATGCGCAATTTATTCTATAGTATGAATAGAGATTTTTTTTATTATATTCATTGTAATCATTATAATAAAAAACAAATATTACCTTTTACCTCTCCATATGAATCTTTTATTCATATTCAAAATAATAATATACAATTAGAAATTTTGCTAAAAGAAAGAGATAATCTATTATAGACTATCTTTGAATATATCTGCTATAGTATCGTTGATATCTTTAGGTTTATCGTCTTCAGTATCTAATTGCATACTAGGATCTATATTCATTGTATTTATCTGGCTTGCCTTTTTAGTGATAAAATTTATCCCTAGTATAGAGGGGTTATGTTCTAGTATATGTTCCAAAATAAGATTTGTATTTTTCTCTAATCTAGATCTATAGAAATCAGATTCTACTGCTATTATAATAGTCTCGTCTATAATCTCAACTGGTTGTGTTTGAGCAAAAATTATAGCTAGACTCTTATTGGTTTTAGTTAAAGATTTATTGATAGTAGGATATACTTTGTATAGACTATAAATATCTGTAGTAACAGACTTTTCTTTTACTCCAGGACTATCTTTAAGGGGGGGGATTTTAGGCAATTCTTTTATAATAGGTGTAGAATGATCATTTTCTATAGGCTTAGCTCGATGTGTTGTATTAGAGTCTTTAATCACCGCAGTATCTATATTTACAGAGATAGTATTATTCTCATCATTACTAATATTATCTATATCCCAAATTTTAGCTATGGCCAACTCTAAAGGTAAATATGGTAAATAAGCAGAGTGAGTCTGTGATTTGATCATCTCAAGAGATTGAATAAAATCTCTAATTTGAATTTTTGATATAATATTCGCAATACTGCTTAATTTCAAATATTCATCATCCAAGAATGATTCTTTTGAGATTAGATTATTATTAATTTGTAATAAGAATATATTATGGGTAATATTTAATAAATTGATAATTAACTGTTCCATTTCATATCCACTATTATATAGTTGATGTATATGTTGGATTGCTGAATATAATTGTTCTTTAGATAACAATTCTAATAAGGTATAAGCTTCAAAATAAGAGTTTTTACCCAAGATAGCAGAAGCAAAGTCTACTGTAATATCTTCTGTCTTATCTGAAATTAGTTTCCCAAGAATGCTCTCAGCATCTCTAGCACCTCCCATTGCTTGCAAAATAATCTGATTGATAACTTGCTCATCAATTTTGATTTTTTCCTCTTTGGCAATAAATAAAATTTTCTGTTTCAATTCAGCATAAGCTAAGGGTTTGAAATCAAATTTTTGTACTCTAGAGAGTATTGTGGGGATCATTTTATGGGAGTCAGTGGTAGCTAAAATAAAAATTGTGTTCGAAGGTGGTTCCTCTAATGTCTTTAAAAGAGCATTGGACGCATCTTTAGTCAACATATGTGACTCATCAATAATATATATTTTATAGCCATTTTTTTGAGAAGGAGCAAATCTTATAGCTTCTTTTAAGTTACGAATTTCATCAATACCACGATTAGAAGCAGCATCAATTTCAATTAAATCAATAAAAGAATTCTCATTAATAGATTTGCAATTATCACAAGTATTACAAGGCTCAGCTGAATTAGGTTGACGATTAATACAATTTAGAGCTTTTGCAAAAATCCTAGCCATTGTAGTTTTCCCAGTTCCACGAGGTCCACTAAATAAATAGGAGTGCACAGTACGATTATTTATAATCGCATTTTGTAAGGTAGTTTTAATAATCTCCTGTCCTATAACTTGTTTGAAGTTTTGAGGTCTATAAGTACGGTATAATGCTGGCATAACAATATTATTTTATTTATTAAAAACAAAAAGTTTATATCCAATAAAGCTGACTATCATAGATCCAGCTGTTGCTAATATTTTACCAATAAGTGCTGAGTTGATCAAGAAAGGTATGAAGGATATACTTATGTCATTATAAGGTAATATACTAATAACAAGTCTTAAAATACTAGTATTAACTATAAATCCAAATACATTTACAAATATAAAGCTTGTCACTTCTTTGGTATTGGTTTTAGATTTATTTTTAAAAGTAAAGTATTTGTTGGCAAAATAACTAAAAATAATTGCTAATATGATAGAAATTAAATTGATTAAAATTAACCATACAGATTGATTGTCAATCTGAAATATATATTTTAAAAACATAAATACCCCGATATCAATCGAGGTATTTAAAATTCCAATTACACTAAATACTGTGATTTCTCTAATATTTACCAAGGCTGTATCTTTAATTCTTCATCATCTACATCTTTAGTATCTTCATCTACGATTGGAGTATCTTCTGTTGGCTCAGATACAGGGGTTGAATCTGGTGTAGAGTTATTATGTAGTTGTGATGGAGCATTAGGATTTACAATCCCAAGAGTTTGTGAACTAACTACATTTTCAATAGCTGCCCATTCGCTCTTTTTGGTTAGAGGTGTCAATATTGTTACCTCATCTCCAGGTGATAATCTAAAGTATGTAACTGAAGCTGTCAATAATCTATAAAGCTCATCACCAACCTTTGCAAAATAACTATTATCTTGGTAAGTAATGGTTCCAATAGCTCTTCGACGAGGAGCTGGGCCAATTTGTTTGTATATAAAAGCTCCATCTGCAGTAATTGTAAGCTTTAGCTGATCTCCCTCAATTAATTTAGATTTACTAGCATAGTTGGCTGGTACAGGATATTGTTTTTTGGCTTCATCTACCATATATTCTCCGGTAAATTCTCCCAATACAACTTTTTCTGCTTGACCAGCTAAGCTAACATAAGGTTGGCTAGCTCCAGCAACCTGAGTTAACATTGACCTTGCTTGATTTAGCCTGGCTTCTGCTTCTTTTACAATTTGTTCTAGTTCAGCTATCTGCTGAGATTTATCATCTGAGTTATTCATATCATTAATATTTTATTTTGATATTGCTAATACTTTTAAAGTATAACATATATTTAAATTATTGACAAGGGTTTCATATATAGTTATACTAACATGGTTATCTATAATATTTATAGCTGGTGTGGTGGAATGGTAGACACGAAGGACTCAAAATCCTTTGGAGGTAACTCCGTAACGGTTCAAGTCCGTTCACCAGCACAAAAATAAAAACCCCACTTTCAGAAGTGGGGTTTTTATTTTATCTGGTGAACGGATAGGGAGGGGGTTACAACCCAACTCTACCTTTAGTTGCATTAAAATTCTGTTGGATTTCTGCCGCGGAGAGTGCTCTGTTGTATATGGAGACTTGTGCTATGTTTCCAGAGTAATAATGACTTGTCACATTACTAGTAGTACAAATATAAAAATTGGC
>JBMTTF010000050.1:0-5516 GCA_049449075.1 Minisyncoccia bacterium | reverse complement strand
GCTAAAGAAATAATAGATGAATTTGGTGTATCGGTTGATTTGCTTAAATCTGAAGAGAGATTTCAAGAAGCAGCTAAGGAAGGGATAATTTCTTGTTTAGGGTATGGTGAGATTGCTAGAGCTAAAGAAATTCTAGAGTACTTTGAAGGAGAAGAGGTGGGCTATAAAGCTAGGTTTTTAGAACAGAATAAAGCTATGCTAAATAGGGTTATAGTTGAATCATTTGAGACAGAAGGAATAAAAGTATATAAGTATTTGAAAGAGCTGGAAGGACAAGAAAATATTAGATTTATAAATGTTGAATCTAACTTTTTAGCAGATATTATTAAACAAAATCAAGGACAGGAAAAAGAATTACTAAAAGGATACTTTAATTGTAAAGCAGAAGGAATCATAAAAGAATCTAATTATAAAGATATATTAGAGTTAGTGGATAGATTGCCAATTTTGAACATAACTATAGTCAAAGAATATCTAGAAGCAAAAAGCAATCAAAAGGAGACAGAATATCTAGATAAGATTATAGAAATAGCAGATAAAATGACAAGTGGTGGAATAACAGAAGAAGAAAAAAGCAAAGAATACTTTCAAGATTTATTAGAATATACATATCCGAATAATATAGGGGATTATGCAGATTATAAGTCCGCTAGTACTTGCCAAGATAGAAGTCAAGATTTAGAAGTATTCAATATAAAAGAAAAATATCCAATAGATATAGTAGATAAAGGTAAATTAGAATTAAGAGAAGGACGAGATTTAGATAAAAGTAGTTTAGAAAATATACAGAAAGAAAGAGAAGATATAATGAAAGTATATAGTGAAGGAGGCATAGAAAATATAAAGCAAAATTTGGATTCTATAATAGAAGAAATGATTTCTAAAATGGAAGAAGAGAATACATTAGGAATAGAACTAGATAAATTAATGAATCAAGAAGAGAAAATCTATGCTATAATGCTATATTCAAGGTTAAATAAAGGCATAAAAGCAGAAGATATTAAGAAAAGTATTTTGTACTATAACTTCGTATATCTTGACAATATAGAAAGATACCAGACATATGTAGATGAAGGGATAGAAAAAAGCTATGAACAAATAATGGAGCTATCAGAATTTTATAAAGATACAATCAAAGAAGCTAAAAATATAATAATAGAAAAAGGCAAAAAGAATCTAATATTTGAAGGAGTAAAAGAAAATATTTATATAGAAAATCAAGAAAGAGAAAGACGAGAAGAGTTGGGTAGATTACAAGTTGATAAATTAGGATTAAATGATAAATTTATAAATGATATGAGAAATATCCTAATTAAAAGAAGATTAAGAAAGGATACTACAGAAGAAGAAAGAATAGAGTTAGAAAATAAATATTCATTAGATAGAGTAAGAGAAATTATAAGTAGATATGAAAGTATGACAGGCTTTTTGGAAGAAAAAGCTTCAAATTCTCCGGACTCAAATACTAAAACCTTTTATGGAAGATTAAAAGGACAGAGAAATAAAACAATAGAAGCTTTTAAAACATTAACAGGAGAAGAACAAGATTTATTAACCACACATTTAGGAAATATAAATTTAAAAGAAGTGATAGATCTAAAAATTTCAGCATCTAATGGTATTTATGATGAAGAATTATTCGATAGATTAATTCAACAAAGCATTAGTAATTTGTATCAAGAAGAGTATGCTATACTAGAGACAGAGGCTAATAAATTTACATTAGTTGATTATGATGAAAATGGTAAAAAAATAGAAAAGAAACCTAAAAAATTAAATGCATATATAAGTAAAGATGCTGTGAGTGCATATGCAAGAATGGTTGGAGGAGTATGTGTGGCAGGTTGTAATCCAGATAAGGGATCTAAAAATATCTGGGATATGCCCAATTACTTTCAATTAGTATTACAAAACCCAGAAAATAAAAAATGTGTGGGATTAGTTTTATTACATCATTTTGAGGATGAAAATGGACAGAAAATTTTATCAGCATCATACAATCCTTCAAGTACATATTTGTTTAGTGTAGATGAAGGAACATTATTTAATGAATTGAATAATACTTTAATAGAATTTGCTAAGGAAAATAATTTTGACAAGATCGTAATTTCAAAGGATGGAAGCATAAGGACAAATAGAACAGATACTATGTTTGAAACATCTATGGATAAAGCTATAAACCAATACAAAGATAATAATAACGGAGATGGAACATATTCATTTAGTGAAAATAAAGATTTCTCATATTATCCAATGAATTATCAGTTAAAAGATATGGATATTGTTTGGAGTAGATAATTTAGGTTTTTGGAGTAAAAATTATCCTTCCTACAATCCTAAAATTTCTTTGACTTTCATTATGGTGACTTTTTCTTGGCGAGTGAGTTCGTCTAGGGAGTTTTGGATGGATTTGAGATTGGTTTTCATCTCGGGGATGATTACATATTCTAGGGCATTGACTCGTCTTCTGGTGGCTTCGATTTCCTCAGCTAATAGTCTGGCGGTGAATTCTATTTCGGCTAATTTGACTAACAGGGGTAGTATATTTTGAATTGTTAAGAGTGCTTGGTCTAAATCTTTAGGTGTACCTAAAGTTCCATATTGAAATGGGTCTCCTTGTAAATGGGGGATGATATGTGGTATGGTCACTCCCATAATGGATTTCTTTTGTAATTCTAGATAGGTCTTGGCTTGGGAGAGATGAATTAGTTCATTGATAGCTTCGGTTGAAATTTTTGTCTGAGCGAATTGAAATAATTGTATGGCTTCTACAATTTTTGGGGTTAATTCTCCTCTTAGCTTGATTACTTCTTGGATAATGGCTAAAAATTCTTGTATTAGCCCATCTCTTTTGTCGGTGAGCAAACTATGTCCACGAGAAGCGGTTTTAATCTTCTTTTTGAGCTTGAGGGCTTCTTGTCTGGTCGGTTTGACTGCAGGCATATTTATTTGGAATACTTATCTATGAATTCGGGCTTGATTTTCTTGAGTTCTTTTCTCGGTAGGATTGATAATAATTCCCAAGATAAATCTAAGGTGTCCAGAATGGTTCGGTTTTCTCGTCTTCCTTGTCTAATATACCTACTCTCAAATGCTTCAGCGAATTTGATATAGGCTTTATCTGTCTCAGATAGGGCTGATTCTCCTAGGATTAAGGCTAATTCTTTGATTTCTATTCCTTTGGCATAAGATGAGGCCATTTGTTCTTTGACGGCGGATAAATCTTCTCGGCTGTATTTTTTATCTACTCCAATTCGGGATAATGATCCAATTGGTTGTATCGGTGGGTATATTCCTTGATTATGTAGCTCTCTATTGACCATAATTTGCCCTTCTGTGATGTATCCGGTTAAATCTGGTATTGGATGCTGTTTGTCATCATCGGGCATTGTGAGTATAGGAATTTGGGTGAGTGATCCTGTGGAGCCTTTGACTATTCCAGCTCTTTCATATAGAGTAGCAAGGTCGGTATATAGATATCCTGGATATCCTCGTCGTCCTGGAATTTCTTTTCTGGATGCTGAGACTTCTCTCAGGGCATCGGCATAATTGGTCATATCGGTTAGGATGACTAATACATGCATATTCTTCTCAAAGGCTAGATATTCTCCAAGGGTTAGGGCTAATCGTGGTAGGGTAATTCGCTCTACAATTGGGTCGCTTGCAGTGTTGATAAACAAAGCTGCTCTCTCCATCGCTCCTGTTTTCTCAAAGGAATCGATGAAGAATTGAGCTTCCTCAAAAGTCACTCCCATAGCTGCAAAGATTACTACGAAGGGTTCTTCAGCTTTGACTAAATCGGTTCCATTTTGTAGGGCTACAACTTGAGCTTGTTCGGCAATTTGGGTAGCTATTTCGGCATGTGGTAGTCCTGACCCTGAGAAAATTGGTAATTTTTGTCCTCTTACTAGGGCATTTAGTCCGTCTATGGTGGAGATTCCAGTTTGTATAAATTCACTAGGGAATTGTCTCATTCCTGGATTGATAGGGGAGCCATTGATGTCTAGATATTTCTCAGCGATTATTTCTGGTCCGCCATCTTTGACTTTCCCAGCTCCAGTGAATACTCGTCCTAACATACTGTCTGATACTCCAAATTTTAGAGTTTCTCCTAAGAAGGCGATCTCGGCATTCTCTACATCTAGTCCATCGGTGCTAGTGAATAACTGTACTACGGCGGTGTCTTTGCCAGCTTCTAGTACTCTTCCTTGTCGGATCTGTCCTTTGGAGTCTCTAATTTCCACAATTTCCTCAAAGGCAACTTGTGGTACCTTTTCCACTACTACTAGTGGTCCGGCAATTTCTTTGATTGTATTATACCATTTCTTCATATAGTTATACTAAATTCCACTTATTACTTTATTGATACCAAAGTCCTCAGATTTATCATTATCTTTGAGATTCTGAATTGTACTTGAGATTTTTTCTATTAACGGCACTATATTCTCAATATCTGCTTCTGGAGTATTCTTGAGTCTAGCAATTTCTTCACGAATTGGTAGGTCTAGGATATCATTTATCTCAATTTGAGGATTATTTTTGGCAGTTTCAGTGGCTTCATTATGGAAGGTAATCATTGCTTTTAGCATCAAGTACATCTTACGAGTTGAGGCAAAGGCATCTATATCATCAAAGGCATTTTGCTGTAGATAATCTTCTCGAAGTCCTCTAGCGGTATCTAGGAGGATTTTCTCAGAGGTGGATAGGGCATCCATTCCTACTAATTTAATAATGTCATCCAGCTCATTCTCTTTCTGTAGAATTTGCATAGCAAGGTCTCTCAAATCTTTCCAATCAGCATCGGTGGCATTGATGAAATATTCCTCTACATTATCTTTATAAAGACTATAGCTATTAAGCCAATGAATAGATGGGAAATGTTTTTTAGCAGCAAGGGAGGCGTCTAATCCCCAAAAAGCTTTGGTGACTTTAAGGGTAGCCTGGCTTACTGGTTCCGATAAATCTCCACCTGGAGGTGATACAGCAGCGATAATAGTGGCTGAACCAATTTTTTCCTCTTTTCCAAGAGTGCTAACTATTCCGGCTCTTTCATAAAAGGCTGAAATTCTAGAACCAAGATAGGCAGGATATCCCTCTTCTCCTGGCATTTCTTCTAATCTTCCGGACATTTCTCTCATTGCTTCTGCCCAACGAGAAGTAGAATCGGCCATCATAGCTACATTGTAACCCATATCTCGATAATATTCAGCTAGGGTAATCCCTGTATATACAGAAGCTTCACGAGCTGCAATCGGCATATTAGAGGTGTTAGCAACCAGAATAGTTCGCTCCATCAGTGGTCTTCCTGAAGAAGGATCTTTGAGATGGGGAAATTCTACCAATACATCGGTAATTTCATTTCCTCGCTCTCCACAACCAACATAAACCACAATATCAGCATCTGACCATTTTGCTAATTGATGTTGAATAACTGTTTTACCAGCTCCGAATGGTCCTGGTACGGCGGCTGCTCCTCCTTTTGGAATTGGGAAAAAGGTATCTATAATTCTCTGTTG
>JBMTTF010000049.1:0-5724 GCA_049449075.1 Minisyncoccia bacterium | reverse complement strand
CACTCACTGCTATTATATTATTCCATTTATAGCCTTTCTGGACAAATGTACTTGGCGAGTCTATTGGTCTTCTTTTTCCATCTGAGATTACATATACTGCTCCTCTATTGGATAGAAGGGATCCATCTCTATATGTCATCTCTGACCCTGTCGGTATTACATCTACTTCTACTGGTGAGACTATAATCATATCCTGCCAGCGGAATTGCGAAGTCAACATATTGGGTGACTCAATTGGTCTTTTCTTACCGTTTTCTATATAATAGACTTTGGGATTATTGACTGCTTTAATTATAACCCCATTGGGATACATTGAAATTTGTCTTGCCATTATATTGTTTGGCAAAAGCAATAAGATTAATATCCCTAAAATGTATGTATATTGCATTTATCCTACTAAGATATCTTGTAAGCCTGTTATCAGATCTAGGGCTTCTTCTCTTGGTCGTTGGAAGGCATTTCGTCCCATTATACTTCCAAAAGCTCCCCCCTCACGAATAGCCTGCATTTCAGCTGCTAGAGTTTGAGCATTAGCAAAGTCTCCTCCTGAGTGAATCACAATTCTATGACCATTGTAGGCTGCTTTCATTACTAGTTTTATTCTGTCAGTTAAAGTTTCGGTCGATACTTTATCATAAATACCCATTTCCTGATTGGATGCTATCCCATAACTATCTAGTGGTAATTTTACCTTGATAATCTGAGCCCCTAGACTAACTCCGAGAGCCACCCCATAGGCTATTACATCTACTGCTCGCTCTTGTCCTTTGATAAGACCCTCTCCTCTTGGATAAACCCAAAGAATTGTAATCAGCCCTGCCTTGCGAGCATCCGCAATTAGATCTTTAGCCTGTTGTTCCATTTCATTACTATACAGAGACCCTGGATATAGAGTAAAACCTACAGCAGCACAGCCCAACCTCACCGCATCATCTACCCAAGAATGGATAGATGGCTTTGGGTTGTCACCATCTGGGATCATCAAAGTATGAGAGTTGACTTTGAGAATAGTAGGAACATTATGACGAGTGAGAACTTCATGCCCTCTCTCAAGTGATCCTAATGGAGCGGCATAAGCATTGAACCCTCCGTCTACTGCAAACTGAGCTTGTTCTAATGGGTCATACATCACTGGATTTGGCTCAAATGCTCTCCCAGGACCATGTTCTAAAATCTGGTCTATTGGTAGAATCATAAGCTTACCTGTCCCCCCGATTCGGCCATAATTAAGAATTTTTAACAAGTTATCTTGTTGTTCTGGGGTATTAGTATATCTATACCAAGATAAAATTTCTTCTACTCTTTCTTTATGTTGTGGTTTTATGGAAGGCATAATTTTATAATTTTATAACTGTTCTTTAGATATGACATTATTATCATTATCTAAATTATAAACTAAAATATCGCCAATGGCAAATTCTACTCCTTCGATTTCACTATCGCTAAGTCTATCGAAGTATTTTAGTATAGCTCTGAGAGTATTACCATGCAGTGACAATATAATATTTTCATTATCCTCAAGAGAGTTTAGAATATTTCCCTCAAAATATGGAATAATTCTTTTATAGGCATCATCCAAGCTTTCAGTTCTTGGTAATAATTCTCTTGGTACTAAGGCATATTTAGGGTCAAAAAAGGCATTTCTTGGATCATCTAGCTCCAAAGCAGCTGGTTTAATATAATAACCTCGGCGATAACTATGTAATTGTTCCCAAGATAATTCATCCATAATATCTATTTTGGATTTACCTTGTAATTTACCATAATGCCTTTCATTTAATCTCCAATCTCTAATTACTGGAATATTCTGCTGGCCTATTTCTTCTAAAATTATATCAAGAGTAATCGCTGCTCTTTTTAAAACAGAAGAATAAGCTCTATTAAATTTAATATTATGTGTTTTTAGTCTACTCCCCATTAACCGAGTGTCTTCTATTCCTTTAGAGGTAAGATCTACATCAGTCCATCCTGAGAATAAATTTTGTCTATTCCATAAACTTTCCCCATGCCTTACTAGTACTATCTTTTTCATCTCTATATATCTAATTCTAATACTACTGGGCAATGATCTGAACCATACACATCTGAGAGTATATAGGCATCTTGAACCTTGTCTTTGAGAGGTTGGCTGACAAAAAAATAATCTATTCTCCAGCCTACATTCCTATCTCTAGCTCTAGTCTTCATATCCCACCAAGTATATAATTCTCCTTCTTGAGTAAACATCCTAAGAGTATCGATAAAACCATATTGTTGAGTTAATTTATTCAACCAAGCTCGCTCTGATGGTAAGAAGCCTGAGACTTTTTGATTCTCCTTTGGACGAGCAAGGTCAATCTCAGTATGAGCTGTGTTAACATCTCCAGTGATGATAATATTTTTATGAGTATAATCTATATTCTCTAAATATTGTAATAATGCCTCATAGAATCTGAGTTTATACTTAAGCCGCTCATCTCCCGAGCCACCATTGGGGAAATAAATATTAATCAGAGTAAAATTATCATACTCAGCAATCTGGATTCTACCCTCTCTATCAAAGATATCATCAATCTGAAAGCCGGTCTGAATAGACTTTGGCCTAGCTTTAGAGTAAATAGATACTCCGCTATAACCTTTTCTGATACCTGATTCAAAATAGGAATTGTATCCTGGAATATTCAAAATCTCAGAGGAGAGTTGCTCTATGTGCGACTTTGTCTCCTGCATACACAGTATATCCGGCTTATATTGTTCCAAAAAAGGATAAAATAACTCCTTACGATGCAAAGCCCGTAGGCCATTTACATTCCATGATATTAATTTCATAAACTTTCTGTAATTTATGTATATATTATATCATAAGAATTGGAGATTTAGAATGGGAGGGGTTGTCCATACCCGTCGACTTCGTCGATACACTCTCCAGCGAGGGACAAAATTACTGTACTCCCTTTGTTAATCCACCTTGGGAGGAGGCCTTCTGTAGCCTGAGCTTTTTTTCCTGACTTGGGGGAGGTGCCAGCAGAGCGGAGGAATTGCTACACTGTCACTCCTATATCCTCAATTAATACAATTTTCTGCTCACCAGTTTGCATATTTTTAACTAAAACCTCTCCTAGTTTAGCTTCATCCGATCCAAAGAAAATAGCTTCGGTATAATTTTTACGATTAGCATATTGCAGAGCCTTTTTGAAACTAACTATTTCGGGATACAGATCAAAGGATACCCCATACTCATCTCTGAGCTCTAATATAGCTTGCATATTCTCAGACAAATTCTCCTCACTCAAGATAAAGACTCCTCTTTTATCTTCTGTATAATTCATCTCCTGGAACCAATCTTCTTCTCGTAATATTCCAAACAATCTACTTACTCCAATAGAAGCTCCAAAACCCGTAATTGGAATGTCGATATAATTCCCAACCAGATTATCATATCTACCCCCAGAGCAGACACTACCAAAACTTTCTAGCCCCTCCAGATTACTCTCAAACACAGTCCCAGTATAATAATCCTGCCCACGGACAATAGATAAATCTATTCTATAGCTATTAATTTGGAATAAGTCTAGATATTTAATCAGCTCTTGTAATTCTTGTATTCCTTCTTGGAAGATTGTATTCTTACAATCAAGAGAATTTAATAAATCTAATATTTCCTGATTACTTTTATTTGCACTAACTAGATTGTATAAAACCTCAATTTGTGGTTCTGTAATTTGTAATTCTTGTATAGCCTTCAGCCAATCCTCTTTGGATAGCTTTTCATACTTATCTATGATTCTCAATACTCCAGCCTGGTCTTGCACTTTATATTCCTCCAATAAACCTGCTAAAATTTTACGGTTACTAATTCTAAAGGTAATCTGTGGTAAATCTAAAATTGCAAAGATATTCTGTATTATAGACAACATCTCCGCCTCAGCTAGCCGACTATTATTACCTAGTATATCTATATCCGCCTGATAAAGCTCTCGGTATCTCCCCTTTTGAGGTTTCTCAGCTCGCCAAGACTTCCCTATTTGATAGATTTTAGCTGGCATTGCTATATCTCGATGATGCTCGGCGATATATCTTGCCATCGGGACTGTCAGGTCAAATCTTAAGCTCAAATCTCGACTTCCCTTTTGGAAACGATAAATTTCTTTATCCATCTCCCCACCAGCTTTGGCTAATAAAACTTCAGAATATTGTATAGAAGCTGTCTCTAAAGGTATAAAACCTGAATGTTCGTACTCTTCTTGAATAGTCTTCAAGATATAATCAAATTTGACCTGTTCATCAGGGCTATACTCTATAAAACCAGAAGGTAGCTGATGTTTTGCCATATTATAAAAATTAAACTAAAGCTAGAATTTGGCTAGCATGCTTGAGTGGGTTAACTTTCTCAAAATGTTGTATTAACTTACCCTCCTCATCGATTAAGAAAGTATCTCTTTGTATACCCATATATTTTTTACCAAACATGGATTTCTCTTTCCATACTCCATAGGCTTCAACCACAGTTTTCTCAGTATCTGCCAATAATGGGAAGTTAAGATTATGCTTCTCGACAAATTTTTTATGAGACTTTACATCATCTACACTCACTCCCAGTACAACAATCCCTTTAGCTTCTAAGTCATTCATAGAATCTCGCATCCCTTCTGCTTGTACTGTACATCCAGGAGTCATATCTTTTGGGTAGAAATATAAAACTACCTTTTTCCCTCTATATTGAGATAAAGTGTGACTCTTTTCATCTTGGTCTACTAGTGTGAAATCTGGAACTAATTCGCCTACTTCTAACATATATGTATTGTTTAATTATATATCTTATATTATACCATATTTGGGATAAATTAGCAATTTTTTGTGTTAGATAACTGTCCTCCCTTGGGGGAGGTGTCACGAAGTGACGGAGGAGGACATAGTTATTATTTCTAGCAATTCCTCAACCTAGACCTCAATTCTCGATAATCCTCACAATAAGTGCCAACAATATTCCAAAATCTCTTAGAGTGATTCATCTCCACCAGATGAGCAAGCTCATGAATTATAATATAATCCATCAGCTCAGGCTCTAAGAACATTAATTTGTATGAAAAATTAAGATTTCTCTTACTAGAACAACTCCCCCAACGAGTGTTAGTATGCCTAATACTAAGTCTATTATAACTAAGCCCCATAATCTGAGCCCAATATTGAACTCTGTTAGTTATAATTTCCCTCGCTCTCTCTTTATGCTTTTTATAATGCTCTGGAGTATAAATATTCTCTGGGATAGCAGATAATTTCTCCCCAATCCAAGCTTGTTTTTGGATTATAAATTGTTTAGCTAAATATTCTGGAAATCTAGGCGGGATAATCAGAATCACCTGCCTATTCTGGTCAATCTTGATACTCACCCTCTTCGCCTTAGCCGATTTTTTAATTTTATAAGCTATCATATGTGTATAGTATAGCATAAAATTCCCCTCTTGAGGGGTGCCGGCTTTAGATGATGGGGTGGAGTAGTTTTGTAACTTGTAATTTCGTCCTCCTCCGGCCTGACGGCCACCTCCCCTAAGGGAGGACAGTATTTTTGTCCCTCACTAGCGAGGGTGGCACAGAGTACCGGGTGTGGACAGGCGACTGAAAGGCCGCCCCTACGAAATTCAAAGACCATCAAATAAAATATCATGCCTCCCACATATATTGACGAAATCAATTTTATTATGTAAAATAAACAAGTACTTTAAAAACTTAAATTCCGCGATAGCT
>JBMTTF010000048.1:0-5823 GCA_049449075.1 Minisyncoccia bacterium | reverse complement strand
TCTGCATCCTCTAGAGTAACAGGAGATACAATTTAATTATACTAATTACTTATGACACTATCCGAAATACAAGAAGAAGCCAAATCTCTGATAACATATGACAATGTTAGTGGTACTTTGGAATTTGCTGAGAAATTAGATAAGTCTCTAGTGGATAATAATATTAGAGAGTCTAACCCAAATGCTTATCGGGAATTATCTAATATTATTTTTCAACTTTATGTGACGGCTATTCCTAATCTAAAAGATGAATCTTTATTTAATATAATATCATTTAATTTGATTGAGGCTTTGAGCCCTATCTGGCCTTCTGAGAGAGATTTAGCTACTCGTATTGAGAGTAAATATTCTATTTACCCTATAGAGCTTATCAAAGAAATGATGCGAAAAGATTTATTACCTTTATTAGAGAATAATAATCAACAAATTGGGAATATGCCCTTAAGATTGTCTCAAGATGATCCTGAGGCTAGTCCTACTATTGCTAATTGGATTGAATACTATAATAGAAGTGTTGGTATGAATAGTAATCATAGTTTTTCTAAGTCTAAATTTATTAGTGGCAATCCTATAATTCAAACTTTAACTTCAATAGAGAGAGAATCTTTGAGAAAAGTCTTATCTTTTTATGATTATTTACAGACTGACAATACTATACTTTATCAAGATTTAGATACTGACAATACTATACTTGACATTAATAATGAGCCTGTGCATGAGGAGGTTATTACTCCCCCATTACCAAAACCTATAGTTAATCCGATCAATGTCGCAACGCAAACACCTAATAATACAAATTCTGAACCATCCCAATCACCTACTCATAATGGTATACCTCAATTTAGCCCTAAACCTGTACCTCGTATGCCTGTTCCAACTAAATCTTCTGCTCCTATTGTATTAACTGCTAAACCAGTTCCTATTCCTAAAAATTTAGTTAATTTAAGAAAACCTGAATAACTAATATGCAACAATATAATATCCCTCAATTTGTTGACTCAGAAGATAAAATTTTTGGTCCTATTACTATTCGACAATTTGCTGTTTTAGCTATTGGAGTAGTAATAGGTGGCTTTTTATGGTATTTTTTACAAGATAATATAGAGTTATTCTTTGTTAGTATTTTACCTGTAGTAGGTGGAACCTTTGCTTTTGCTTTTGTCAAAATAAATGGGCAGAACTTTGATGTTTTTCTTACAAATGTTGCAATTTTTATTATAAAACCTAAGTTATTTTTATGGTCGCGTGATGTTGATCCTACCAGATCAGTGTTAAAGATGACTGTTCAAAAGAAAAAGGCATCTTATATGCGTCTAAAGAATGAGTATAGTCAATCTAGAGTAGAGGAGGTAGCTTGGACTTTAGATAGTTATGGTGAAAAAACAGTAATTCAAGATATATCTGAATAATTAATTATTACTTTTATCTATTAAATCTGAATCTAAATCTGTATTCATTTGAGAGGATTCATTATTATCTTCTTTTAAATCTGAAGCTTTGTTTGTCTCTTCTTCTAGAATTTCAGTTATATTTTGTAATTCAGTTGACGAACTATTACTTTCAATATCTATATCATCTATGATTTTTGGTATATCTTCAGGTAAACTTACTTCAGGAACTAGATCTAAATTTGAGAGTTGACTTAAATTAATGGACATTGACCAAATGAATGCAGCAACAATTATTATTCCTCCTATCACAACTAAAATAATAAATTTATATTTTTTACTAATCTTATCGAACATTTATATTATTTATTAGTAACTTTGTTTAATTGACTATGGCTTGACATGACCACTAGCATCACTCCCATTATAGATAATACTCCTAAGGCTAAATATCTATCATTTTTGAAATAATCAAATACACTTGTCTTAGCTAAATTAGCATCTATTGGAGTTACAACTTTATCTTTATTAATTATAAATGATTTGACTATGGAAGCATCTTTTTGATTAGTATCTCTTACTACTATATCTATCTTATATGATTGATTAGGATCAATATCTAGGGTTAAGGAGTTACCTGTACCATCTTGTACTCTATCATTGACTCTGTAGATATATTCTAGTTTTGCATTTTGACTATAATTCACAGCATCACTAGAAATTAATAATTGCATTGGATCATTAATATTAATTTCATCACTAAACTCAATCGGCGAGTTATTTTTATTATCAACTAAAGACACTCGTATTTCTGGTTCTTTAATAACAATAGTTGTATTCCCATAATATTTAATATACCCACTAAACCGGTCTCTAGCTATAGCTTCTACAAAATAACTCTGTTTATATCCTTTATTTTCTGTGAATGTAATTTTATTATTATTTTTCTCGAATGTTTCTCCATCTAATTTCCATTCTATGACATATTGTTCTAATGGTAATTCTGTAGCTACTGTAATTATATCTGATTTACCTGGATTAAGTGGTCTATAATCAAGTGATAATTTATTATAAATATCTAGGCTAATACTACCTGTCTTGATAACACCTGCTGAGTTGATTGCTACTTCTATTTGATATGTTCCTGATTCTATAAAATTAAAAAAGAAATTAGACTTATTAATACCTTTTACTTCTATTACAACCTCATTTCCTTTTTTAATTCTCCATGTATATTCAGCACCTTCAAATCTAAAGTTTTTATCTATATGATAGTTTATTGTTGCAAAATCTATTTTTTGTTTAGTAAATAAATATTTATTTTTAATTACTAATTTGATTTCTCCTACAGATGCCTTATCTGTATAATAAGAATCAGCAAAGCTATTTTTTATTATACTATCTATAGCTATGTTCGCTTCTTCTTGAGTGGAAGGGTCTCTTTTTATAAGACTTTCTGGACTATTGGTATTGGGCTGTATATCATTAACAGCATCTAATTCTTGAGCTTTGCTAATGCTAAAGTTTAATACTTGAGTAACAGTAATTAAGATCATTATAACAACTAATTTGTGATATCTCATATATTTATTAAATAATTTATTTAAATTATATCATACTATATAATTTTAGTATAGTGTTATTTTTTTACTCCTCCAGCTCTCAAAGATCCTCGCCACTTATTTAAAGATTTTTCAAATTCTGCATTTCTGATTTTTAATTCTCTAGCTGTTTTTCTATGTGCGCTGAGCTGTAAATAAGCCTTAATCGTCCAACTGGGAGAAAAATCTCCTAACCAAGGCACGGCTTCTACTACAACTGTAATTATTGATAATTGTATTTTTTTTATTACAACGTTCATCACATAATTAGAAAATTGATCTAGCATATATTGATTAATTTTTTGAGTTTGGAGAGCCATATTCTGAGCTAAACGATTCTTTGATCCAAAACGCTTAGAGAATGTTAGCATTTCTTTAATTTTCTTTAATTGATAGACTTTCAAACTGACATTATATCCCTTGACATAACCCGAGTATAACAACCCGAATATAAAGTCAGTCATAGCAGCGAATACATCTAGTACTACAGACCCTACAATTGCTATTACCTGTATACCTGGTATTAATCCTATTAAAAACAATATAAAACCTGTGAAATCCCAGATTATGGCAATTACGAGATTTATATATAACAACATTCCACTTAAAGGCTTCATTTTTTAATTTATTTCTAGTATAAATTTATTATATCATATTAATTAGTATAATAATATATATTTTGTTATAATATTTATATAATTGTATAATAAAATGAGTAGAACTTTAGATTTAATTCAACTAGAAAACAATAGACAAGCCAATACTATCAGATTGATAGCTTCTGAGAACTATGCTTCTCAAGACATTTTATCTGCACTTGGATCAAGTCTTACTAATAAATACAGCGAAGGTTATCCACATCATAGATATTATGAGGGTCAAGAATTCATAGATCAGATTGAAATATTGGCTATCGAAAATGCCAAACAATTATTCCAAGCTCAATTTGCTAATGTTCAAGCTTATTCTGGAAGCCCTGCTAATTTAGCTGTATACTTAGCTTTACTCAATCCCAATGATACTATTATGGGGCTATCCTTATCTTCTGGGGGACATCTGACACACGGACATAAAGTTAGTATTTCTGGTAAATGGCTTGATGCTATTAGTTATGGGTTGACTCCTGAGGGGCATATAGATTATGCTGAAATTGAAAAATTAGCTCGAGAGCATAAACCAAAACTCATTATATCAGGACATTCTGCCTATCCAAGACAGGTAGATTTTAAAAGAATTGGAGAAATTGCCAAAAGTATACAAGCTTATCATTTAGCCGATATATCTCATATCTCTGGCCTAGTGGCCACAGGTTTGCATCCACACCCATTTCCACATGCTGATATCATCACTACCACTACTCATAAAATTCTAAGAGGTCCTAGAGGGGCATTGATTCTAACCAACGATGCAGAATTAGCTCAAAAAATAGACAAAGCTGTATTCCCTGGATTACAAGGTGGACCTCATAACAATAATATTGCAGGTATTGCCATTGCTCTTGAAGATGCTCTCAAACCAGAGTATACCGACTATTGTAAGCAAGTGATACTTAATGCCAAGTCTTTAGCTAAGGCTATGCAAAATAGAGGTTTTGATATTGTATCTGGTGGGACTGAGAACCATTTAATTCTAGTAGATTTACGGAATAAAAATATTGATGGCGATACTCTATCCAAAACTCTAAACTCAGTCAATATTGAAACTAACAAAAACACTATCCCCTTTGATACTGCATCCCCTTTTAAGCCAAATGGTATAAGATTAGGGACGCCAGCAGTCACCACCTTAGGGCTCAAAGAACAAGATATGGAGACCATTGCTGAGTTTATTAGTCAAGTTGCAAATAGTATAGGTGATCAGGATAAATTAGCTCAGATAAAAACCCAAGTTATTGCATTTATTAGTCAATTTAATAAATAAATATGAATTTATTATCCGCACAACCAATTATTGATACCATTATCCCAACTATTCCCGAGGGCTTAAATTTAGCTGTAATATTAGTAGGAGATGATATGGCATCTCAAATTTATATTGATAAAAAATCTCAAGCTTTAACCCAAGTAAATGGGAAATTACAGTTATTTAAATATTCTGCTGATATAGTTCAAGAAGATCTGATTGAGGCTATACAAAAATTGAATGCAGACAGTATGATTGATGGGATTATTGTACAATTGCCTCTCTCCCCTTTTCTGGAAGAACATACAATTCTTAATGCTATTCACCCTCTAAAAGATGCCGATGGACTTACTGACTATTGGCTAGGAAAACTATTCCAAAATCGCATTAGTGCTAATTTAGCGCCTATTATCCCAGCAACCCCCAAAGGGATTCTATTATTATTAGATTATTATGATATTGATTTGGTTGGTAAAACCGTCTTAGTAATCAATGATAGTGTATTAGTTGGCAAACCCCTAGCCACCATATTACCAGCCTATGGAGCTACTCCGATCTTAGCCCATAAGGAAACTCAAGAATTAAAGAAATTAATTAATTTATCTGATATTATAGTCTCAGCTACTGGGAACGCCACAATACTAGAGAATATAAAATTTAGAGAAAATCAAATTCTAATTGATGTTGGAATCCTGAGAGATGAGGAGAGTAAAGTGAGAGGAGATATTTATCATAAAGACTTTAAATTTGATGGACAAATAACTCCCGTACCAGGTGGGGTAGGACCTCTGACTGTATGGGCATTAATCCAAAATTTAGCTAATCTAAAAAAATTAAAGTCTGGGGAGCTAAAATAATATCTGTTTAATTTTTTGAAGTGTGCGCATGCCATGACTTGAACATGGGACCTCTACATTATCAGTGTAGCGCTC
>JBMTTF010000047.1:0-5910 GCA_049449075.1 Minisyncoccia bacterium | reverse complement strand
ACCTCCGGGTTATGAGCCCGACGAGCTACCATTGCTCTATCCCGCGATTTATATAACGCCTATCTATTATGACACATATTATAAAATAATGCAAGAGTTGAAAATAATATTTAGGATATTGTTGACAAATATTATATACTCATATACTATAACGGTTGGTACCGTGTACAATCAAGTACATGTTGCTTCTTTTTGATTAACACACAAGAGGGGTCCTTATGTTCTTTTCTCGCTCGCAAATATCTAAAATAGGGATACTATGTATACCTCTATTAATTAGCTGTTCTGTATATCCACATATGGGGAATGCTACAGATAAAATTAAGCCTTATTCATATCTAACAGTTGAGAAAAGTGATGAATTTAATAAATTTGGCAATCCTATTTTTAAAGTTTCGACATACGAAAATGGAGTACATAAAGGTGATTTCAAAACTGTTATAGGAAGGTCTGACACCCAAAATCTTAATCGAAGTATTCCTGGTAATCACTCCCCGCTACCAAATGGGCAATACTCCATCGATCGTAACTGGGTATACTCACCCACATATGAGATAGGAGAGAAGTTCTGGCCTATATACCCTCTATTTAATACGAGAAGAAGTGATTTTGGATTTCATCTAGACCCATCTTTTGAAAAAGATAAAAAAGAGGATGGAACTGCAGGATGTATTGGAATGTTGAGTGTTGAAGACAGAGATAAATTATTTAACTTTATTTCTAGAACACAACCACGCTATTTAGAGGTTAACATCAAATGAAGAAAATTCTCTTCACTTTAGTAGCTTGTATAGGAACATTATTTCCTTATGCCAAACCTGTTTCTGCACAAGTAGGACCTGGCTATGTGCCAGCACCATATACTCCTTCCTACTATGTCTGTCTAAATGATCCTCGCTCTTTCGTATATGTAAGATCTGCACCATCAAAGTATAGCTCTTCTATGGGAAGACTAGGGTATGGAGCTGGAGTAGCTGTATATAGACGTTTTGTGGCTAGTGACGGCATGTACTGGGCGCAAATTAATTACTTTGGGCTGAATGCCTATATAAGAGATGACTATGTTTGTGTTTATTAAAGAAAAGAAATGATTTTTTATAGAGTTATACTTTAAAGTATAACTCTTTTTTATAAAGTTAATTCTTACTCTTAGTCTAATAGTTTTAAGTGGTTGTGGGAAGGGTTAAAAATTATTGCTAAGATCTTATTTTTGTGTTATATATTATAGGTACTTGCTACCTTTGAGGTGAATTTAATGTCCTTTGTTGTACCAAAATATTCCGTAGATTTAGTTCTACAGTTTATTAGAACTAATGAGAGATATTCTATGGTATCATTACTTCATCATGATTATGGGTTTAATATCAGTGATGTACTAGAAAGTATAATACAAAACCCTGCAACACCTCAGGAAATCAAAGATATCGCCAAGCAAATATGCCAGTCAGAATGGATTCGAGATTGGTTATAAATTCTAAAAATGAAATCGTATAATCCCAGTCATATTATGACTGGTTTTTTTTGTATGGACTACCTTTTAGTAGCCTGTATTTTGTCTCCCTTAGGGGTGACAAAATAACTTATCCTATTATTTCCTATTCTTAAAGGCGGCTATGAGGGTATCTTGGTCGACATATTCGAGTAGAGTTCCATTAGCTAGTCCCCTACCTAGACTGCTGATATTGCATTTAAATGCTTTGAGCTGTTGTCTAATATATTGGGCTGTTCTATCCCCTTGTGCGGTGGGACTAGTGGCTATAATTATATCTTGTATTTGTTCATTTGTGACTCTATGTAATAACTCAGTTATATGTAAGTCTTCTGGTTGTGAGGCTTTGAGTGGGTCTATTACTCCTCCGAGTACATGATATCTTCCATTGTAGATTTCAGTTCGCTCAATTTGCAAAATGTCTTCGGCATACTCTACTACACAGATACTACCGGTATTTCTAAGTTCATTATTGCAAATAGAGCATATATCTCCCTCAGCAGTGTTATAACAAATTTTACATTGCCTGACTAAAGTTTTGATTTTATGTATTTCTTTAGCTAATTTGGTAAGATATGATTGTTCTTGATTGAGTAACCAATAGGCATATCTGGTAGCAGTTTTCCTTCCTACTCCTGGTAATAGCCTAATATCCTCAATGAGTTCATTGACTGAGGCTGGGGGGGTTATTTTACGTTGCATAGTTATTCGTTGTTTTGTTGATGTCTATAATCTATATTTACAAAAGTAGCATATTCTTTTTTGAAACCTAACTTAACTTTCCCAATTGGTCCATTTCGCTGTTTAGCAATATGAATTTCAGCTATACCTTTGTTTTCAGTTTCTGGATTTTCTCTTTCTTCTCTATATATAAACATTACAACATCAGCATCTTGTTCAATCGAACCTGACTCTCTTAAGTCAGATAATCTAGGGATTTGTGGTGTACGACTCTCAACCGAACGAGAAAGCTGCGATAAAGCTACTACTGGAACATTGAATTCTCTTGCTAGTGATTTAAGGGAACGAGATATTTCAGATACTTGTTGGACAATATTATCATTTTTGACACTCGATTCCATAAGTTGGAGATAGTCTACAACCACTAGTCCTAGTTCATCTACTTCAGACATAATTCTTCTCAAAATAGCTCGCATTTTCATCACACTACTTCCTGGACTATCTTCAATAAAAAGCTGGGCTTTTGATAAAGAATCTAAAGCTGGAGCTAACAATTCAAAATCTTGAGCATGTAGTTTACCAGTTTTCATTTTGAATAAATCTACTTTAGCCTCCGAGCTAATTAGTCTATCAACGACTTCCTCTTTAGACATTTCAAGACTGAAGAACACAGCTCCTTTGCCCGAGGTAATAGCTACATTTTTTATAATTTCTAAGGCTAAAGATGTCTTCCCAACTGAGGGTCTAGCAGCTAAGATAATAAGATTGGATGGTTGTAACCCTCCTAGAGAATTATCTAGCATATCAAATCCAGTTTTGACACCTTTCATACCAATACCATTATTATGAACATCGTCAATTCTATCAAAAGCATCGTGCAAAGCATCACTCATCCTCACATACTCCTGTTTGAGGACTTTTTGTGCTACACTAAAAACTGCCTGTTCAGCTTGGTCTAAAACCTGATCAATATCTTGAGTTTCATCAAAACCTAATTCTACAATTGAGGAGCCTACTGCGATTAGTTTTCTTAAAGTTGATTTATGCTTAACTGTATATGAATAATGTTCAATATGTGCGGATGATGGTACTAAATCTACTAAGGATGCTAGATATTCTTCTCCTCCTATTTCTTCTAACTTTTCTATCAGCTCTAATTTATGACTAACTGTTAATAGGTCTATTGGCTCTTTTTTATTAAATAACTCTAATATCATCTGATAAATTAAACCGTTTTTTTCATAATAAAAGTCCTCTGGTGTCAGGATATCTACAATTTTTATCAAAGCATCTGATTCAATTAGAATGGCTCCCAAGACAGATTCCTCCATATCTACAGCTTGAGGTGGGATTTTATTGTGCAATACTGCGGGTTTATCTTTATAATCTTTGGTTGATTTTTTTGTGGATGCCATAATTTTTACATTTCATCTAAAGTCTGAATTGTTAATAAACCTAGTCCTATTCTAATTACGGTATTGGCTTGCTCTAATAAATATAATTTATTATTTTTAACACTAATATCTGTCTCTTTGAGAATCTGAGTACTATGATAATAAGAGTTTATCATCTCAGCTAGTTCATATAAATAGTGAGCTATATAGGCGGGGTCATATTCTCTAGCAGACTGATCTCTAATTTCATAAAATTTAGCTAACTTAATAATAATATTCTGTTCTGTTGAATTGAAATCTGCATTAGAATCGTATGATGGAATAGTTCCTGATTTAATGAGTATTGATTGAAGTCTAGCGTAAGTATAAAGTATATATGGACCTGTTTTACCAGTCAGGCTAATGGAAGAATTGACATCAAAGACAATGTCTTTTTTGGTAGATATTGCTAAAATATAATATATATAACTGGCTCGGGCAATAATTTCTACTCTTCTTGCTATTTCATCTACCTCTAACTGAATATCTTTAAGATAGATTTCTCGAACTTTATCTTCAATTTCTTGAATTAAAGGGTCTGCATTGACAATGGTGCCCTTCCTAGAGCTCATTTTACCTTCTGGAAGCCTAAATAGGCCATATCCAATATGGTAGAAAGCTTCTTGCTTGATACCTAATTGCTCAGCTATTGCAAATAACTGCTGGAATTGTAAGTTCTGAGAAAAATCCGTAATATAAATAAAAGCATCTGCATTTTGGCATCTTGACTTTTCGGAAAGTCTGTATTGCAATAAGGCTAAATCTTGAGTTATATATAGAGCAGTACCCTGAGACCTTAAGAGAATTTTATTAGGAAGATTATAAGATTCTAAATCTGCATATATATACCCTTCAGTTGAATGTTGCTTGAATATTCCTCTCTTTAGACCGTCCTGGACAATATCTTTGCCTTTCTTATAAATATCTGATTCATAAATATGCTCATCAAAAGAGGTTCCTAATTTTTGATAGGTTTGCTGTTGTCCTTCTATTACCCAGTTTCTGAGTTTGAGCCAAATATCATGCCAATATTGATCCCCGTTTTCCCATTTAGATAGAATTTCTTGAGCCTCATCTGTCAACTGAGGATTATTTTTAGATTTCTGCTCAAACTCAATATACAAATTTCCTGCATAATGATCAGATTTTATATCTGGTATTTTATCTTGATGGAATTTATCATAAATTAGCATCATTTTAGCTACAGCAATACCTCGATCATTGATAATTTCAGTTTTGATAACTTGATGCCCTTGAGACTTTAGAATATTATATAAAGCCTCACCTATGGCAATATTGCGAATATGACCCAGATGTAGAGGTTTATTAGTATTAGGTGATGCAAATTCTAGAGCTATTTTCTTGACATTGTTTTTAGCTATCATGTCTGATATTGGCAATAATATATTAGCTTTTAGATTTAAATTCACATAAGCCCCCACTACATTACTTTCTTGAATATAATTAATATTAGTTAGACCTATTTTTAATATATTTGCAATATCTTGAGGAGATTTTTTGAGAATTTTGGCAAATTGAAAGCAAGGAATAGCTAAGTCTCCAAGTTGAGAGTTAGGATATTCAAAATTAATCTTTATAGCTTCCTCTATACCTAATATTGTATGGATGTGTATTGCTAAATCCTCTTTGAGTGCATATAAATTCATATTCTAAAATAGCTTGATAATATCCCTAATTGTTACTAATAAAGTTAATAACATCAATACGCTATACCCTACTATATGGAATTTGTTTTCCAAAGACTGACTAACTGGAGATTTTTTAATCCACTCTATAATTACAAACACTATTCTCCCCCCATCAAGAGCCGGGATTGGCAAAATATTAAATAAAGCTAAACTTGTACTAATCAAGCCAATAAAAGTAATTATATACCCAATACCTAAATCTCTAACATCTCCTACAACCTGCACCAAACCAATTGGACCGGTAACATCTGCTTCAGCTGGTAAAGGTGCTTGAGTAAATAAACTCATAATCATCTGCCCGAGTATGTATAGAGTTGTACTTATAATTACATATATACGAACAAAAGCTATTTTGAATGATTCAAATAGAGAAAATTTTTGCATTCCTGTCAGTTGTGTTGAAATACCAATGGCACCTTGTCCTTCAGGTGGATTCTCACGAGGTTCAACAGTTTTTGTCAAAGTCTCACTCCCCCTTTTTACTACTATATCTACTGGCTTACCTATATTCTCTTTGATTTTATTTATAACTTCATCTTGTGTAATTACCTTTACTCCATCTATACTTTGTATCTCATCTCCAAATCTCAGATCAGCT
>JBMTTF010000046.1:0-6234 GCA_049449075.1 Minisyncoccia bacterium | reverse complement strand
GGTTTGTAAATGTACATACAGGTAAGAAAGAGAGAATGATAGAGTATGTAGCTGACTTTCAATATGAAGAAAATAAAACAATTGTCGTAGAAGATTGTAAAGGTTTCAAAACATCAGATTACAAAATAAAAAGAAAATTATTTCTTTATAAATACCAAAACAAATACAAACATATAGAGACTTATTAGTATGGAGTATTACTATATTACAACTAAAGATGAAAAACATATTGTAGTAGAGTATTTAGGCAGAAAGTACATAGAATTGAAAGGTGCTAGTAGTAAAAAACCTTTTGTGATAAAATCAAAAAAGAGATTGGAATATACATTGGAGGTGGCTACTATTTACGGACTGAATAAACACGAATTGACTCATCAAGACTTAATAATTAAAGAAATAATACTATGAATTTACAAGATTGGAAAGCATATACATATCACCCCCCGCTATTAGATAATCATAGATTGGGATTTAGACACGGACAAAAATATCCAAATGGATTTGGGAAACTTACAGGTATGCCACATTTAGGGCAGGATTATATAATTCAAGTTGGGAAACCTATTTATGCTATAGCCGACGGGATAACAAAATCATCTATAGGTAGACAATCAGGGAATATGGTTGAATTGACCACAAATAGGGGCTTGAGGATAAGATATATGCACTTGGATAAGTTTGTTAAGGAAAGCAATAGAAACGTCTCCAGAGGGCAGATTATAGGCTATACAGGTAACACAGGAGTTAGCACAGCACCTCATCTACATTTAGATATAGCTCCTATAGGAACTAGTATTTATCAATTCAATAAATTCATAGACCCTTTAACATTAAATTATTCAACTACTATGCCAGAGCCACAAAAACCTCAAGAATTCAATTTTCAAGGTAAAGATTTTGAAACTAGAATTTGTGAAAACTATGAGATTTTATTAGCTTATCCGGATTTATTCCTAGCACATAAATATGGCTATATAGACGGCAACCACGACTGGAACGGGAAGAATATCCGTAGATTTGTCAAATGGTGGTCTCAGTATAGAAGTAAGGAACAGTTCAAACAAGCTATCGAGGCAGATTATCAAACTTGGTTAAAAGAACAGAAATAATATGACGACTAAACAAGATATTGCAAACCTTATAAAGAATTTAGAAAAAAAATTGAAAAAAAAAGATATTTACTTTACTGATAAATTTATTAAAAAAACACCATTAGCATTTTTTAAAGATTTAATTAAAAAACTATGGAAACTAAACTTATAATTCAATACAAAGAAAATACAGATTTTGTGACTTGGTCTTTACAGCAAGGTAAATAATATGAAACTCAAAACTCAATTACGAAGAATTGTCAAGGAATACACTAAAAAGTTCTACACTATACTTACAGATGAGCCTTATGATGAAAATAATGCTTACTGGATAGGTGGTGATTATACTGGAGTATGTGGGATAGGAGACTATTATGTCGATTTATCTGATATGGTACTTGTGGTAGATAATGAGATAAAAGGTGAGGATTATATTGACTGGTATTGGACTTATGTAGGAGATTATGATAAAGATAAGCAATATATCAATCTCAGGAGCTATGCTATGAATAAAGGGTATAAGATAAAGTAGGTATGACACTCAAAGAATTTTTAGAAGACCACGAAAAGCACAAAACAGCAATATTAAAGGCTAGTATATTAGGTGCATTTGACCAATCAGTAAACCATATTCTCCACAAAATTAGGGCTATGGGTAAACTTTCTGATGATGAGATAGAAGATATAAGACTATGGCTAAATATGGCTTTTATACCTAAAGATTTTACTTTAAAAGAAGTTGATATGTCTGAGCCAGAACCTATAACTCCATTACAATCATTAGAAGAGATTGAAAATATAGAAAGTATCTAACCGCCTCTAATTCGGTACGGTTAAACTATAATTTATCGTCTTGCCAACATCGGGAAAACGATGTATAATGTAGGTAATTCCATACCTTTATCAGCTGTAGAGGTATGGTTGGGATAGCGTCCTGTAAAACCCGCCTTATAGCACCAGAAAAAACAAGGAAAGCTAACTTGAATTGGGTTGTAAGGCAAAAAAGGAACGGGGTGTCCCCGTTTGCCACGAGGGGAGAGAGCGGTCTCCCTTTTTGGTTTGTAAAAAAAAAGAACCAATCAGGTATTGGCTCTATAAATAATTAAGATAAATCAAATAACTGTTCTGTGGACAAGGTACATAATCCTTTCGCCTTTAGAATTATGGGTATAATTCCCATTATGTACTGAACAATGACAGGGTTCGCATAAAGGAAGTAGATTTTTGGGGTCATCTGTACCACCGTCTCTTCTGCGAAGTATATGATGAATTTGCAACTTGTTACTAGGGAATTTTTTGTAACAGAATTGACAAATATGTTGATAAGTCTCTTTGACATACAGTCTGGTTCGAGAATAAGACACACACAAATCCTCCAAACATCATCACAACATTATTACTATCCTATATTATTATAGTTTTGTCAAATTTATAAACTGGTTGAATTTGACCAGTTTATATGTTATAATAAAATCATATAAAGAAGGAGCGGAATTGACCGTAGATGGCTGGACACAGGAGACTGATGTATGCTCCCTTTGCTCAATCCTATAAAACATCCACGATACCACCCTGACTGTCGACAGTAGAATACACTAAGAGGGCTGCTCAGAAATGAGATGGTAGGCGATGGGAGGAGACAGTGTTTATAACTTCTTTATTAAGCAAAACAACCCTACGACTAATGTCGTACTGATAGCTTGGACAATATAATTCCCCGTATTTCGTGGGCTACCGTATGGTGGCTCTAAATGAGCAGGCAAGGCATTGGACAATTACCTACACTTGAGCGGTTGTAGGTTTTTGTTTTATAAAAAAAAGAGTCAATCAAACGATGACTCTGTGAATAAGAAACATAATTCGTTCTCCTTTAGAATTGTGAGTGTAATTGTACTTATGCACTAAATTATGGCAATGTCCACATAAGGGAATAAGATTGCTATAATAATTATTTCCACCGTCTCTACGCCTTAGAATATGATGTATTTGAAGCTGATTAGCAGGAAATTGATTATAACAAAATTGGCAAGTGTAGTTATAATCTTCTTTAATAGCCCAACGAATTGCAGACTTTACAGAAGCCATAACAAATTAGTATATGGACAAATTTATTATTGCATATTATTATAAAAGTGTACATTTGCCACTATAACAATGGCAACGCTCCTTCCCAAACCAATTCGTCAGCTCTATGTTTATAGAGCTAACATCATCTACGAAAGTCAATTAAGGTATGTAAGATTTGAAACCTTTATTCGCAGGATTGACCCTTATGAAGAGTATTATTGTGCTGACTTAGACAATACTGACACTTATGTAGTCAAAGGTTATGCCTTGATGAATTACACTTTATTTAATATCCGTCCTATTTCTAAATCCGATCCTGAATACATTTTGAAAATTCCTATGCAACAACAAACAGATTACAACATTTAAACCCAAAAGGGGATAAAATCTATCCCCTCTTTTTTTTCTAATACCATCCTTTTGTTTGGTGGAATTTTTTAGCTTCTACAGGTGTTTTATATCTTGCTTTAATATATTTTATCCCACACTCAGTTTGAATTGCTACATCAGCAGTTTTTGGACAATTATAGGCTTTTCTTGTGCCATCTAACCACTGGAATAGTCCATATGCTGTACTTCTTTTATTTTGAGCAGTCGAATTCCAATTGCTTTCTTTTTGGATTATCCATTGTAAAGCCTCCCATTGTTCACCTTCTCCCCAACCGTGTTGACTTGCTATACTCCTTACTTGTTCTTTTATAGCTATTTGGTCATTTTTTGCCTCTCTTGCAAGAGTTTTAGGTTTAGGAGGTATATTGATTGGTTTAGGTTCAGGTACAGGCTCTAATTTTTCTAATTTAGTAAAAGTTTCTAGTTCAGGTTGTCTAGGTTGAGCTATTGCCTCAGAATATTTTAATATCCAGAATAAGAATAGTCCGCAGTATAGTGCTATCAGTAAATTCCACTTAAATCTATTGATAGTCTTTTTGGATAAGGGTCTATTAGATAATCGTCTAATATGTTTGAGTTAATTATAATCTCCATATAGGAGCAACAGTCATAATCAGTGTATAAGGTCTGTACTTATTATATCCTACTTCGTAGACTTCGCAAGCTCCGTCATATTATTTAATATATAAGTTAATATATTTCTCTGTAAGTTCGTCTGTCATCTTAGCACATTGATCTAAAAGATTGTCTAATATTCTGGTTTTGAACATATTGTCTTTGAAATATTGTTCTACTTCTTGAAACACTTTGTCTTGTATTTTTTGGATCTGAATATAGATATCCATAATATTTAAGCAAATACCCATAATAACATCCAACAAAACCAGACTAAGAAAGGAAACATAATTATTGTACATATAACGTGTATTGGACGATCTTTGTCATCATTGAATGGAGTAAATAGCCAGTTTATCATATTTTTAGTGTATTACTTGATATTATTAAAGTTATTTGATGGTGTCGGCTCGTTTCTATATATACGGCTCGCTGTATCTCCTAACTTTGTATTATAATACTATCATATACTTTACATTTTGTCAAATAATAAATTGTGGATAACTTAAAAAGAGGGCTTGTATATCCCTCTTTTTAATAATATATATTAGAATAAACTAATTATATACTTTACAACAAATGATAGTCCTACAAGTGATAATAAAACTATAACTGCTGTTATTGTAAGCCATATTGCAACTTCTTTAGCTCCCTCTTCTGCATCTTTGCTATCTATAACTGGTTCATCATCAAAATAACTTTTATTGCTTTTATGTATAATATAATCTGAATGAAACTTTTTAATCTTATTATGATTTTCATCTTTAATATCTTTTGAAAATCCTCTAATAATTTTACCTAAAGTTCCATATTGAATATTTAACATATCTGATAGTTGTCTTCTAGTAAATCCTTCTTGTAAAAGATAATCTAATCTAGCCATTGAGTTTAATAAGTTTTCTGATTTTGCTTTATTTTTTGCCATATAAGTGATAATTAATTAATTATTATGTACTTGAGATTGCAGGTATACCTATCGACCTTATGGAGGTAATTCTGCTGATGTTGTATGTGTCATATTTATATCTTAAATTAAGTTAATATTTGTGCGATTATATATCCTGCTATTAAAATTATTCCTAACCAACTTATAAATCCTAATGAATATAATTTTTTTAAAATTTTATGAATTACATTCCAAATAGTTAATTTAGGTACAGTAAAATCAGTTTCATTAAGATTACAAACTTTTGTATCTAATTTATAAGTTTTACAATTATATTTATTGATAAAATTTTTAATACGCTTTTCTTCCATTGTAGTAAAATCATCTAAATATGGGTTAATAGTTTCTTGATTTAACCCAATATAAAAAAATTTTCTAGAATATACTGTTAATGCTTCTTCTATATATTTATTTAAATGTTTTTTATTAAATTTAATCCAATCTCTTGTTTTATCATCCCAAATTCGAAATTCATTTATATCATATTCTATAATACTTCCATTTTTCCATCTATCTTTTTTAAATGGAATATCTACAATTGGAGTTGATATTAAATTATATTTATCACTATATGTCCTCCAACCTGTAAACAATTTATCTTTTTTATCTAAATTGTAAAGACTATATGTTTTACCAGGTTCTAATATTGCAGCTTCTAATCTATAATCAGATAGTCTTAATTCATAAACATATAATAATACATATATTGTTTCATTTCCTACATAATTTTTAGGACTTAATGTATAAATATCATAATTTTTTAATGTTTCACAAATTTGAATATTTTGTATATGTTCCATATCTATATCTTAAACCAAGCTAATATTTGTGCAATTATAAGTCCTATTATAATTATAGGTATACAAACTATAAATCCTATAATCCTAATTATTGTGTTTATATATTCACCTACTATTGATAATGCTAATTTCATACTATTTTGTTGATTTAATAATCTGATATATTCTTTGTCTAGTAAGTCCAAATTCTAGTGCTAAAAGATTAATATTAGCTCCCCTGCTGTATGCCTCTAGAATAATCTTATCTCGGCGATTTACAGTCTCTGGGATGTTTATATGTCTAATCTTTTTTTTGAGTATTATGTCTACTTCTTTCATATTAAAA
>JBMTTF010000045.1:0-6236 GCA_049449075.1 Minisyncoccia bacterium | reverse complement strand
GAGACTAAAGAAATGAAAGATATCATTGGAGTTGAAAAGGATTTAAATATTTTATCTGCCATATTTTCTCCAGATAGCAAACAGGTATTTTTCTTACAGTCTACCCCTAAATATACTACAGATGAAAGTCCAACAAGATTAACCGTAACCTATGATTTTAATGTATTTACTATTGCCGATAAAAAAAGTGAAATGGTTTCAACAGTAAAAACCCGTTCGGAGATATTTGATCCACGTTGGCTTCCAGATAATAAAATTTTACTTACCTATGCTCTTGAGACAACAAGAGAAAATCCAGAAAGTCGATATGAATTATATACTTTGAACTTAGAGAATAAAACATTATCCCCATTTATAAATAAGGCTGTACTTGATTCAGTTGTATATAGGAATAATTTATTTAATCAAGACAATAGTTTATTTGCTAAGCCTAAAACATTTACTACAAAAGAATTTGCAGGATGTTATGCTGGTATGACAACAGCTCCAAACTCATTTGCTATCGTAGAGACTATATCAGGTAAAGAAATAGCTTCTTTTAAAGGAAATCCTGAGGAACCAATTGATCCTATTACTTTTTCTCCTGACAACAAAGAAATTTTATATATTTTAAATGGAGATATGTGTAGATCAGCTAACCCAGAAAAATATTATGTACAATCTCTATATGAAAACAAGCCAAGAGAAGAGGTAAATCTGGACGATATTATTAAAAAATGGGATATTATATTTAATGTATATCCTTTTGGTAAGGCAGAAATAATATTTTATCAATAAATAGCTATATGAAAATTGATTGGCAACAAAATAAACTGACAATAGTAGGATTTGGAATAATATTCGTAATACTAGGAGTATTCGGGTATATATTATGGGATATGAATAGGGAGCCTCTGGCTGAAGTGGTCATGGAGCCTACTCCAATCACTACTAAGATAGAACCAAAAGTTGATAGTACCCCAGTAATACCAGCTAAAGAAGAACTGCCAGAATATCCTATCACTAAAGTAGATACAACAGGTTGGGAGAGTAAAGAATTTAAAGTAGGAGATGTTGGTATACGATATAAATCTCCGTCATTTGATAATAATCTCATCAAATATGGTTTAAGCAAGGAATCTTATCTTTTTTCATGGGATGAAAAGTCAAAACAGGATTTAGAATCAGATTATTTATTATCTATAAATCCATTTGGTAAATCAGGAACAGGAGTTAGTTATTGGATTCAACCTATTAAAATTACTTTTGTTGAAAGTTCAAGTCTTAGTAATCAAAATATTTATGATGTCTTTGCTAAACAGACATGTAAATATGATGTAGTTGAGGTACCAGAAAATGAAAGATATTATGATCAAAAATATAAAATTGTTCCCAAATGTAACACTAAGGAACAGGTAGTTGGTAGTGTATATAAACCCATTGCAGATATCAATCAAGAGGCTACTAGGATTAGACAAATTAAGAGACTAGATGAAGTAGTATCTTTATGTAGTGGTGACTCAGAAATTGTTGAATATAACAATCCCTTTATAGATGAAAATAACACCACATCATCTAGTTTGATTAAATGTAAAGTTGTATCAGGTGCTGATAATAACAAAAATGTAAGATACAATAACAGAGAGTTATTTATATTATCTTTAGCTAATAATAGTTATGCGGTTATAGAGTATCAAAATACTGGAATACCAGGTGATAATGGTATAGATAGTGTGAAAACTGAAGCGGCCAACAACCTAATGCACACCATACTCAGCACAATAGAGGTATTGTAAATCTTATCTATACAAATACCTTAAAATATGATATAATTATATTATATAACTATAGTAATCTATGATTACATCATCAAAAGAAATACAAGAAGATAGCAGTATAGATCAGAGTTTGAGGCCACAGACTTTTGATGAGTATATTGGGCAAGACCAAATCAAAAAAAATCTATCTATCTCAATTCAGGCAGCTCAGAAAAGAGGAGAGGCTTTGGACCATCTCTTATTCTATGGACCTCCCGGACTTGGTAAGACTAGCTTAGCTTATCTTATTGCGAAATATTTAGGTTCTAATATGAAGGTTACATCAGGTCCGGCTCTTGAGAAGGCGGGTGATTTAGCTTCAATACTTACCAATATAGAGGCTGGGGATATTTTGTTCATTGATGAAATTCATAGATTATCTAAGACTTTAGAGGAGATTCTATACTCAGCGATGGAGGATTTTGTCTTGGATATAATTGTAGGTAAGGGGCCATCTGCTAGAACTTTGAGACTGGATTTACCTAAATTTACTTTGATTGGAGCTACGACTAAGTTCGGTTCACTCTCAGGTCCATTCCGTAGCCGCTTTGGTAATATTTATAGTTTTGACTTTTATAATCAAGGACATATTATAGATATTCTGAAGAGGTCTAGTAAAATATTAGATGTCAGAGCCGATTACCCTGAAGTTTACCAACATATTGCAACTCGAAGTCGCCATACCCCTAGAGTAGCTAATAGATTATTAAAGAGGGTTAGAGATTATGCTGAAGTACATAATGATGGAGTGATTGATGACAAGGTTATAAGAGATACTTTTGAGCTTTTAGATGTAGATGATAAAGGTCTTGAGGCAGGAGATAGGAAAATCCTGGAGACTATTATGAATGTATTTAATGGTGGACCAGTGGGATTATCTACTCTAGCAGCTTCAACCTCAGAGGAAACTGTGACTATAGAGGAGATTTATGAGCCATTTTTGATGCGGCAAGGTCTTTTACAAAGGACTCCAAAGGGTAGAATGGTGACGACTTTATGTTATGAATATTTTGGCAGTACCCCTCCTCAAAAACCTTTAATATAAAACTTTATGTCAAATATACTATTCGTCATCACTTATATACTTATACTGATAGCCTATATTGTTGGTAGTATCGTGATGATTTATCATATTTTTGCTTTTGGGATTAATAATAAAATTGGAATTGTCTCTACTGTTGCTTATATTGTTGGTAGTATTTTTTTATTAACCATACTTTTTATGAATCTACAGTCAATTTTGAATCTAACTAATTAAACAAATATGCTGGATAGAATCACAGGTAATCATATACATTTCCCAGGTCAACATAAAGATGAGGAAGTTAAAATTCTATTCAGAAGGTCAATCTTTTTCTTAATAATGCCATATATATTGAATTTAGTTTTATTAATAATATTATTAGTTTCAGCTACTATTTTACCCAATAATATTACAATATTACAAGACCCCTTTATCGGTGCTATTTTTGACTTTATTATTACATTAATTATTTTATTTATATTATTGACTGCTTTTTTAACTTGGATGCATTATTATCTAGATGCCTATATTGTGACTAATCAGAGAATTTTGACTATTGAACAAATTGATTTGTTTCATCGCAAAGTCTCCGAGGCGGATATTGGAAATGTCCAAGATATAGAAGTAGTAGTAAAAGGATTCTTTTCTAATACACTTAATTTTGGAGATGTCAGAATACAGACCGCTGGAGCTGACCAGAAAACTTTATTTTTTGACAATGTCCCATACCCTTATAAGGCTAAGGATATTATCTTAAAATTTGCTGAGGCTAATAGAACTGTAGAATTACATAATGCATATACATATGAGCCAAATAAAACAGAAGCTAATCCAAATCCACAAGATAAAAATACTGACAATACAATCTCCTAAACTAATAGCCCTAATTACGGGGCTATTTTTGTTTATCCCACATTTTACTTTGGCCAGTTTTCAAACAGTTGAGATAAATGAGATTAATTATATTGGCTATACAGTTTGGGCAGATGATAATGCTACAGACTCGAATGATGAGTTTATTGAGCTCAAAAACCCCAATCCTGGTAGTCCTATCATCATAGATGGCTGGAGTTTAAGAATTTTATCTGGCTCAGGAGATAAGACTATCGCTTTGTCGGGTATCATTACAGATTATTTAGTTATTCGTAAAATTACCTCAGCTCAAAGTAGTCTGCCACCTATTGATAAGGTTATTAATATAACTAGTACTAATTTTGGATCTCTCAATAATACTGGAGGAGCTTATATAGAACTTAGAAATAATCTTGGGGTAACTATTGATGCGGTGAATTTTCGTAATAAATGGCCTCAAGTGACTACTAATACTCAATCTCTGCATAAAGTTAGTAATTTGGTATGGGAGGCTAAGACTCAATCACCACTCAGTATAACTCCTGCTCCTATTCCTACACCAACCCCTACACCAACCCCAGAACCAGAGAAAATTAATTATAGCGGAGTAATTATCTCTGAGATTTACCCGAACCCAGCCGAAGGGGGGAAGGAATTTGTAGAATTATATAATACTACAGACAAAGATATAGATTTAGCAAATTGGAAATTAGATGATATCCCGAGTGGAGGATCTGCTATACAGACTTTGAGTGGAATTATCCCCGCTAAGGGATTTCTAGTCTTAGAGGATGGTGGAGCTCTCAAAATTGGTCTTAATAATGACCAAGATTCAGTAATATTATATGATCCTAATGGCATAATTCAATCTCAAGTGGATTATACCATGAAAGATTCTCAAAAAGGCTCTAGTTATATGTGGATAGATGGAAATTGGCTATGGAATCCTAAACCATCTCCCAATGTAGTCAATACAGCTCCAGCTTCTGATCCAGTTATAATTACTCCTATTACTCCAACTCCAGTTTTGTCCATCCCAATAACTCCACAATTACCAAAATATACTATTGGGAGTATTATAATTTCTGAACTTTATCCATATCCAAGCTCAGGAGAAGAATTTATAGAACTTTATAACACTACAGAGGATAACATAGATATAACAGGCTGGAAAATATCTGATTTAGCTAAAAGTTATACCCTCTCAGGGATAATTCCAGCCAAGAGTTATAAATTATACAATCAGTCAGAGACCAAGATAGCACTTAATAATACTAGTGAAACCGTCACTCTCACAGATAACTATAATCAAATCCAATCCACCACCTCCTATACCAAAGCCTATAATGGCCTGTCCTATATCCCAGTTTTGCAAGCTTGGAGTTGGACACAAACTCTAACTCCTAATTCTCCGAATATATTCACCGAAAAAGAGAATGCAGATAGCTCTAAGAGCTATATTAAAATAGATAATATAGATAGTTTGCTTCAAACAGAAGATGGAGAATATATAGAAATTGAAGGACAAGTTATTATCCCAGTCGGAGAGCTGGCAGATACAAGTTTTTATGTGATAAAAGACAATAGAGTAGTCAAAATATATGATAGACAAAAGCGATTCCCAATTCTAAACTCAGGGAGTATAGTGAGAATAAAGGCAGAATGGCATAATACAGATACCCAGCAGTACCTAAAGACTATTTCTCCAGATAATATAGAGTTAATCTCAGAGCAACCAATCACTATACAATCTGAAACTAAAAAAGAATTGAAAATCACAGATTGGGGAAAAATCATCTCAGTCAGTGGGGTAATCGATACCAATACTAAAACCAAATTAGTTATTAATAACAAAAATCAGGATATAGCAGTAAAATTATATGCAAATAAAATCATCAAGCCCAAGATGAAAAAGGGAGATATAGTGACTCTAATAGGATTTATAGAAGTTTATGATGGAGAAATTAGATTAATCCCATGGGATAATAAGCAGATTAAAGTCACCCCAATTATCAAAAAAGCTAGTGCTAATAATATAAAACTCAATAAAATATCAGAGATAGATAATAATAAATCTAATCCAATTTACACTACAAACATAGAGTATAGAGGCTTGGATGAATATCAGATTCCAGGAGTTCCAGAGACAAAGCCTAAAAATAGTAATTGGCTACAAGAATTAATATCCCAATATGGACTATTTAGTCTTGCGATTATTATTAATCTAACTTGGTGGGGATATTGGATAAGGCTTAGGTATAGAATAATATAATACTCTTACATAATTAATAATCCACAATCCCACAATTAGCCAAAAACACAAAAAAGAGATATAATAGAATCAAGAGATAATAAATAAAGTATGAATAAAAATCATAAAAATAAAAGAAAAGGGTTCACCCTCTTAGAGATATTATTAGTAATAGCCGCAATAGGAATATTAGCAGCAATAGTATTAGTGGCAATCAACCCCACAAGACAGATAGCACAAGTAAGGAATGCCCAGAGGAGATCAGATATAAATGCAATATATAAAGCATTAGAACAATATCTAATAGATAACA
>JBMTTF010000044.1:0-6440 GCA_049449075.1 Minisyncoccia bacterium | reverse complement strand
GATTATAGACAGGGCACTGCCAGATGTACGAGATGGTTTGAAACCAGTACATAGAAGAATTTTATATGCTATGCATGAGCTTGGATTAAGGCCTGAGGCAAAGTTTAGCAAGTCTGCTAAAATAGTCGGAGATGTATTAGGTAAATATCATCCTCATGGAGATACAGCTGTATACGATTCGTTAGTTAGAATGGCTCAAGATTTTTCTCTTAGATATACACTAGTCAATGGACAGGGAAACTTTGGATCTATGGACGGAGATTCAGCAGCGGCTATGCGATATACGGAGGCCAAGATGGCCAAGATAACGAGAGAAATGTTGCTTGACATAGATAAGAATACCGTTAATTTTAATCCTAATTACGATGGTAGTCGTAATGAACCTAGTGTTCTTCCAGCTAGAGTTCCAAATTTACTTATTAATGGAGGGACTGGAATTGCCGTAGGTATGGCGACCAATATCCCCCCACATAACTTGAAAGAAGTGATAGGTGCTACTATTGCTTTGATTGAAAATCCAGAAATAACTATTGAAGAATTATTAAAATTTGTTAAAGGTCCAGATTTTCCTACTGGTGGAGAATTATATAATATAGATAATATAAGACAAGTTTATGCTACAGGACGAGGCCCTTTGGTAACTAGAGCTAAGGCGGAGATAGTAGAGAGAGCTAAAAAGAGCAATTCTTTTGATATAATAGTTTCTGAGATGACTTATCAGACTAATAAAGCCACTTTGATTGAGAAAATGGCCAATATGGTACGGGATAAAAAATTAGATGGTATTAGAGATATTAGAGATGAATCATCTAAACAAGTTAGAATAGTAATTGAATTGAAATCTGATGCTTATCCACAAAAAGTATTAAATAAACTTTACAAGCTTACTGATTTACAAAAAACTTATCATGTGAATATGTTGGCACTTTGTGATGGTATAGAGCCCAAAACTTTATCCCTTAAACAAGCATTACAGTATTATATTGCTCACCGTAAAGAGGTAGTTATCAGGAAAACAGAATTCGAATTACAGCAAGCTAAAGACCGAGCTCATATTTTAGAAGGACTCAAAAAAGCTTTAGACTTTATAGATGAAGTAATTAGTATTATTAGAGGTTCTGAAAGTAAGGAAATTGCGAAAGTTAATTTGATTAAAAGATTTGAATTTAGCCTACTACAAGCTCAGGCAATTCTGGATATGCGATTACAGACTCTGGCAGGTTTGGAGAGACAGAAGATTCTGGATGAATTAGCTCAGTTAGTATTATTGATTCAGGAATTAGAAGCGATTTTAGCCTCAGAAGAGAGAATTTTTGCAATTATTAAAAATGATTTACAAGAAGTTTCTGATCAATATGGTGATGAGAGAAAAACTAGAGTATTCAAAGAAGACTTAGGAGATTTTAAGGAGACAGATTTTATCCCAAATGAAGATACTATTATAATTTTGACTAGAGATGGATATATTAAAAGAGTAGACCCGAAAGAATACCGTTCTCAAAGACGTGGTGGGGTTGGAATATCTGGAGTAAAAACAAGAGAAGATGATTCTGTTTCCATATTTTTACATACTACTACTCATTCTAAATTATTACTATTTACCAATAATGGTAGAGTCTTGAAGTTAAAAGCCTATGAAATACCACAAGGATCTAGGATAGCTAAAGGTCAATCAATTGTAAACTTTTTAGAGTTATCCAAGCAGGAGAAAATTCAATCTATTTTACCAACTGAAGATTCTCCAGATAGCTTTATCTCTATTGTAACTAAATTAGGAATTATCAAAAAAAGTGCAATGTCAGTTTATGCCAATGTTAGAAAAGGAGGTATTATAGCTATTAACCTTAAAGATAATGATACTTTAATACAAGCTACAGGTACTTGTCTTGATGATGATATTATGTTATTTACAACTCAAGGTAAGGCTATTAGATTCCCTCAAGAAGAATTAAGAGCAATGGGTAGAACTGCAGCTGGAGTCAAAGCCATAACACTTAAACCTGATGATACAGTTTTATCTATGCAAACCATTAGATCAGGGGATGAGCAGGGTTTGCTAGTGATTGCTACATCTTATGGTTATGGTAAAAAGAGTAAATTAAGTCACTATAAAGTACAAAAAAGAGGTGGTGGTGGAGTTAAGGTTTCTAAAGTAACCGCTAAAACAGGTCCAGTTATAGGAGCACAAGTAGTTACTACTGAGAGTAAGGAATTAATCGCCATATCATTAGGAGGTAATATAATAAAATTAAATATTCAAAAAGATATCCCAACTTTGTCTCGTGATACACAAGGAGTGAAAATTATGCGATTAACTAAAGATGATACTATTGCATCTATTGCAGTGACAACAGAAGATGAAGTCGAAGAAGAATAATAATATTATTTGACTATTTGCATAAAATCTTTTATACTTAAGTTGTATCCAAAATTAAAATAAATTATGTTAAATCAATCTAATAGATTCTTATCCCCACGTGAAATAGTAGAGCAATTTAAAGTTTCAGCGAATAGTCATATTGCTGACTTTGGAAGTGGAGCCGGAGATTTCTCTATTGCTATTGCTGAGGTAGTCTCTAATAATGGTAAAGTTTATGCTATTGATGTTCTGGAATCAGCACATCAGTCATTGAGGAGTAGATATAAGATTAAGGGGATTACTAATATAGAATTAATTTTAGCTAATATAGAATGTGATTCAGGATCTAATTTACCACAAGAATCAGTCGATTTGGTAATGATTCATAATATTATGTTTCAAGTTAGTAATAAAAAGAAGCTAATTCAGGAAGCTTATAGAGTACTCAAAGATACTGGAAAATTAGCTATGATTGAATGGAGCATGAGTAGCCCTATAGGCCCCCCACAGAATTTACGCTTACCAGAGCGAGAATTAATTTCTTTAATTCAAAATAATGGCTTTGAAGTAGATTATAGAGTTGAAGCTGGTAAATATCATTATGGCTACATATTTAATAAATTATAACTATGGCTAAAAATACTTCATTAGATTCTTTTGTCAAAAATCGTAAAGTTATAATAGCGGCAGGTGTATTGATATCAGCTATGATTGTATTAATGTTAGCGAATGCATTAGGGTTTGATCCAAGAGGAAGAGATAAAAAATTACAACCAGCAGAACTAACAATGTGGGGACTATGGGATGATAGTGACTTGATGAGCCAATATATCCAAGAATTCAACAAACAATATAGTAATATTAAGATAAAGTATACCAAGCTTACTCCTCAGGAATATGAGTCGGATTTGGTGAATGCATTAGCTGAGAATAGGGGACCAGATATGTTTGCAATGCATCATACTTGGTATAGTAAACATAAAAACAAATTAGCTCCAATGCCAGAAGATGTTATGACATTAAAAGAATATAAGGAAAGATTTGTAGATGTAGTGAATGAAGACTTTATAGTAGATGGGAAAATGTATGGAGTGCCTCTTTATACAGATACTTTATCCCTATTCTACAATAAAGATGCCTTCAATGATGCTGGTATAGTGAACCCTCCTAGTACTTGGCAAGAAGTACAGAATCTTGTGCCTAGATTGACTAAAATAGATCAATTTGGTAATTTTATACAATCAGGAATTGCCTTAGGTGGCGGAGCAAATATTAATAGATCCCCAGATTTATTGGCGGTATTGATGATACAGGCAGGAGCTCAGATGACTAATCCAAATGATTATACCAATATTACTTTTACACAAGGTATGTCGCAGAGTGGCCAAAATATAAATCCAGCTGATTTAGCTATGGAATATTATACAGATTTCTCTAATCCAAGAAAGACAGTATATACATGGAATTCAACACTTAATAATTCAATAGATGCCTTTTATGAAAGAGAAGTAGCTATGATGATAGGATACTCATATCAGGTAGAAGCTATTAAAGCTAAAGCTCCTAGACTTAACTTTGCAGTAGCCCCATTACCACAAGTATCTTTAGATTCAGGACTTGCTAACTATGTTAATTATTGGGGATACGGGGTTAGTACTCAATCTAAATATACAAATGAATCTTATACCTTCTTAAAATTTATAACTGAGAAAGAGCAATCTCAACAATACTTTCTTAGTACCAGAAGACCAACTCCCAGAAGAGATCTAATAGAAATACAATCTCAGGATTTAGACTATGGAGTCTTTGTACAACAAATTTTACAAGCAAAAACTTGGAGACAACCAGACAATAATACAGTAGATAGGATTTTGATTGAAGCTATCAATAATGTCAATTTAGGTAAATTGAGTTCTTCCGCTGCAATATCTCGAGCGCAGTCTGAAATTCAAGAATTAGCTAATAACTTTGCAAAATGAAAAGTTTAAGTTTAAAAAAAACACATACAATAATAATAGGGATATTATTGCTATTGAGTATATTAATATCTAATATTTCTTTTGTAGCAGCGCAAAATACTTTTGGTGGGACAGCAGGTTCAGAGACAGGATTAGTAAAATGTGGAGTCAGTAGAGATTGTACAATATGTGATATATTTATATTAATAAGAGATGTATTCAATTTTGCCTTAGGTATATTAGCAGCATTAGCAGTACTTAGTATAGTTATAGGAGGGATATATGTATTAACATCAGCAGGTAATTCAGGAAGAGTTAGTGAGGGGTATAGTATAATAACGAATGCAGTTATAGGATTACTACTAGTAATGGCAAGCTTTTTATTATTTAGTTTTGTATTAGCAGCATTAGGATTTCAGACAGCTAATTTTTCAGCAGTATTGGACTTTCAAGAAGGACAATTATTTAATGTAAAATGTGATAATAGCAGTTCCTTTAATGATAATGGACAAAATACTGGAGGGGGAAGTACTCCAGCTCCACCTGGCTCTGTAGGTAAATGTGGTAGTAATCGATGTGCTGACAGATATGCTGATGCCATTAAAACTGGGGCTGACCAATATGGTATAGATCCCAAAGTCATACAGGCTTTGATAGATACAGAGAACGCAGACGGTACAAATTGTAATCCAAATGCAGTTAGAAATGAGAGTAATGGATCACAATCTTGTGGTATCCTACAACTTAATACTAGAGGAGTAGCTGCTGACTGTGGTATAACATGTGAACAAGCTAAAAATGTGGCAACTGCAGTATCTTGTGCAGCACGGGAATTAAAGAGAACTAACGATTATACAATTTGTGATGCAGCTAATAGATGGAATCCTAATGCCTGTAGTACTTCCTGTACAGATATTAAGTATACATATTGTACTAGGGCTAAATCACATTATGACTTTTATTCAAGATGTGCTGCTACTGCAACCCCTACTCCTACACCATAACAATAATGATTTTAAAAATATGAAAATATTTAATTATTTAATACTCATATGCACTATAACTATAATTGTCTTTAATATTAATATTGTGAATGCAGAATCATCATTGAGATTATATCTATATAATGACAATGGTACTATTCGCTTTGATAGATTTACTCCTGATAAGATTAATATTGAAACCAATAGAGATATCTATAGAAAATATGATAGAGAATCCGAGGTCTCAAGAAATATCTATGAAGTATCAATGATATCATCTAATTTAGGATTAGAACCTATTATTATCCCAATAAATATTGAACCAGGTTCATTTGAAGTAGTAATTCCATATTATGAACATATAGTGAAGATCAATATTTTAAAAAATACTAGTATAATCGATAGCGTTGATGTTAGTCAGTACAGTACATGTAACTCTAATAATATCTGTGAATATGAAAAAGGAGAGGACTATAACACCTGTATTGCAGATTGTATAGGAGATGATATTCAGTTCTCCGAAGAGACAATTAGAATCTTACAGTCCCAAAATGGAGTGATTAGAGATGAAGCAGGAGTAGTATTATTATCTACTAATACTCCCACTCCAGAACCATCAGTCGAATCAGAAACCAGCTCCAATAACTCCAATATAATACTTCTGGTAGGAGGAATACTATTTCTATTAGCAGGAGTAGGAGTATTTATTTGGAAATTAATAAAAAGATGATATAATAATAAATATAATAAATTAACAATATGAAATATCTATATACAATCAGTTTATGTCTAGTGTTTTTCTTTTTAGGAAATGTGAACATTACTAATGCACAATTATCTACAACTCAATGTCCAGCTAGTTGTCCTCAAGGTCAACAATGTATCAGAAAAGACGATGGTAATTTAGATTGTAGAGAGACAGCTACTAATTGTAGTCCTGCTTGTACTGGAAATACAGTTTGTGTCAAAGCTATTGCAACAGACACTAGTGGTAGTTGTGTAGATGATGCTCCAGCTTCAGCTAGGCCTGCTACATCTACCACTGGTCCTGCTGCTACACCTACCACTGGTACAGGGGCAGGAGGTACTAATCCCACAGGATTGGCAGATGGATTAACTACATTTGGTACTGCTGGTTCA
>JBMTTF010000043.1:0-6541 GCA_049449075.1 Minisyncoccia bacterium | reverse complement strand
AGGGTGAAATTCAAGATTTTTTTGGAGGACTAGATGACCTGCACGCTAAAATTATTCGTACCGTAGGAGAACCTCAAGATAGATTCAATGAAGATGCTCTAAGATTAATGAGAGCAGTACGATTTGCTATACAATTAGATTTTATCATTGAGCCCAATACCTTGCAGGCCATACAACAGTTAGCTCCTAATCTAGAAAATATTGCTCAAGAGCGAATTCGGGATGAACTCACCAAAATGATGCAAACCCCAAGAGCAATGCAAGGGTATGTTTTACTGAAAGATAGCAGACTACTCCCCTATATTATGCCAGAGTTAGAAGAAGGTATTGGAGTAGAACAAAATGGGCATCATATTTATGATGTGTGGGAGCATTTACTTCGTACTATGCAACATGCTTGTGATATGGATTGGAGCTTTGATCTTAGAATGGCGGGGCTACTTCATGATATCGCTAAACCCCGCACCAAAGAAGGGACTGGGAAGACTTGCACATTTCATAATCATGAAATAGTAGGAGCCAGTATGGCTTATGAGATTTTGAATAGACTACATTATCCCAAAAAGTTTGCGGCTAGAATCTCTAAATTGGTCAGATACCATATGTTTTACTATGATACTAATGAAGTAACTGAATCCTCAATTCGCAAATTAATCCGCAATGTAGGTACTGAGAATATCAAAGATTTGATTAAACTGAGAGAATGTGACCGTATAGGATCAGGTACTCCCAAGGCTAGACCCTATCGCCTACGTCACTTTGAATATATGACTGAAAAGGTTTTATTAGACCCCATAGATTTATCTATGCTTAAAATTGATGGGAATATTTTGATAAATGAATTAAATATAAACCCTGGACCAATGATTGGGATGATTCTAAATGTACTATTAGCCGAAATTTTAGAAAACCCTAGTAAAAATAATATTGAATACTTGAAATCACAAGCTCAAGCACTAGCCACCCAAGACCTCAAAGACCTCAAAATTAAGGCTATAAACCTAATTGAAGAAAAGCAAAAAGCCCAAGACGAAGAAATCCGAAGGAAATTCTTTATATAATAAAAATTTACAATTGACAAATTAATTTCTCTAGACTATAATAAGTTGTATTTATAAACACTTATGAAACAACTTGTTGAATTGATTGAAATTGAAAAGTCTTTTGCTCGTAGAAAGAGAGCACTCCAAAAGAACTACAATCTACAAACTCAAGAATATATCTCTAAGACTAAAGAGACAATAGACAGTCTAAACAAAGAGATTTTAAATAAGAATCAGATTGTGAATGAAAAGTTAGCCTCTTATGAAAATATTAAAGATGATTCGAAAAAAGAGGTTAAATTAAACCCTCAAAAAATCAAAGAAGTTATTTTGAGTCAATTATAATTAATCGTTATGTCTGTAAATCTATAAATTTATATGGGAGTTAAAGCGTCTAAACTAATTCAAATCACTGTTCCGAATACCAAACAACTCGATCTTCTAACCTTTATTCAAAAGCATCAAGTTGGAGAAATTGTAGAAAAAGTTGAAAGAACACCCTTAGCCAAACAATATTCCAAAAAACAGCAAGAACTTTTAGAGAAGCTAGATATTATTAATAAAGCTTTGGATGTATATAAAACTTATAATCCAGCCAAAAAATCTTTTGCTTCCTCTTTTCTAGATACTAGATTTGTTATTACTGAAAATATCTTCAATCACTATGTTCAAGAACAAGAACTGATTGTTGAAAAGGCTAGAGAAATTGTAGAGAAAGCTGAATTAAAAGATGACTTACTATCTCGCCAAGAAGTACTACAGGATATTATAGCAAAATCTGATCCGCTCAAAGATATTGAACTTGATATATTCAAACCCTATTCTTATATTACTTTTTTACCATTTTTAGTAGATGAGTCAAGAGCTCAATATGTTGTAGATCAATTAGAAAATGAGATTTCTCCCCTAGTAATAGAATCCGTTAAAAAAATTGGGACTGATTATGTATATATTTTAGCCCTACCTAAATCCCAAGCTAAAGTTGGAATGGACATAATCCAAAATCAAGCTACTTTAATTCATTTCTCAGCTGAAGTTACAGGATCCTTTTATGATATTTATCACAATAGCAAACAAGAATTCAATGCTAATGCAAAAGTTATTACTAAGCTTAATAGAGAGTTAAAAAAACATCCTGTTAAACTTAAAGACTTAGCTATCTTAAGTGATGTCTTAAGTTCCGACTTAAACTTAATTTCATATTTACATTCATTCAATCCTGAATCTGAGACGACTTCATCTATCCAAATGTGGATTGATGAGTCTAAATTAAATTCTATTACCTCAGAAATGGATTCTATTTCCAAAAAATCAGAAATTGTAGAATTATCAAGCACAGAAACAGATGTCCCTGTAATTGTGAAAAACCCACCTATAATTCGTCATTTTGAGACTGTAACTAGAATTATGGGATATCCTCAAGCTGGAAAACTTGACCCTACTCCATTCATCGCTCTATTCTTCACCTTTATGTTTGGATTAGCCTTATCTGAAGCTGGATACGCTCTTATTTTGATTATCTTAACAGGACTAGGGTTAATTAATCCTAGATTAAAATCAGGAATTAGAGATCTATTTGCAGTTGTATTCATTGCATCTATATCTACTTTAATTATTGGAGCTTTATTTGGTAGCTGGTTTGGAATTACACCAGACACAGTTGATCCTGCTACAGCCTCACCCCATATGCAGTTCTTGATCGGTATTGGATTAATACCTTTCTTACAACAAATTCAAATTCTAAATCCAATGGACAGCGTAATTGCTTTGATGGGATTCACAATAGTATTAGGTATAGTGCATCTATTACTTGGACTTGTCTTAAATATAGTACAAGCCTTTAATCAAAAATCAGTATGGGATGCTAGTATTGACTCAATTCTTTGGATAGGAGCTTTAGTATTTGGAATATTTCTATTATTAATTAATGCTGGAATATTAGGTTCTGGACTACAGTTATTACTTGATCCTCTACTATATCTATACATTACCTATATCTTTGTAATGATTTACCTTTTGGGAAGAGAGATGAACTCCATATTTACCAGATTTGGAAAAGGAGCCTATGATGTCTTCTTTGGAGTAGTTGGATATTTATCCGATATATTGTCATATACTAGGTTAGTCGCCTTGGGATTAGCTACTGGTATTATTGCCGGAGTAGTAGGAACATTAGCCAATCTTGCTGGAAGCGGACTTGTAGAGAAAGGTGGAGCTTGGTTTGTACTGGGATATATTATTATGATTATAATCTTTGTAGTCGGTAATGTATTCAACATAGCTCTCAATGTATTAGGAACCTATATCAATGTAGGTAGGTTACATTTTGTAGAGTTCTTCAGTAAATTCTTCCAATCTGGAGGAAGACCGCTACAGGTTGTGACTAGATCACAAGAGTACAGTGTTATTGAATAATACTGTTATCTCTTTCATTGTATTCTTAAAGATTTAAGAGTATAGTGAAAAGGATACCAGTAAACAATGAGTGTCCCTTATATAAGAGTTAAAGTTGAAAATATGGAAATATTAGGTGTAAGTTTAGCAGTATTAGGAGCAGCCCTAGCCGCAGGATTGGCTGGTGCCGGTTCCTCTATTGGAGTATCCACAGCTGGTAAAACCGGAGCTGGTTTAGTAGCTGAAGATGACTCTCAATTTGGAAATGTTCTCTTGTTATCCGCCCTACCCGGATCACAAGCTATTTATGGATTGTTGGCATCTGTCTTGATTTTGCAAAATACAGGAGTGTTATCTGGTGAATTTGCAAATTTAAGCTGGCAGAACGGAATGATTTTAGCATTCGCTGGAATTCCAGTAGGACTTACTTGTTTAGCTTCTGGTAAATATCAGGGAGATGTAATTGCTAGTGGAGTGCAGTTGATAGCTAGAGATAAATCTAAAATTGGACAAGTAATTATTCTTGCCGCTTTAGTAGAAACTTTTGCTGTTTTCGGATTACTAGTTTCTATCTTGATTATTAACGGAGTATCAGTAGGATAATATGACTTTAGCTGATTTTATACAATCACAGATAGATAAAGATATTGAGAAAATAGAAACTCAATATAACTCAGAGCTTCAGGATGTCAAAATGAGTTGGAACCTTACTTTATCTGATACTAAAAAGTTACATTCTGAGAAGATTGAAGAAGCTGTATCTACACAGATTAACTTTCAAAAATTTCAACATAGTAAAACCGCTAAATTTGACTATGGATATTCTGTTCAGACTCAAATAGATAACATTTATCAGGACATAATACCAGAAATTTTAGCTTCTAAATTCGTAACCAACCTAATTCAAAAAACATTACAAGATATTCCTACATCTACAACTTTAACTCTTGCTGGAGAATATAATAATGAATTAAAAAAAATTATCACCAATCTAGATTACCCAATTAAAGTAAAAGAGAATAATAAGATATTAGGATCAATTACTGCTAACTTAGAATCTGGACATTTAGAAATCACTGTAGAAGATATCATTAATATAGTCAAAAAGAAAACATTAGTCTCTGTAATAAAAGAAATATGAGTTTACAAGTCCCTCTAATTGGAGTTACCAGTAGATATGTTTCTCGATTAAGTCATTTACCATCATCTAATGATAGTAAAAAATTTTTGGATACAGATAATGTCGAGGGGGTATTAAATCTAATTCAAAATTCATTTCAATTATCAGATATCTCTTTAGAGAATGTAATCCCTAAACTGAATCAATATTATCAGCAGCAAATAGATGAGATCTTATCTTTATTGCCCCAAGATACTGAACCCTTCATATATTTAACCTTATCTAGAGATTTTGATAAGTTAAGAACCTTAGCTCTCAATAAAACTATTTATGGAGAGCCTTTAGGAGAAGATGCTTTTGAGAAAGTTTTAAAAGAAGTAGATAGAAGTCTTACATACTCATCAGAGTTTAAAACAAAGCTTCTATCCAAACAAGATAAGTTAGTTCATTCTCACGATAGCTTTGGGATTATTTCATATTTAGAAGAGATATTCCTGACTTTACTATTTGAAAATCTTCAAGAAAGTAGCAGTGTGATGAGAGAGTTTATCTTAGCTAAAATAGATAGCTATACCCTACTCAATGTTTTAACCAGAACCCAAAGAGGACAATCTAAAGAACATATTTTAAGACATTTATTGCCAATACAAGGAAGTCTTGCCATCAATGCCGTCAAAAGCTTTAGCTTTGGAGATATATTGGGAGATATTGGACAATATTTAAACCTAACTCCAACCAGTATAAATATAATCAATATTGAGAATACTTTGATTAAAAATGAGATACATACATTGAATAAGGCTCAATTTACTGGAATGTCTGGAGATAGAATTATTCAATATACCGAGAGATTGCAATATGCTATATCTAATGCAAAATTATTAATCTTACAATATACAAAACAGATTGACACTAAACAAGCGAAATTAAGATTTATTGATTACTCTAATATATGATAAACTATAAAAAAGCAGTCATAATTGCAGAAGCAGATATTATCCTATTATTCAAACTATTTGGATTTGAGACTTTGAATAGTGATGAATTAACAGTAGACCAAATTATATCTAGTCTTGAACATAATATTGATACCTATGCTATGATTTTTATTACATCAAATATTGAATTATCTCCAAAACAAAGAAAACTCTTGAACTCACTCAATATACCTATCTCACAGCTACCAGTTAGCTCGGATAGTAACTCTGTTGAGGAGCTAAAGCGTCTCACCGAAAAAGCTGTAGGTATGAGCCTAGACAAATTATTCACCTCTTGATTAAACTAATTACTATGAATACAGGAACTATTATCAAAATATCAGGACCCTTAGTTATCGCTGACTCTATGAAAGGAGCTAAGATGTATGACTTGGTTAAAGTTGGAAAACTAGAATTGATGGGAGAAATCATCGAGCTTAAAGGTGACACTGCTTCTATTCAAGTATATGAAGACACCTCTGGATTAACTGTAGGAGAACCAGTTGTCTCAACAGGAGAACCTCTTAGTATAGAATTAGGCCCTGGATTATTAACCGCTGGATTATTTGACGGGATTCTAAGACCTCTAAATGTAATTGCTGATATAGCAGCTACTAAAGGATTAAATGCGGAATATATTGCACGAGGATTAACAGCACCTAGCCTAGACAGAGATATAAAATGGGAATTCAAACCCTCATTAAAAAAAGGAGATAAAGTACAAGCTGGAGATATATTAGGAACAGTACAAGAAACTGAATTGATTAATCATAAAATTCTAGTACCTTTTGGAGTAGAGGGAGAAATTACCGAGATTAAAACTGGAGCATTTACAGTCACTGAGACAGTAGCTAAAATTGCAGATACAGAAGTAAAGTTAATGCATAAATGGCCAGTCAGAACCCCAAGACCATATAAGAATAAAAAAATTCCTACTACCCCACTTATTACTCAACAGAGAATTATAGATACCTTTTTCCCAATTCCAAAAGGAGGAGCAGCCGCCG
>JBMTTF010000042.1:0-6863 GCA_049449075.1 Minisyncoccia bacterium | reverse complement strand
AAATTTGATTCTAGACCAATAATTTCTTGAACTCTGGTCCATGCGGCTAAAGCTCCTTGTAGACTTCCTACTATAGAACCTAAGATTCTTAAGGGCTCGAAGAATTTTTGAGCATAAGCTAAGAATCCAATCAATAAGCCAATTGTAATGCTCCCTGACAGAATAAACCAGACTCCCACTGCTAGTAGAATAATTTGGGCTAAATTAGCTACAAAAGTATATAGTGGAGCTATATTATCATTGAGAATATTAGTTTGTATTTTTGTTTTATATACTGATTCACTAATTTTGTTAAAATTAGCTCTATAATAATCTTGTATCTGAAAAGCTACTATAGCATTGAAATTTAACAATCCTTCTTGTACTTCTGATGATAATGAACCTTGATTTTCTAAACCTACTTTATTCACTCCTTCTATGTAGGGAGTAGCTATTCTTGTAATAATCAAGATTATAGCGGTTAAGATGAATACTATACTAGCTAATTGCCAGTTTAAATATAACATCATCCCAGCTATTCCAATTAATGAGAAAAATAATGAGGTAAATCGCAATACTCCTTCTGATAAAAATTGATTAATTTTATTAGTATCATTATTAATTCTTGAGATTAAATCCCCAGCTTTATTACGATTAAAGAAGTCTATTGGCAAACTTTGCAGAGAGGAAAAAACTTTAGCTCGCAACCTGAATAAAACTCTCTGTGATACATAACCCATAATTCTAGCTTGTCCATAAGCTGCGATGGCCGAGATAATATACAATATTACTAACCCTAGTGACATTAAAGCTAAAGTCTGAGTATCTCTATTAGCAATAGGCCCATCAATGGCTCTAGCAATAATATATGGGGTCACAACCCCAGTACCAATATTGATAAGTACCGTTATTATAATCATAATTAAATTTTTTGTCTCACCTGCAAAAAGTGGTAAAATAGTAGCTAGAGACTCTTCAAAAGAAGGGGTATTATTATGTGTTTGTGATAATTTATAGGGATTTTGCATATTATGTAGTTTGTTGACTTTGCCAGATTTGAGCATATTCAATAGAGCTATGCAAAAGTTTTTTATGTTTACCCATAGCTAATAATTCTCCCTCCATAATTACTATAATTTGATCATACTCTTGGATGGGTTCAATTTTTTGAGTAATTGAGATTAAAGTTAAACCTGGATAATTCAGGGATAGTGAGGAGATTATTTCTTTTTCAGTCCTAATATCTACTCTGGCTGTAAAATCATCTAATAGCAGTATATTTGGGTTTCTTACTAAGGCTCTGGCTAACATAATTCTTTGTTTTTGACCTCCTGAAAGATTGGTTCCTCGCTCACTAATTTTGGTATTTCCCCCATCTGGTAGCGATTGGATTATTTCTGTCACATTGGAGGTTTTGAGAGCTTTCTGATAATCTTCATCTGAGATTTTATTATTAAAAACTATATTTTCTCTAAGCGAGGCATTAAACAGAATACTTTCTTGAAAGACTAGTCCCATATTCTTAAAAATATAATCTGAATCCCATTGATTGAGAGGAATATCATCAATTAAAATTTGTCCTGAAGTAGGTTGAATCAAACCTGTAATTAGTGCTAACATAAGACTCTTACCAGATCCAGTTGGCCCTATGATGGCATTTTTAGTTTGTGCATTGATGCTAAAGGATATATCTTTTAATAAAACTTTGCCTTTAATTTCATAGGAGACTTGATCGAAAGTAATTTTACCTTTGACTGTATTTCTGATTAAATTTTTCTTGGGTTGCTTTGGGATTTCTGGGGAATCTAGTACTGCTTGTATACGAGATAATGAGACTAATCCTCTCGAGATAAAATTACTTACAAATCCTAAGATAAAAATTGGGGTAATCAATAGATTAAAATAGGATATAAAAGCACTAAATTCTCCTAAAGTTAAATCCTCTGACATTACTTGCCTTCCCCCAAACCAAATAATAGTGACAATTGCAAAGTTAGAAACTAAATTTATAGTTGGAATAAGGCTTGCAAAAACATTTATAATTTGGAATCCCACATCTCTACCTTGCTGATTTATATTGTCAAATTTACTATTTTCATAATGTTGAGAATTAAGTACTCTAATTAACATAGATCCTATTACACTTTCGTTGATTACTTTATTGATTTTAGACAAGATTTCCTGTGAGACCCGGAATAATTTAAATATATTCTTAAAAACAAAAGCAAAAACAGCAATAATAATTGGAAGTGAAATAATTGCAATCAGAGCTAATCTGACATTGATTGTGAATAGTAATCCCACACTACCAATTAGGATAATTAAAGCTGAGAATATACTAGCAAAACCTTGTGAAATGATATCTTTTACCTGCTCTACATCAGAGGTAATATTAGTGAATAACTCAGATGAATCTTTTTCCTCAATAAAACTTATAGGTTGTGATAAGACTTTTTTGATTAAAGAATCTCTTAAGTCTCTAGCTACTCTTTCCGCTATATAAACACTAATTACTGTCTGTACTAAACTTATTAAAACTACAAAAATTGAAATTACAGCTAATAGCCATATATCTGGAGACAATTTATATAAATCTTTATTCTGGCTAAAATTATCTATACTCTCCCCCAAAATTCTAGGAATTAGTAAATTAGCTCCATTGGATAAAAATATAAATATAGTCAAAAGTACCGTCCAGCCTATATAGGGCTTGAGGAATGTTAAATCTATTTTTGATTTGTTGGTATTAAGTTTTTGCATATATTATTCTAAAAGAAGCTGTTTTGAAGGCTAGCTTCTATCTATAAACTCTTCTCTAGAGCAAGCATCTGGCTTTATGAAATGATCTGGGATCATGGCTTGTAATAAAGGTTCAGTCTTAGCTCCTAAAATTCCAATCTCATAAGCTAAATACCTATAATTAATATGACCTCCTGGTCTCACTCGGAGTTGAGTCATATAACTAATTTCCTTTGGGGAGGCATGGAAAAAGGAAGTGAAAATATGTGCAAATGGTAGCAACTGAATATATATATATTGAGGAAACCATTCATATTCTGAACTAATATCAATAAATTCTTGTACTTGATTATAATATTCTTGTAAATCTTGCTCAAATTCTTGTCTAATCTCTGTTAGAGCTGGGTTTTGGGTTAAATATAATGGTAAAGTATAGCCTGTATATAGAATAGTTTGATAATTAGTGGTGTTCAAAATTGGTATATATCTACCCCAAGCTCGATGTCTATTCAAATCTCTTAATTCAGAATTAGAGCATGTCAGGACAAAACTATGGGTGTTAACTCTAAACAAATTTCCCATTTGTTTATGATGATTAAAATCTTTGAATAAAATTTTAGAAATTTGAATTTGTTGTTCTTGACTCAAGTTAGAAATAAATTCTAAAATAGATTGAATATGAGCATTGGGATATAAGGTTAAAATATTCTGCAATAAAATCTTAGCTCCAGCGGTTAATTTAATATCTAATAATTCTACTTCTAATTGCTGATATTGAACTGTATTAGTAAATTCTAAACTTTGTTCTATATTTAATTCGTTTTGTAAATAATTTTTTAATTCTATTAAATTATCTCTTGTAACAGTATCTGCCTCAGTGTGTCTGATTAAGTCTGGAGCTTCTGGGGTGTAACCTAATGCTTGTGCTATTGATTCTTCTGGTGCAAAAATTATTTCTAATTGCTCGGCTAAACAGACTAAATTATATTCCTTAGAAGCTTTAAAAACTGAGATTAATCTTGCCCATTCCCGAGCTGAGGTAATATAGGCAAGGGAAGTCTTATTCATCAAACCTGAGGGTAAAAAATATCTGGTAGAATCAAAAACCCTTGCCACTAAGGCACCTGTCTGGGATTTATTAGTCTGTTCTATCTCATAAACCTTAATATATTCAGTAGTTAATACCTCCTGCCAATATTTATATTTATCGAGCGAGTATTGTTGTAAATCTAATAATTTCTGATTAATTGCATCGTAATTTTCTAAAGATTTATCTACTCCTAGACTATCTAGACCAAGAGGTTGGCTATTTCCAAAATCCTGATATCTAGTAGATCTTTGTTGGCCTCCACCTACACTAGTTTCATTAAAAAACATTGTAGAATAGTAATCTGGGATTTGCTCAATATAGGCAAATAATTGAGCCATATCTGCTACTGATGAATGCCCATAATTTCTAAAAATATTAGCTAATTTTTCATTAGCATTACTACCAGCTTGTCTGATTTCTTGAAACAACTCTTCTGCTGAAAGTGCTGACCGTGAAAATCTTGCTCCTGCAAAAGCCATAATGGAGGCAGTTTGTTTCCCTGAATTTGGCAGAGCCGTTCTTACGGTATATCCAGTTCTATTATCAGTAACTGAGACTATGACTAAATCTGTTATATCAGGATCTGAGATACTGAATTGGAAAGTTGATCTATTCATAATAATATATATTATTTGTCTTCTAAATTAAAGTTTTTATGCATATCACTAGCTTGTACCCCTCTAGAGTCATAGTATTTACTACCTAAATCTGAACTTCCATAAGATTTTTGGGCTGGAGTTTTGAGCTCATAGAAAGCAATTTGAGCTATTTTCATCTCGGGATAAAGCCGAATTGGAACAGTATTAGTATTCACAAACTCTAAAGTAGCATTCAGTTTATTCCCAGGATCAATGAATCCTGCTGTAGTATGCACAATCAATCCATAACGAGCAAGAGAGCTTTTACCCATAATTTGACAAGAATACTTCTCATTACATCCAAAATAGTCTTTGGTGACACCCAAAATAAATTGCCCCGGATGTATGACAAAGTATTCATCAGAACTAGATAGCACTACTTTTTCCATAAATTCATGTATTGGTTTTTTGGGGTCTATACATTCTAATTTATGATTATTAAATATCATGAATTCATATCCTAAAAGAACATCATAGCTAGCTGGTTGAAGCCTATTTTCATCAAAGTTATTAATTGTAATATGTCCTAACTCTAGCTCTTTTTTGATATCCACATCAGACAATTGCATACAATTTATAGGTTATACTTTCAAATAGCGATTAATTGCAATAAGACTACTTCCGACTCCTAGAATAATTCCTACAACTAACTGTATACTTATTATTAAAAAGGCATTATTAAGAACATATTCATTTAGAGGTTGAGAGCCAGAGATAAATCCTTTTACTGAAGAAGAAATTAATAGGACTACTATAAATAATATTAAAAAGCTAATAAATGTACCAAAAACTCCAAATAAAATACCTTCTACAAAAAATGGGCCCTTAATTTGAGTATCATTAGCTCCTACCAATCTCATGATTTCTATTTCTTGTCTATATGAGTATAAAGTCAAACGAATAGTATTATATGTTATTAAAACAGCTATTATAGCCAATACAACTATTACACTAATACCAACATTACGAGTAACTTTAATTATATTGTTTAATCTATCAATAATTTCTTTAGAAGTGCTTTTTTGATAATCTGTATCTTGAATAACTGATTCTTTGTATTCTGAGGCTAATAAAGTATCGTTGATGCTCTGATAAAAATTACTACTTTCAGCTTTAATGGTCAAAGTTACAGGGAGAGGATTTTCATCTAGAACTTGCAAAGATTGTATAATAGAGGGGTTGTCTTTATAAATTTCTTTAAACTTTTCTAAAGCCATTTCTTTAGTAATTAAATTTGTCTCTTTGACACCTTCTATTACCTTTACATAATTTACAAAATCATTAACTTGAGCCTCCTCAAGACCTTCTTTTAAATAAACACTAATATCTACTCTGTTTTGAAGTTCTATTAAAGCATCACTGCTAATCTGATTAATTACCATAAAAAAACCAAGTCCAAACAGTGTCAATACCATTATACTCGTGGTGGCAATGGACAAAAATATATTACGTCCAAAGTTTTGAAATCCGTATTTAATACTGCGAATAATAGTAGAGAAGAATAAATCCATATAATTAATGTTTATGTTTATATAATATATTTACCATCAAGACTATCTCTAATAATCTTACCTTTATCAAGACTAATAACCCTTTTATTAATACTATTAACAACCTCTTTGTTATGTGTAGCAAAGATAATAGTAGTTTTGAGCTGCGTATTAATTTTGAGTAGTAAATTTACAATATCCCAACTATTAAATACATCTAAATTACCAGTTGGCTCGTCAGCTAACAAGACTTTTGGCTCATTAATTAAGGCTCTGGCAATTGCAACTCTTTGTCTTTCTCCTCCTGACATTTGACTAGGAAATTTATTAGCTTTAGACCCCATACCCACAATATTCAAAAACCTAGGCACTTTTCTACTAATCTCTAAATTATCTTTACCTAATATTTCCATAGCAAAGGCAATATTTTCAAAGGCTGTTTTACTTGGCAAAAGTTTAAAATCTTGAAAAATAATTCCTAAAGACTTTCTATGCTTAGGCATATCTCCATACCTTAAATCATTCACTCTAGTTTTATCTAAAAAGACTTCTCCTTTATCGGGTTTTTGCTCCCCCGTCATTAATTTCATTAAAGTAGACTTTCCAGCTCCACTCTGTCCAACTAGTACAACAAATTCGCCACTTTCTATTTTTAAGTTTATATTTTCTATGGCAAAAGATTCTTCTTCACCATAAGCTTTTGTTACATTTTTAAATAAAATCATATTGCTAATTAATATTTATCTTTTTTTACTAATACTGAGGTAATAATTTCATCTAGATGTCCTGATAAAACTTTATCTACATCAGTAGTTTCAAAGTTACTTCGCTGGTCTTTTACTAATTTATATGGGTTCATTACATAAGATCGTATATGATTACCCCATGAAATAGAGACATCCTCCGTATGAGATTGCCGTTCTTTCT
>JBMTTF010000041.1:0-7045 GCA_049449075.1 Minisyncoccia bacterium | reverse complement strand
CGGGAGATGGTAAAATGTCTTTTTCGGGTCTAAAAACAGCTGTTTTATATTATATTAAAGATAATCCACCGCAAAATGAGGAAGATATGTCTAATATTTGTGCCAGTTTTGAACAAGCCGTGATAGATTTATTAGTATCCAAACTAAATTGGGCTGTGAACACTTATAATATTAGACAAATAGTGATAGGAGGAGGGGGTACTGCTAATCTCAAATTGAGACAAGCTTTTGAGGATTATGCACATAAAAATCAAGTTGAACTCTTAGTACCAAATAAAATTTTATCTACAGATAATGCTATTATGATCGGAGTAGTAGCTTGTCTAGATATTATACATAATATACAAAATAGATCTCAGGAGGTTAATGGTAATTTAGAGATATAAAAAAATAATAGATAGTATATTTCTTTAAGATTAATAATATATAATATGAAAACAGCATTTTTAATCTATCCACATCAACTTTTTGAAGATATTACTAGGCTCAATAATAGGGACATAGTCTTTTTGATAGAAGAGCCTTTATATTTTAGTGAATTTAAATTTCATAAACAAAAGTTAGTTTTGCATCGAGCTAGTATGCAAAGGTATAGGCAATATCTAGAGCATAATCAGATCAAGGTAGAGTATATTGAATTCCATCAATTAGCTACAACTGAGTCTATAGCTTATATACTACAACAGCATCAAATTGAGGCAGTGGATCTATATGATGTAGTAGATGATTGGCTAAGTACTAGATTGGCAAAAGCTCTGAGTCTAGCTTCCATAAAATTGACTATTCATAATAGCCCGATGTTTTTGACCTCAGAGAGTGACTTTAGAGAGTTTTTTGAATCAAGGTCAGGAGCTCGCAAATACTGGATGAATGACTTTTATATTTGGCAGAGAAAAAGACTAAATATACTCATAGACAGAGATAATAAACCTATTGGAGATAAATGGAGTTTTGATATTGAAAATAGGAAAAAATTACCTAAAAATATAATTATCCCCAATACCTTTGAAATTCAGAATAATCAAGATGTAAAAGAAGCAATAGCTTATATAGAAAAATATTTCCCAGATAATTTTGGTAAGACAGATACATTTTGGTGCCCTATAGATTTTGAAGGGGTAAAGCATCATTTTCAAAAATTTTTACAAAATAGACTAGAATTATTCGGTCCCTATGAGGATGCTATGACTACTCAGTCTGATTCGGTGTTTCATAGTACCATTTCACCATTACTCAATAATGGCTTACTAACTCCAGATTATGTTATACAAGAAATTTTAGAATTTATAGCTAAAAACAATATACCCATAGCCTCAGCCGAAGGTTTTATCAGGCAGATTATTGGCTGGAGAGAGTATATTAGAGCTTTGTATATATTGGAAGGTAAGAAAATTCGAACTAGCAATTATTTTGAATCTCACAAAAATATGCCACAATCAATGTGGACAGCTACGACTGGGATTGAACCAATAGATTATCATATACAGGTATTAGAAAAATACGCCTATACTCATCATATACCAAGACTTATGCTATTTGGGAATTATCTCAATTTATGCCAAATTGAGCCTGATGAAGTCTATGAATGGTTTATGGAAATGTATATAGATGCCTATGATTGGGTAATGGTACCCAATGTATATAGTATGACACTTTATGCGGATGGGGGATTACTTACAACTAAGCCGTATATAGCCTCTTCTAACTATATTCTCAAAATGAGTGATTTTAAAAAAGGGGATTGGAGTCCTATTCTGGATGCTTTATTTTGGAATTTTGTAGGTAATAATTTTGATAAATTACAAAAAGAGGGTAGGCTCGGGTTTATTGGAGTACAGTACAGCAAGATGACGGATGTCCAAAAAGATAATTACTCCAGCATAGCTAGAGAATACTTAGATTTAATAAAATAAAAAGTCTCCTACCAATAAATAGCAAGAGACTTATAGGTATAATTGTGAGTTCATACATGAACATTAGTAGAGTTCAGCCTTCTATGAATCCATTTTTGTCTAGTTCTAAAATATAAGTTTGATTTTATAGTTAAATCTATCCAAAATGGGGGTACTTTACCTTGAAAGTGAATAGTTAGTAAAGTTTTTACTTTATTGTCCCAATCTGCCTGACTTCGACTACTTCCTAAAAATTTAACGATTGCCTCCTGTTCTAAGGTGCGTGGTTCCATGATACTAGAGAGGGGTGTGTAATAATTACATGGGTCTTGAAGGGGTAGGTGGCGTAAAAGTTTTGATGTATAAAAACACATCAAAACTGAGGGTACACTATTATAGTAACATACCCTATCATATTTTCAATCAATTTAGTAAATATAATTATAAAAAATGATATTTACTTATTAAAATATTTTATTAACTCTAAGATTACAATCCAACCACCTGATATAAGAATAGTAAAATATATAATAGTAAGCATATTGAATATATGACCCAAAATTATACTAATCCCATCTTTTTGTAATAAGCCAATAGAATAGAATAATAAAGCAATAGCGGGGACAGTATTACTAAATGGGATAAAACCAAATGGAGCCATCAGTAGAATAGCCGCTAATATAATAGATAGCCCATTAATAATATGAGCTATATTCCCATTAGTTAACCATATTAAGCGATTAGGTTTACTAATCTTTTCTAAGCGCACTAGCCATTTTAATCCGGTATGAAAAGCTTTTCTGAGGGATTTAGCAGGTAATTCTTTTTTGAGAAAACTTTTAGGTAACCAGAGATCCCATCCAAGCAAAATACTAACTCCAATTAATAAAATTGTCCCACCAAAAATTGTACTAACCCCAGGGATAGACACAGGAATCAAAAAGACTACGGTCAGTAAAATAACTAATAATAACATCCCATCCCTGCCAAGACTATCTCTAATTTCAGCTAGAGTTAGCTTATCTGGAGGTAAATTAGCAATAATTTTTTCTAACTTTTTACGAATATGGGTATCTTTTTTCATATTATACAGATAAGTATTATCACAATTTATAAATCTATATTATCATAAAATAAGCTGTTTAGTAAGTGTTTAATTTGGTAAAATTGTACTTTTAAGATATAATAAAATTATAGTTATAGATCAAAATAAAGGATACAATATGTTAGATACCTTTTTAGTCAAGCCCATTTCTCACAGGGGATTGCATTCCAATGACTCTCATATCCCAGAAAACTCAATCCCAGCCTTTCAAAAATCCATGGAACTCAATTTACCAATAGAATTAGATATACAGTTAACCCGGGACAATCATATTATAGTCTTTCATGATTATAATCTAAAGAGAATGTGTGGTATTAATCAATTTGTCAAAAATACTACTATAGCAGAAATAAAAAAACTCAATTTATTAAATTCAGATTATAAAATCCCTTTATTATCAGAGGTTTTAGATTTAGTGAATAATAAAGTCCCAATTTTGATTGATCTTAAAAATAAAAATAATGCAGGACAGTTAGAAAAATCACTATTACAACATATAAATACATATAAAGGTAATATTGCTATACAATCATTTAATCCCTTTTCTGTTGGTTGGTTTGCAAAAAATGCACCTCATATAGTTAGAGGTCAATTACATACAGATTTAAAGAACAAAAAACTTAATAAAATTACCAAGTTATTATTAAAAGAGATAATATTTAACTTTTTTAGTAAGCCTCATTTTATTGCAATGGATACAAAATGTATATCTAAGCGTATTTTACATAAATCTAAGAAAAGTAAGTTGCCTATATTATTTTGGACTATCAAGAATCAAACAGACTATTTAAAATTAAAAGATGTCTGTGATAATATAATTTTTGAAAACTTTATCCCAAGTGAAGTATAGAAATTTTGCCAAAATCAAATAAAAGTATTATACTATAAATAGTATCAAAATAATTAATCAAAAATATGGAAGATAACAATATAAATCAAGAAAATATGGATCAAGGTACAAATCCAAATTCTGAGCAAAATTCAGAGAAATTACAAGAAATATCCCAGACATATAATCCACAAACACAATCTACCACGGGTTCAGCTGAAGTATTGCCAGAGATGTCTCCTATTGATTATTATGTTAGAGCCTTTCAAAAATATGGACAATTCAGCGGCAGAGCTACTAGAGCAGAGTATTGGTGGTTTTATCTTGTGACAGTAGCCGTGACTATATTAGCTAGTATATTAGATATGGCTCTTTATATTCCATTTGTGTCTCTATCTACTATTTATTTCTTAGTATCCCTAATTCCTACTCTTTCAATTCAAGTTAGAAGATTACACGATGTAGATAAAAGTGGTTGGTATATGTTATTAAACTTTGTAATTATAATCGGTTGGATATGGTTATTGATACTAAATATTTTAGACAGTACTCCAGGAGCTAATAAATATGGTCCTAATCCAAAGGGGATTGGGAGTTAAGAGCTAGAAAAAACTTGAATAAATTTAAGTTCTAAAAGCATATGCTTCATATAGTTACCCAATATGCTCACACTACTCACAGAGATATCTTTGTGTAGTCTCTTTAACCAATCATCTCTATGTCAGAGCCAAATACTTGTAAATAGAAACGACACATCATCAATCAAAATAATTACGAATATGCAGTCTGACATAGCTAAAGAGGTTAAAACAATTACTGGAAGTCTCTCAGGAAAGATTATCAATTTTCCTAATGTAAACAAAGCACCAATGCCAGCGGTGGCTGCTTCAGGATTTGTTCTTAACGGTGAGCCATGCACAGGTATAGAAATCATAAACTTCCCCGGACTTCCTGACTCAAGAAGTTACAACAAGAAATTCGCTCTATTAATTCCCTTCACCAATACGGTTATGGAACACGAACTATGGAGCATAATATTAAATAATCAGAATGAAGGAGGATTAAATGGAGTAGGTCTTCATACTGTAAATGTCGAGATACCCAAACCTCATGTTAATAATGAAACTGAGTTACTTCAATTCAAAGAGCAATTTATAAACGGGTTAAATAAGGCAGTTGTTCAAGCAAGCTTTGCCCAACCTGAATATTTGATTATGGGTATGAGTTTGGAGCATATCCTGTACGGCCTAAAAGATGTTCAGTCGGTTATGAATGATATCGAAGAAAAGTATCCATATTCTTGGGCTACCTGGCAGGATGCTGCAGATGCTTCATTAAAAAAATACAAGGCAAAGCGTATTGCGATTATTAGCCCCTTTATAAAGGAGGGAAATATCAATGCCATTAAAATGTTTGAAGATCTTGGTTATGAAGTAGTAGTAAGTTTTGGATTTGCTTGCACAAATCTTGTTGATATTGCCCATATTCCTGACTTAGCAAAAGAGGAAGTGATTTTAAAATATCTAGCTACTCCAGAAAACCACATAGATGCAATTGTGCAATGTGGAACAAATATGAGTATGATCAATGTATCCGAAAAACTAGAGCCCATAATAGGGATTCCAATTATTGGAATTAATGCTACACTTTTATGGTATGGGTTAAGAGAAAATGGATTCACAAAGCCTTTATTAAATTCTGGAAGATTATTGAGAGAATTTTAAATTGGAATATTTTTCGAGAAAGATGGCTGAGCTGGTCAAAAGCACCGCATTTGCTAATAAGGAACAGCTAATTACATAGCATCTTTATTCCCTATATATATAGTTTGAGTAGGATATGCCATTTCAATACCTTTTTTTTCTACTGATTCTTTGATTGCAAAATTAATCTGTTCTTGTATATCCATATATACATTGTAATCTGAAGAGAGTATATAATATGCCACTTCGAATACTAGGGCGGAGTCCCCAAATTTAAGAAAATGCACTCTATCTAATCTTGTTCTTTCCATAGCATCAATAATCTCAGTAATTGATATTTTTAGAGCCTTTAATTTTTTTATAGAGGTTTGATATGATAATGTCAAATTAAATACAACACGCCGGCTTTGCATATGTTTATAATTATTGACCCTTGCATCAGCCAGCTCTTTATTGGGGATAATAATCTCTTGCCCGTTCAAACTCTCTATACGAGTTGATTTTATACCAATTTTTTTTACTACACCCATATCATTTCCAACAATAATAAAATCACCACTTTTGAATGGTCTATCAAAAAAGATAGAAATTGAAGCAAATAAATCACTCAAAACATTTTGTAAAGAAAAAGCAAGTGCAATACCTCCAATTCCTAATCCTCCGAGTAAAGCCGTAATATTAAATCCCAAATTTTGTAAAATTAGTAATAACCCAATAGTCCAACAGATTATATTAATCACTGTTTCAAATGGATTCAAAATTGCAGGATCAAAATATTTATCAGTCACTACTCTTTTCTTGACAATACTACAGAATCCATAATGAATCAGACTTTGTAAAGAGCGAATCACATAATATACTAATATAATAATAGTTAGTGAGCGATATAGGTTAGTTATTTGTGAGCCTACTTCAATAAATTGAATTCCAATATATGATGAAATAAAGACATATAAAGGCCAACCATATCCTTCTATCATATCAATGATAGCATCATCAAAAGATATAGCAGTTTTAGCAGATAATACTTTTAATCTACCCAGAATTACATTGACAAAAAGATATAATATAATCAGAGTAATAAGAAATATCAAAATAGCCATTCCATATTCAACAAGGGTATTATTAGCATAACTAGTATAAGCCCAATCAGGGAGTATAATAACAAAATCATTAGATAGTATATTCATAAAAAGATATATATTAATTAGTATTCAATATTATTAATATACCATGGTATTACGTATCTCTCAAATAAGTTGCAAAATAATCAAATTTTAGTTATAATAGAAAAGTTATTTCACATAAATTAAATAGAGTTGGATTCCGCCATAGGTGGACCATCCTTGGGTTAGTAGCTAAATATTTAATTTATGGTGTATATTGATATTCTTTATAGTAATAAACTAAATAAATTAAGGAGAGATGGCTGAGCTGGTCGAAAGCACCACACTGCTAACGTGGCATAGGGTAAAACTTATCAAGGGTTCGAATCCCTTTCTCTCCGCCAAAATTA
>JBMTTF010000040.1:0-7128 GCA_049449075.1 Minisyncoccia bacterium | reverse complement strand
CTTAAATCTTGGTTTGAAATATAGCTAAAAGTCTCAATTTCTTTACCAAGTGAAATACTATTCTGAGATTTATAGGTTCTTACTGCTTCCACGACAGATAGGATATCGGTCATTAAATTATTCTCTTCTTCGGATAATTGCCAAGCTGTATTGTTTTGTGGCCAATCTGACTTATGTATGCTTGTGATTTGGGTATTGTCTATATATAGTCCTTGATACAGCTCTTCGGTGATAAATGGTAGAATTGGGGCATACAATCTCAGTAAACTCTCAAGTAATATATATAATGTATATTGCGCTGCCAGACGGGATTTTTGGCCTTCTGAGGTTTCGTCATATAATCTGTATTTGATAAGTTCTAGATAATAATCGGTAAATTTATTCCAGAATAAATTATCGATAGTAGTTCTTGCCTTGTAATATTCGTACTGCTCAAAGCTTTCAGTGGTAATTTTGATAGTTTGATTAAGCTGAGCTAAAATCCATTTATCGATTAACTCTAATTCTGGGGTATGTACTGGTAAATTAAAGTTTTGTAAATGTAATTCTGCAAACTTTCCAACATTGAATAGTTTATTAACCGTCTTTTTCCCTTTTTTGATTTCATCTTCATTATATCGGATATTCTCACCCAAAGTTGTCCCTGTTGCCCAATATCTCATTGCATCCGCTCCATATGTGGCAATAGTTTGCTCTGGTGGGGTAAAATTACCTAATCTTTTACTAATTTTCCGTCCTTGATTATCTAGTCCATGGCCTGAGATCATGACATCGCTAAAAGGCAGGCTATTATGATGAAAATAGGCTTTAGTTACTGTATAAAATAGCCAAGTTCGGATAATCTCAAAAGCTTGGGGTCTTAGGCTAGATGGAAATAATTTAGCACTAATTTCAGGATTAGAGACCAGTTGTGCTCCAATTTCAGGTGACATAGAGGAAGTCATCCAAGTGTCTAGTACATCTTGTTCTGGGATTAAATCTTCAGCCTTATATCCATGAGGAATGTACTCGGTCGGGTCTACGGGTAATTCATCCTCTTCTGGGAGTATTATCTCCCCAGTTTTTTTATGATACCAGACTGGTATTGGGACTCCATAATATCTTTGTCTAGAAATACACCAATCCCATTTGAGCGAGCTCACCCAATCAGCATAAATAGAAAACATTCTTTTAGGATGCCAATTTAATTTTTTACCTTGCTCTAATAGTTCTTCTTTATGATCTACTACATTGATAAACCACTGCTTGGTCAAGATAAATTCTATTGGAGTGCCTGACCTCTCGGAGACCTGAACAGTATGGGTGATGGTAGTTTGTTTGACTAATAAATTTTGTACTTGTAAGTCTGCTAAAATTAATTGTCTTAATTTACTAATATGTCCTCCAGCATAATCCCCAGCTAAATCATTTAGGATTCCTTTTTGATTGAATATTAATCTAGTCTCAAGATTATATTTTTTCCATTTAGCAATGTCCTCACTATCTCCCCAAGTACATACCATCATCAATCCTGTCCCAAAATCCTTATCTACAGTCTCGTCAGTCAGGATAGGTACAGTATGTCCAGAAATTGGAGTGATGGCGTTAGTCCCGATTAGATGCTGATAGCGACTATCCTCAGGATGAAAAAACAAAGCCACCGCTGCTGGTAAAAGCTCCGGTCTTGTGGTGGCGATGATTAAATCTTCACCAGATTCCTCAGCTTTGAAAATTATATCATTGAGGTGTGAGTCTTGCTCAGAGTCTTCAAGGTCAGTCTGAGCTAATGCAGATTGAAAGCTAATATCCCACATTATTGGCTCTTCTCGCTGGGTGAGTAAACCTTTTTGATATAAATCTAAAAATGACCACTGGGCAACTTTCTGAGAATGGGTATTGATAGAGGAGTAAGTCTTAGACCAATCTACAGAAATTCCCAATAATGACCAGAGATTACGATATGTTTGTATCCCTTTTTGAGTTTCCTCCAGACATAATTTTACAAATTCAGAGCGACTAATGGAATCTTTATTCTTTATCTTATATTTCTTTTCTACATGTCTCTCAGTTGGGAGTCCATTATCATCAAATCCCATTGGATAAAAGACGTTATACCCTTGCATTCGCTTGAATCGTACGACAAATTCAGCTTGAGAATAACTCATAATATGTCCAGGATGTAAGTGGTCCGCCGATACATATGGGGGAGGTGTGTCTACCGAGAAAATTGGTTTGTCTGAGTTTTCATCAAAGGCATAGATATTTTGTTTAGCCCAGAACTCTCGCCAATATGCTTCGCGTTCGGTAATTTCGTATTTAGAGTTGAGTGGCATAAATTGATTATATTAAGCTATATTTTAAGTTAATTATAGCAAATTGTTAGATTTTATTCAATAAAAATAGATATAGATTTATTTCTTGTACTCCTTTGAAGGAGGTATAATTAAATTTAAATATAGAGAAGAATTTTTTGAGTAAATGTAAAAGTTATAAGGTTTTGATTAATATATACTTTTAGTTAATCATTGACAAATATATAACAATATGGTATATAATTTACTGACTCTGCTTTTAACTAAAATGACTATTCCAAAGTTAAGACTTAGACCTATTTGGTTATCTCCATCTAGGCTTAAAAGAAAGTCATATTGGGTAAAATATCAGTGTAATAGTGCATGTTTAGGACATATAATCCCTTTTGATAGGTTGTATGAAGAGAGTTGGCTTCAAAATCAGATAGTCCCTATAGATTACAATCAATATGCACTGGCTCATGACCAAGAGTTAAGTGCTTATGAAGATCTTGTAAGACCGCCACAAAATGGGGTGACCAAAAAAGTTAAAAAGTCATATACACCTAAAGGTAATCTCCGTAAACATATCAAAATTTTTGGAGATTAATAATCTATCTCCTGAGGCCTGTGCTTATGCAGGTCTCTTTTTATTTACCCAGATAAGATTTTTTATGCTATACTATAATTATATTATTAAAGTAATTAAAAATCTATGTTAGAGCTATATCAAAAAGAGGAATGTCCATTTTGTCATAAGGTAAGAGTAGCCTTAAACGACTTGGAATTAGATTTTATTTGTCGTATTTCTAAGACTGGCTCAGCTCAAAGAGAAGTGATGATGAAGTTAGGAGATAAGCATCAAGTGCCATTTTTGGTAGACCAAGAGAAGGGAGTTATGCTATATGAATCTGATGCCATTGTGGAATATTTATATGCTAATTACTCTAAAATAAAGCAAAAAACTGAAGATAATACTCCTAAAGTATGTCCGATAGAATAGATTTATCAGCAGCAGTAACTCCAAATCTAGGGAGGCAAAGATTATGGCGTAATTCCATTGCAGTTATAGTAGTTGTCATAGTAACAGCCGTTTTTACTATTTTTAGTCCTCGTACTGAGATTATTAAAATTGCTTTAACTGGAGAAGGTTGTGCCAAGACAGATGTAACTGGGGTTGCTTGTGAGTTAACTCAAGGAGATAAAAAATTAACTTTAAGAGAGTGTTCAGATGAATTGTCTTGTAATCAGTCTGAGTATAAATTAGGTAATAAGAAGGATAATAATCAGTATATTCTAGTTTTATCAGATGCTTTTGGTAAATCTGTCGAAGTCTTGACTATTAATACTCAAGATTTCACTCAAACAGAAAGTCAAGCTGCATTTTATACCGAAGTTAAAGATAATTGTAAAAATAAAGACACTTACACTAAAGATTGTTTTGACTTTCCTGTGAGTGAAGAGCAGTTAAAAGATATAGCTGAGCAGAATAAAAAGTATAATCAACTTATAAAAGAAAATAGCCTTTAGTTAAAGGCTATTTCTTTTTTACTTCATGCCCTCCGAATTCATTTCTAAGAGCAGCTAGAGTTTTACCTGCAAAAGATTCATTTTGCCTCGATCTGAATCTTGCAAATACAGCATCTGTAATTACAGGAGCTGGTACGGCATGTTCAATGGCGGTGTCAACCGTCCATCGTCCCATTCCATTATCATCTACATAGTCAGTTAGAGAATCTAGGTTGGCATCTTTTTGGAAAGCATCATAAGCTAAGTCCATCAAGAATGACCGAATAATAGATCCGTTTTTCCAAACTTTTGAGACTTGTTGAAGGTCTAGATTAGGATATGGACCATTTTTTACTAATTCAAACCCTTCCGCCATAGCTTGCATAATTCCATATTCCACTCCATTATGTACCATCTTGACAAAATGACCGGAGCCAGCAGGACCAATATAGGTATAAGCGTCTGGTGCTGCAAGAGCTTCCCAGAGGGGATTATAAGAATTTACGAGTTCTCTTTGTCCTCCTATCATGAGAGAAAATCCAATTTGCTCTCCTTTAAGTCCACCACTAGTTCCAACATCAATAAAGTTGATTGATTTTGATTCTAATAATTCAGCTTGGGCTTGAGAATCTTTAAAATAGCTATTCCCTCCATCAATTACGGTGTCGCCAGCTTCTAAAAGTTTAGCTAAAATTGTAATAGTTGATCGGGTTATTTCTCCAGCTGGGACCATTAACCAAACTGTTCTGGGTGTTTGTAGATTAGACACTAATTCAGGTATTGACTCATAAGGTGTGACTCCAAAAGTGGATGCTAAATCTCGAGTTTCTATTGAGGGTGCAAATCCTGATACAGTGTGATTATGTTGAATAGCTCTTTTTGCGATTGCCATCCCCATTCTTCCTAATCCTATAATTCCAATATTCATATATGTTATAATTTAGTTATATCAATATTATACCATAAAAATATGAAAATTATTCTCACAGGTGCTCACGGTACTGGTAAAAGTACTTTAGTAAAGCCTTTAGCTCAAGAATATAATCTAGAGGTTCTACAGAGAACGGTGAGGAACTTTTGGGAGGATAATGGTATTAGTGATTTTGAATTGTTGCCTACTGATGTGAGGGCGGTGTTTCAAAAGCATTTATTGCTAAATCAATTAGACAAAGAAAACTTAATCTGGGAGCAAGATTTTATTACCGATAGATCGGTATTAGATTATCTTGGGTATGCAGTAGTGGCAAGTTCTATGTCCAAGACAGATTTAGATCTATATAAAGCTTTGATTAGAGAAAGATTATTGCAGTATGATTATATTATATATTTGCCGGTGGAATTCCCAGCCGAGCCAGAGTATTTAAGAGCTCATCCAAAATCTCAAGAACAAGTAGCTCAAGTTTTAGAAGAATACTTGCAATTATGGTTGAATCCAGAACAATATTGCGTTGCTAGAGGTAGTATTGATGAGAGATTAGAACAAATTAACAAGTTTATTGATTTAAGAGATGTTTAATTAAACTAGTTTTCCAATGTGGGATAGGGGATTGTAATAAATTTGAGATTATAGTTTTGTCTAGTACTGAGTAATATGGGCGAGTAGCTGGAGTTGGATAGGCTATAGTTGGGATCGGGGTTAGTTTGCAATCTATACTTTGTAAATTGATAATCTCATAAGCAAAATCATACCAAGAGGACACACCTTGATTGGAATAATGCAGAATTTGTTTGGTTTGAGGCTGCAAGGTAGGGATTAATTCTAAAATTGCTCTTGCTAAATCTGGAGCATAAGTTGGAGTCCCAATTTGGTCAGCTACAATAGATAGGCTATCTCGCTCTTGGGCTAATCTAGTAATATTGGTCAAAAAATTCTTGCTAAAGCCAGAATATAGCCAAGAAGTTCTAATAATATAGGCTGAATAGGCGAGTTCAAGTATAGATTTTTCACCTTCTAATTTGGACTTACCATAAACAGAGATTGGGTTAGGGATATCTTGCTCAGTATAAGGCTTATAATGAGTACCATCAAATACATAATCAGTCGAGATATGAATTAGTGGGATCTCAAACTTCTGACTAATTAAGGCTAAGTTACGAGCTCCAAAGCTATTGATATGAAAGGCAAGCGCTGACTCAGTTTCAGCCAAATCTACGGCAGTATAGGCGGCGGTATTAATAATTGCAGTAACTGAATGCTTGGAGATAAAATCTTCTACAAGCTCAAAGTTAGTAATATCTAATTCACGATCTTTAAAAACAGCCTCTTGAGGGGAGATAATACTCCTGAATACTTGCCCTAATTGTCCATTTGCTCCTGTTATTAAAATCATATTTTTGCTAAATATTCATATAAACTTGGCCAAGTTCGGTCTTTGTCCGAGATGACTTGTTGCTTAGTGGGAATTTGCCAGTCAATATTAAGAGTAGTATCAGAGAATATAATCCCAGCTTCCGAATCTTTGTGATACATATTGTCACATTTATAGGCAAAGATTGCTGTCTCTGACAATACAGCAAATCCGTGGGCAAACCCTCTAGGGATCAATAATTGTCTGAAATTGGTATCAGATAATTCTAAGGCTACATACTGACCTTTAGTAGGCGAGTTTTCCCTTAAGTCAACTGCTACGTCAAGCACCGTACCTTGCATAGCTCGGACTAATTTAGCTTGAGCATATTCCCCAGTTTGGAAGTGTAAACCTCGAATTGTCCCATACTGTGAAAAGGACTGATTGTCTTGTACAAAGTTATAATTAAGCCCATTAGTTTCAAATTTGGCCTGATTATATGTCTCCACAAAATAACCTCGACTATCCTCTAAAACTTGAGGCTCTATAATGAGTAAATCTTTAATTTTAGTCTGTATTATTTGCATATAAAATTATTATATCATATAGCTTGATGCTACACAAAACTTAATGGGGCTTGACAGATTTATTTAGTGGAGTATAATTGGCAGTGTTCTGCTTGGAGCAATCTCTAATGTCAATGTCTAAAGATCAGGATCATACTTGGGAATTGTTCGAGGCTATGCCTCGCAATTATAGAAGCACACATGTGCAAGTTCTAGATAATCGTAAAGATAATCATATATGGGCAGCTCCCCCAGTAACTAAGTCTTACACCACTCAGTGTGGTGTAGTAATCGATGTCCCAGACATTTAATCACTAAATCAATAACATAGTCACTTTCAAAAAAGCCGTCTACATTTGTAGATCGGCTTTTCTATTTATTTACTTAATATAAAAAGCCCTCAATGCAGGGGCGGTGTATATTGCTATACTGCGTCTGAATCCCTTTATATAAACATCGGAAAATAATATATTTTTCCCTGTAAGTCAAGGTGGG
>JBMTTF010000039.1:0-7140 GCA_049449075.1 Minisyncoccia bacterium | reverse complement strand
ATTTATTTTTTTATTTTTAATATATTCTGGAGCTTCTTTATCTAAAGAATGTTTACAATAATAACATAAGTTATTTTGTTGCTCAATGTATTGTAATCTAATTTCTTTTTTTTCCTTATAATTTAATTTAGTATAATCAACTGGTAATTTATACATATATTTAATATATTAGTTGATAATCTTGGGTCAATTCTTCGGTCATTATCTGACAATGTTCTAGCAGATCATCGGTCTTTATAGTGTGGAGGTTATAATATACATCTATATCCTCCTGCACTATTGTTTGGATAAATTCTTGTTTTATATTTTCCATATTAGAATAAACTTATTACATATTTAATCACAAATATCAATGCAACCAAGATACAAACTGCTATCCCTAGACTTAGCCACATCCATTTAGCTACTTCTTTAGCTCCTTGCTCTGCATCTGCTGAGTCTATTACTGGTTCGTCATCTTCTAAGATTGCATTCTGTTTATTAGTTTTGTTGATAATATAATTAGAATGGAATGCTTTAATTTTTAAGTGAGTGTCCATACTTACTTGGTCTGGTCTTACACTAAAGATTTTTCTTAGAGTGTTAAGATTAACTTTACTAAACTCTGCTATTTGTCTTTTGGTAAATCCTACTTGGATTAGATAATCTAGTCTAGTCAAGGTTAGTTCGCTGTCAATCCTACTTTTTAAGTTGTTCATATTCATAATTTATTAAGTGATAATTTGTACTTGAAGTGACCATATTTACTTTTCAAATAATTGATTGTAGTAAACTTTATATAGCCAAACTATAGCAGAGTAGATCCAGTGGATAATGTATATAAGGACAAATAACACACCCATTATAGGCACAACTGCTAGTAAGACTAATATCCACCAGAAAGCATGTACTATGTAGCCAATTGCGATGATAAAGTTGGTGAGGTGTTTCATATTATTTACTTTGATACTGACTAATAATTTGATGAACTCTTGAGCGGGATATTCCAAACTCTAATCCAATTATAGCTGGAGATGCTCCTCCTTGATAGGCTTGTAGGATCATCTGGTCTCTGTGGTTTATCTTGGCAGGGATTTCAACCTGCCGTCTTGATTTGTTTATAAGTTCCTGTACTTTATTCTGAATCTTCATAGTATAAATATGCTTGATATAATTATCTTATCCATTGTTCACTAATAAGTCCCATATTATATAACTGGTCTATTCTGAAATAGTCACAAAGGTCTTCAATAATGTCATCTTGTATACCTTTGTCTCCACTAGCTGGAGTATTGGTAAATAGTTTGACTGCCATTTCTTCTTGTAGGGGTGTTCCTACAACCCAATAACTATAATCAATTTTATATTCCCATTCTTTAAGGTCATGTAATATATTTTGTATATCTATTGGGTCAGGGTTATAATCTGTGTGGTCTATTTCCATAAGCGAAGTGTTTAGTTAATACTTGATGTAACGAAGTGAAATTGTGTAACTTGATATGTGGGTTTGGATTGGCTCGGCTAGTGTCTATATCTACTGCTCGGCATCTCAATCACTTATCTGTAAATAAGTATATCATAAAACTAACTATAAGTCAAGTGGTTTTACCACGACTACACTTTGTTCAGTCAAGTGGTTTTGATAAAAAGAAAAACCCTTTAAGAGAGTTAAAAAACTTAAAGGGTTTCTCCAAAGATGACAAAAATGAAACTGTATAAAGGTTATTAGCCAAATATCAAGTCCCGTGCATCATATCAAGTACCGCCACAGCTCACTTCACCTAACTGTGGCTGGGAGCAGTATATCATATTGGATCTAAAATGGCAACTTATGGAAGTGATATTGATTGAGCCAGTCTCGAGCTTCTTGCAATATTTCTAGCAATAGTTTCCAGTCGGCTTCTAGTATGTGATAGGTGTAGACTTTTACTCTACCTTCGTCTAAGTCGGTAAACACTAAAGCAGTCTTTTTCCGTCTTGTAAGATAGGAGTAGGCCACTAACTGCCACCAGTATCTGCGATAGGCTTTCTTCTCATCCACACGGTCAAAAGTGTCTGAGTTTTCACAAGTTTTAATATCTATCACCCAATTAGCAGTCAATATATCTGGAGTCCCGTGTAGGATATTGAGTGTATCAGGTAAATCCTTGTCATCAAATTTAGTTTCATTCTTAATGTGAAATCTACCTACCTTGGCATTGTATAGTTCAATGCTATCATTCTCCCTAAGTATTCCTTTTTTTATAGCTTCGGTTTGGAGTATAATCTTTTTGCCTTCCACATACTCCTCATATATCTTAAGCAATTCAGCCTCGGATAGCCCATTTTTTGCCAATATGAGCTTGGGTAATCTATGAGGTGAGAATTTATATTGGTTAAAGTTTTGTATAGGTAATAAGGGCGGATTTATCTCCACCCTTATTCCTGTTGTTGCTAGTAATGGCATAGTTTAGACTGTGTCAAAATTGATTTCGTCTAAGTCTATCTCATCCTCCTCGTCTTGCTTTAAGTTTTCCACCGGAGACTTTGGATCATTCTTGCTTACCTGTGCATACTCTGGAGACTTCATTATGATTTCCTTTAGCCAGTCTCCAAATCCTTCAAATGTCATTGGCTGATATTCTCCTTCCTCTAGTGAGAAGAATATAGAGTCGGTGATTTGTTTTGGGCATACCATCCCTTTCATCACTGGACTGATTGAGTCTACATTAGCATAGACTTTATCTCCGACTTCTTTGTGGACAATATTAACTATACATTCTTTACCTAATAACTGGGATAAGTCATATCCTTCAGCTTCCTCTCGGGCGGTTAATTTTCTTCCTAACCAAGACTCTATAGTTTTTCTCATTGTAGCTTTGGAGTGTAAGGATAAAGTTAATACCCTAGAAACTAAAAATGGTTGCTCTCCGTTTTCTTCTTTGAATACTTGAGTCTCATTAGGAGTTTCCCAAGTAAATCTTACTTTTCTGTCTGTTTTAGACTTACCTTCATATTCTGTAATCTGTGTCCCTAAGTCTACTATACTAACACATCTTGCTAAATGTGTTCCAGCTGGAATTGGGGCATAGGTCTTATTTTCGTTGGTTGTTGGTACTTTTGCTCTCATATATGTAAAATGTTAGTTGGTTAATAGTTGGTTTAATAGTTGTCGGTAATTGATATATGTATAGGCAGTGAAGGTTAGTTTATACTTGATATATACTAAATATATCTAGGATTAAGTATAGCACAATTTTAACTATTTGTCAAACTTATCCGTTAATATTTAATGGTGGGAAAAATAGCCTTTTTCGTTTATTCTGTACTCTAACTTGCTTTACAGTATAACCTCGAGTAGATAAAACTTTATTGATACATTTCATATCCCAAATACTAGGGTCTCGGTCATTTTCATTTGCCCAGATTTCTTTAGGGTCTACTCCATTCTTGCATAAATGATCCATTGAGTGATTATCTAAATAATTACTGACTAATTCCTCAATTGGGTCTATCTCTAATCTTAATTCTTGCTGGTGTTTGCTTTCTTGTGTTGGGATATAGAATGAGGTGTCTTGCTTCCACAGATGTATTGCCTCGGCGAATAACTGGGTTCGGTTATTCCTTAGCCAATCAATGTCTATAAAGTCTAAATATACTTTGATTGGTAAAAACCTTCGGTTTCCTGTCCTATCTCTAAGATATGTTGTCTCATTAGTAGTCATCATCAATATAAATTGTCTGGCTCTGGACTCGGACAATCTTCCATAAGCTGGGCGATAAACAGATATTGTCTCAGTAATCATGTGTTTTACATCTTGGACTGATGACATAGATATAGTTGACCCTTCGGATAATTCCACAATCCATTTTCCTTCAGAGTTTATTTTGAAGTCTTTGTCTCGAATATCTTTCACATTAGTGGAGTATAGATAATCATTTCCTGCTAATATTTGTACTAAGGTAGACTTTCCAGTCCCTTGATCTCCTTCTATCACAAGCATGTGGTCATACTTTGTCCCTGGGTTTAATGCTCGAGCTACCATTGCCTTGATTGTAGCTACTCCAATTGCTGAGCGGTATTCAAAAAAAGACTCATTATCATCTTCAGGATACCCACAAACATTATCTATCCAATCCTCTAATCTATTTGTGCCATCCCAAGATAAATTATTTAACCAATCTTTTATAGGGTTATAAGTATTTTGTAAAGCTACCACCTCTACTGCATCTGCAATTGTAGTTTTAGCCACATCAGATAACTGAGGATAGTTAGCTTGAAACATTGACTGGATCTTAATTATATCTCTATCCTCTAACCATTTATCTTTCCACTCTATTCTATTTGTCCATTCATTATATTTAATAGCAGACATAATCTTTTCATCATTTTGCATTATCCGGATTATATTTTCCAAAATGGGTTTAACTATCAATCCATTCTTGGTTTCTTTGCCTATTAACTTTATTTCCTCATCTTGGTCTTTTTTCTTAGGGACTTTCATAATCACCTTGGGTGTTTTAGGAGTGTAAAACTCGGTCTTCCCACTAAATGCTTGAGTTATAGTCCTAGTACGATAATCTAATCTTTCTTGTGTCTTTTGTCTATTTCCTAATGGTGACTCCAACCACAATTTCTCTACTTGGTCTGGTCTTCCAGAATAAAATGCTAAATGTGAACACAATGCTAAATCAGCAGATGACACATCATTATTGTAATCAGTAGTATCTCCATTATAAACCTTTTTTATCTTTGCTCCATTCTTAGAATTAAAAGCTAATTTTAATACCTCCTCATCCTCCAAAAAATGCACTCCTGGGGACTTTTGTATTGAGTGGATATGTTCTGCCTTCCTCCAAGGATAACCAAGGTATTCAAGGTAGGTTTTAGCCTCCTCAGGGGTAATGGTTCGGACTGGTACATCCCAGAAAGAATTTTCAGTGACAGTAAAATATCTATCTTTGGTATAACATTCATACACAGTTCCGTCTGGGTTCTTGTGTTTATTTGCACTTAATGGCATAAATGTAGATAGTCTAAAGATAAGATGTAGACCATTACCACTTGGAGAAATCTCTGTATATGTATTTGCCTCGGAGATTAAATCTACCAAAGCTGACTCAGTCAATGAGCCATTGGTTAATACATGATCTAAGTCTATTCCCAACATTGGTACATCTTGGCTAAACACAATCCCTATTCCATCATATCTTGTGCCAGAAGCTAATTGCTTTGCACTGGTATAACTCATCCAAGTTGTATTGTCGGTTGAACTAGCTTTACCACTTATTCCATAAGGGACTTTAGTATGTTTATCTTTTATCTTTTCTTTTTTCCACAGTACCCAAATAGGGTCTGGAAATGCTTTTGACATTGTCAGACTTTTGTCCATATTGTTTTATTTATATACCCTAGTTAATGGTGGGTATAGACTGCTATTTGCTATCAATATTGACTAAAGATAGTCCCATTAACTTGTTTTTAGTATAGCATACTTTGTTATTTTTTTCAATATAAAAAAGACACCGCCCAAATAGCAATATTGGAAAGCGGTGCTTTTCTAGGCATATACTAGCACAATTCTACCACATAGTCAATATTGTAATTTGTATAAAGTGTCACAAGTGGCACAAGTCGTGTCACAAGCAAATTTTTCTCTCATGTGACACTTTTGATGGCTTACTAAGCCACATCACAGAGGTGGCACAAGTGGCACAAGTAAATATTATAAAATAATATATAAAATATATATATATATATAATATACACTCCAGAGATTTTTTTGTGAATTTTACCTGTGCCAGGTGTGCCACCCTTAAAATTTGGCTTAAAAATAGGAAATAAGTGTCACATCTGAGCAAAATTTACCTGTGCCAGACCTGTGACACTCCTGTGACACCTTGCATTTTTTGTGGTTTTATGCTATACTAAAAATGTAATAAATATATCAAGTTAAATATCACTTCATTATGAAAACCATCACCATACTCACCTGTGATAGACAACCTTCATACCTATCAGACACTGTGGCTACTATCCCAGTGGAGTATGCTATCCAATATATAGCTCAGGGGCAAATTATACAGCCTAGAGCAGGAGATTTAGTGCCAGTGGATAAAAAGTATAAGCAAGACCCTACAAGACATCGAGACAGCCAATATAATTATGCTGTAGCTTTATTACAAACTAAAGATGGACTAATTATCGAGGATGATGTCAAACTGTGTAAAAACTTTGATTGGGAATTAGAAGAAAGATTGGCAGAGATACCTACCAAGAGATATGCAATGGCTTTATATTCTTGTTATAACTGGGAAGGGTATTCAGACTATAATGAGATTGCAAAGTACCCTGTGGATATGTTTTATGGCACACAGGCTATGGTGTTTGACTTAAAGACTGCCAGAGAGTTTGGAGCATATTTACTAAAGAATATAGGCAAAGAGCCTTACGATTTAGCCTTAAAGACTTTTATTAAGACAGTTAATCTTGAAGTTGGATTATATGTTAGTAAAATGTCTTTAGTACAGCATATTGGAGATATTAGCACAGGACTTGGAAATGGACATCAAACATTTAATTTTATAGATGATTTAATATGATATTACCAATTATACTTCATCACGATACCAGTGCAGAATATACCAATCAGCTAAAGCATAATTTGGGGCATATAGACTATTGTGTGTATGACTCCAGTGTAAATAAAACACATTTTACTGAGAGTTTTAACCGAGCTATTCAGGAAGTCCCAGAAAGTCAGGCATTTTATGATTATGTGATGATTTGCAATAATGACATAAGCCTTACTGCAAGAGATGTAGAGATGTTAGAAGTGGCACTCAATAGCAGAAAAGGTATATTCTCACCTGCATTGAATTCACCTCACTGGAGGGTTATGAGCAGAGAAGGTAATGAGTCTCTTAGAGAAGTCCCATTTGTGGAATTTGAATGTCATATAATCCACCGAGAAGTGATAAAAGCTGTGGGGTTATTAGATGAAGGTATGCCTAGGGGATGGGGTATAGAGTTAGACTATTGCTACAGGGCAAAAATGGCTGGTTTCGGGATATATTTAGTGCAAGACATAGCAATATACAATTATGGGCATAAATCACAGGTAGACCACGGAGAATATAGCCATTATGCAAATATAGAAATGAATGATAGACTAAGAGAAA
>JBMTTF010000038.1:0-7228 GCA_049449075.1 Minisyncoccia bacterium | reverse complement strand
GAGAAGCTGGGACTTATGGTAAGGATATGAAGGGTATTTTGAGATTACATCAATTTGATAAAATTGAAATTGAAGTTTTTAGTGATAAAGATTCAGGTTTTGCAGAACAAGATTTGATTTTAGCTATTCAAGAATATCTGATGCAACAGTTGGACTTACCTTATCAAGTAGTGCTCAAGTGTACTGCAGATATGGGTACTCCTGATATTAGAGCTTATGATATAGAGACTTGGTTGCCGGGGCAGAATCAATATCGTGAAACTCATACTTCAGATTATATGGGAGATTTTCAATCTCGAAGATTGCAGACAAGATATAAGGATGCCGAAGGGGATAAGCATTTTGTACATATGAATGATGCTACTGTATTCGCTATTGGTAGGATTCTAATTGCTATTATGGAAAATTATCAACAAGCGGATGGAAGTATTGTGATTCCAAAAGTTTTGAGAGCATATCTTGCCAAAGAAATTATTACCAAAAACTAATAAACTATGCCAAAATTATTTTACACTTTAAGTATACTATTCCTAACTATTCTTCCAATCAATACTTTTGCTCAAGAGACCGAAGATTTAATTAATGAGTCTACAGATAAAATGGAAATAGATAGTGAGAGTATATCTAATGAGAATAATACATTTGAAGAGAGTCAGTATATAGAACCAGATGCTTTTTATAGGGCTGAGGTGCAGGCTGTAGAAAAAAGTGAGAGTGAGCTACTGGGACGTAAACTGATCACTCAAAATTTGACCTTAAAAATTTTAGATAAAGATAAAAAGGGAAAAATCATTGTTGTAGAAAATGGTGGGGGTACTGATTTGCAGGAAAGTCAGATTTATAAAGAAGGAGATGTTTTAGTAGTAGTTCAGACAATGGTAGGTGATAAGGATCAATATTATATTCAAGATAGATATAGATTGCCAGGATTGTTAGGAATGGGACTATTCTTTGTGGGATTAGCTTTGATTTTTGCTGGGAAACAAGGTATTGGCTCAATGCTGGGGCTTATTGCTAGTGTGGGGGTTTTGCTAGGTTACCTAGTACCTTCTTTATTAGGCGGACAAAATCCAGTTTTGGTTACTTTTATAGCTAGCTTTACAATTATTACCTTAACTATTTTTGTCTCCCACGGATTTAGAGTGCGCACCTTTATATCCTTTTTTAGCATGAATATTACTTTAATACTAGCTTATATAATATCTGCTATTTTTGTCTATTTAGCTCAGATGTTTGGAGTGGGGAGTGAAGATACATTTTACTTAGCATCTATTACTAATGTAGATTTAGATTTGCGAGGAATATTACTAGCAGGAGTCATAGTAGGTATGCTCGGAGTTTTGGATGATGTGACTGTAGCTCAGGCAGCTACAATCGATGAGATAAAAAGAGCTAATCCAAAAACTAAATTTAAGCAATTATATAGAGCAGGGATGTCAGTCGGAAGAGATCATATCGCCTCCCTAGTCAATACATTAGCTTTAGCTTATGTTGGTTCTAGTTTACCTCTATTCTTGCTGTTATATATAAACAGTTCTAATGTCCCAATTTGGGTTACTTTGAACTCTGAATTTATAGGACAAGAATTAGTAAGAACTTTATCAGGAAGTATAGCTATTATCTTAGCAGTACCCATTACTAGCTGGATTGCTGCTAAAGTTTTTGATAAGTATATTCATAAACCTAGAACCAAAACAGAAACAGCCCACCATCACGGACATAGCCATTAGGAGGTAAAATTTTATTTGAGACTTGTCTTAAAATATGATATAATTAAAGAGGAATTATAAATTTAAGATATAGATATGGAAGTAACAGAAAATAATTTAATTGGAAAAGTTATAGTTATTATTACACTTTTCGTCGTAGTAGGAGCTGTTTTTTGGGGGATTAGAACTCAAGATTCAGGGTCTAAAAATGTAAATGTAGAAGTGACTGATGAGGATACTTATCTTGGGAATAAAGATGCTAGAGTGACTTTGGTAGAATATTCAGATTTTCAGTGTCCAGCGTGTAAGGCTTATGAGGATATTGTAAAGCAGCTGAGAGATGCTTATAGTGCAGAAGATTTGAGAATAGTATATAGACATTTTCCTCTAAGAAGTATTCATCCTAATGCTGATTTAGCTGCTCAAGCTGCTGAAGCCGCTGGAGAAGAAGGTAAGTTTTGGGAGATGAAAGACGAACTTTTCAAAAATCAAGCAGAATGGTCTAAAGAAAAAGACCCTCGAGGATTATTTGGAGCTTATGCTAAAGCTATTGGACTTGATATAGCGGAATTTGAGGAGGATTTATTACCAGAAGATGATGCCAAGGAAAGAGTAGAGAAAGATTATCAATCAGGATTAGCTCTTGGGGTCAGTTCAACCCCTACATTTATCTTGAATGGAGTTATTATCAAGAATCCTCAAACTATAGATGAATTTAAATCTTTAATAGATTCTGAATTAGAGAAATAAAAGTATCAGAATGTTACAAAAGCCAGACTTTGAACATGTTGTTTTGGTTACAGAGCTCGATGAAGTAGTAGGAGTAGCCTCTAAAACTGAGGTGCATACTCTCACCACCCCCCTTCATCGAGCTTTTTCTCTCTTTCTATTTCGCCCAAATGACAAAAAATTTTTGATTCAACAGCGATGGTCAGGCAAAAAAACTTGGCCATTAGTCTGGTCTAATAGTTGTTGTGGACATCCGGAACTTGGAGAGGGTACTATAGATGCAGTTAAGAGAAGGGCAAAATTTGAATTAGGGATTGATAATTTTGAGACTTTAGTGGAGGCTAGTCCTTATCGTTATACTTTTGAGCGAGATGGAGTGGTAGAAAATGAAATCTGTCCTATATTCTTTGGTATTAGCTCGGATAATATACACCCCCACCCTGAGGAAGTAGAGAATTATGAGTGGCTGGCTTGGGATGAATTTGTAGCTAGAGCCTTTGCAGATGAGACAACCTTCTCTGAATGGTGTAAAGAGGAGCTAAGATTGCTGGAGAAGACTCAAGTATTCAGTGAGTTTATGGCGGGCTGAATCTATACATATAATTGTTCATACCCACTTTTTGTGATATAGTAGGTATGTTCTATTTTATGCATTTAGATTTATGCAAAACTTCGCTCTTGGACTCTTGTCAGTCTTGATGTTGTACTCAAAACCTATATTAGCAGATTCATTGAATGATAATAAGTCATATAATGCAATAAGAGTAGAGCATGGAAAGACAATTTTATTGCAATATAAGAGTGATGTTTATGGAGTTTATGCTGCTCGCTGTAATGAAGTTATAAAAGATGACACAAAACTAAATTATATAGTTTTAAATCCAGGAGAGCCTATAGAATTATTATATGAAAGTAAAAATGATATAAAGATACTCATTCTATATTCTCTTCCTTGTAAATAAGTCTATTAAGGCTATCTTATAACAAAGATAGCCTTTTTTTATTCACTTTAACTAATCTGCCAATTTATGAATATAATCATAAGCTGAGAGAGCAGCTTTGACAGCGTCTCCAGCGGATATATTATTCTGTTTATAGGCCTCATCAGTAATATCTCCAGCGGCGAATATACCAGCTCGGGAGGTGGAGGAGTATTTATGGTCAATTATTATCTCTCCTATTTTATTAGTCTCTACTAAATGTTTGACCATATCTGAATTTGGTAGAGATCCAATTTCGATAAATAGTCCATCGAGAGCCAATTCAGTACTCTCTTGAGTTAATAAATTCTGATAATGTATTCCAGTCATCAACTTGTCTCCGAATATATCAGTGACAATTGTATTATATAATATCCCTTTAAAATTAGGATGTTTTTGGATTTTTTCAGCTGTTTGAGGGTCTCCCTTTAGCTCATCAGTACGATTGAATAAATAAACTTCACTAGCATATGCCAATAAGTCTAATGCACTCTCAAGCCCAGCATTTCCACCCCCAACAACAGCCACTTTTTTACCTTCAAAAAACGGTGCATCACAAGTAGCACAATAAGCAACTCCTTTAGCACTAAACTCAGCTTCCCCAGGTATATCTAATTTTCTTCTATGAGCTCCCATCCCTAGGATTAAGGTTTTAGTTTGAAAAGTTTTACCACCCTCGGTAGTTACTTCATATATAGGATAAGGTATCTCTGAGACTTGGTCAATTGTAGCTACTCTATCTACTAAAGTCTCGAGTCCAGCTTGAGCTTTGATATGAGCTTCAAATTTTTGAGCTAAGTCAAAACCAGAAATTCTAATATCACCAATCCAGTTGTCAATATCATTAGAAACTACAGATTGCCCTCCAAAGCTATCCGTAATCAAGATAGCTTTGAGCATTTTGCGAGCAGCATATATAGAAGCCGATGTCCCAGTAGGACCACCTCCGATAATAATTGTGTCATAAATCATAGTAATAGTCTTATTTAATTAATCTTTATAAAATATTTTGGTATATATAAGGATGTATGATATAATATATCTACATAACTAGCATAATATAATATGGAAAATAAATCAATTTTATTAGTTGTCGCCTCAATCCTTTTATCAGGTATGATGATATCTTCGGCAATTTTATATAATGGATCTCAATCAAGAGCTATGAGCAATAATACCAATAACCCCGAACCTCAAGCCGCACAAGACCCTCAGGATCCGATAGAAGCTAGAGATATAAATGTAGATATCTCAGAAGACACCCCTTATCTTGGTTCTAAATCAAAGTCCAAAATAGCAATAATAGAATTTAGTGATTTTGAATGCCCATTTTGTAAAAGATTTCATGATGATTCCCGTAAAGAAATCATAAAGCAATATGTAGACACAGAAAAAGCTATATTAGCTTGGAAAGATTATCCTTTGGACTTTCATGATCCATTAGCTACTAAGCAAGCTGTAGCTGCTCAATGTGTTTATGAACAAAAAGGAAATAAACCTTACTTTGAATATATAGACTTAATTTTTGCCAATACCAAAAGTGGAGGTGATGGTATGCAAGAGTCAAAGCTTAATGAAATAGCCAAAGAAATCAAAGACTTAGATATAGCGAAATTTGATACTTGTCTAAAGGAACAACAAACCGTAAATAAAGTTAAAGCCAGTATGGAATTTGCTAATCAAAACGGAGTCAATGGAACTCCAGGTTTCTTGATTGGTAAATTAGAAGATGGAAAATTAACTGGAGGAATTAGAGTAGCTGGAGCTTTGCCAATTGAAACTTTCCAAAAATATCTAGATGAATTTTTGCAATAGTTGTGGTATAATAAACAAGTATTGAGTTTAAGTATAAAATTATGAGTACCCCAAATATACAAATCTATTCAACCCCAACTTGTGGCTTTTGTAAGCAAGCTAAAGAATTTTTGGCTGATAACAATATACCGTTTGTTGATTATAATGTTGCGGCTGACGCCGAAAAGCGAAATGAGTTAGTAGAAAAAAGCGGACAAATGGGAGTCCCAGTAATAGATGTAGATGGACAAATCTTAATCGGTTATGATAGAGTGACACTAGCTAAATTAATTGGAATAGAAGCTTAATTATATAACTTAACAGGGCTTGAAGCTAAATATAAAAGGCGGTTATCAAACCGTCTTTTATATTACGAAAATAAGAATCTAGAAACTACAGGGTAGATTCTCCTTCTTCCCATTCTACTGGACATAGACCTCCATTTTTAAGAGCTGATAATACTCTGACAGTCTCATCAATACTTCGTCCTACATTCAAGTCCGAGACAACAGAATATCTTAGAATTCCATCAGGGTCAATTATGAAGGTTCCTCTTAGAGCTACTCCGCCATCATCATCTACTAGAATATTATAGCTGTCAGCCGTTTCTTTTTTGAAATCAGATAATAGAGGGAATTCTAATTTTCCTAAATCTTTTTCTACCCAAGCTTTGTGAGAATGAACACTGTCTACACTAGCTCCTAGTACCTGAGCTCCTAACTTATCGAACTCTTCGATTTTTTTGTTGAATCCAGTAATTTCGGTTGGACATACAAAGGTAAAGTCTAAGGGGTAGAAGAATAATACCACCCATTTACCAGAACCAGTGATTTGGGAGAGAGAATATTCTGCAAATTTTCCGTCCTGATAACCTTGAAGGGTAAAATCAGGAGCTGGTTGTCCTACTTTTATCATAATGATTTTATTTAATTGAATAATTTAGTATATAATAATACCTCTTTGATTGTAACATAGATTTAGATAATTATGAATGGGAGGAGGTGGGGTAAAACATTTTAGGACAATCTCCATTCCATTTCTAATTATCTCAAATTATGGTATAATAGATTTAATAATAAAAATATTATGATAGCTAGTCTAGTAGGGACAATTCAGTATAAACAAAGTAACAATCTTATTGTAGATGTTAATGGAGTTGGATATAGTGTTTTAGTTAATACTATTACTTTCACTTCTGTTGGTTCGATTGGAGAGAACATCTCTTTAATTACTTATTTGGATGTGAAGGAAGATAGCCTGACTTTATTTGGATTTTTGGATATGATTTCATTTCAATTATTTAAATACTTAATTTCAGTTAATGGAGTGGGTGCTAAAAGTGCCCTTGCAATTTTAGATTTAGATCAACCTGAAGCTATTATGCAATCTATTCAACAGGAGAGAGTGAGTGTTTTGAATCAAGCTTCTGGAATTGGGAAGAAAACTGCTGAGAGAATTATTCTAGAACTTAGGGACAAACTAGGTAATTTGTATAGCTCTGATTTTGGTGAGAGTGGTGGGTCTACTTCTGTCTCTTCACAATCTACTCAAGATGTATGGGATGCTTTGGAGTCTCTTGGTTATAAACCGTCTCAAATCCAAAATATTATATCCAGTATAGACAATACTCTAGAGGTTTCAGAACAAATTCGTTTGGCACTCAAATTATTACAAAAATAATTATAATTATATGGCTATAAACAAAATTTATATAGGCTCAGATCATAGGGGATTCAATCTAAAACAAGAAATCATTGTATATTTACAAACCTTAAATTTACAAGTTTCAGATTGTGGGAATACAATTTATGACCCTGATGATGATTATACTGACTATGCTTTAGAAGTAGCAAAAAGAGTAGTGGCAGACAATAATTCTTTGGGTATTGTGATTTGTGGAACTGGGGTTGGAGTTAGTATTGTAGCTAATAAAATCTCAGGAGCAAGAGCTGCGCTATTGGACTCTATAGAGACTACTGCTATTGCAAGAGCTCATAATCATATTAATATTTTAGC
>JBMTTF010000037.1:0-7266 GCA_049449075.1 Minisyncoccia bacterium | reverse complement strand
TAAAAAATTTAGTAAGAAGGGATATGTTGTTGGTTCGGTTGCATAGATTGGAGAATTTAAGTCGAGCTGAGTCTGAGAGGCAAAAAAATTCACAAAGGTTGCGTGTAGAGCCATGTCGCCATATGCTCCTCCTCCAGACAATAACCCATCTTGTGTCTTCATAAAGTTATGAGTGACTGCCAGATAACTAAATATACTAGTCCAGAGTACAAATAAAATGACTACTGTTTTATGAGACATTAAACTTTGTATAAAAGTTTTTATCAGTAAAGATATTCTTTTTAGTAGGATCTTAATCCCAATAGGTTTTATTGTAGTAATATATAGATAAGTTATAATACAAATACTGAGTATAACTACACTAAATTGAGCTACTCTATAACTAGAAACAGCAGTAATTAGAAAGTATATCCAGCTAAAAATAATAGTACCAGAAAACAACCATAGCGCTAATGCTATATAAAGTGGTACTTTTCTAAAAAAGAATCTTGTAAATATAGCCCCAGTCGTTATTAATGAGAGTATAATCAGTATTTGCATAGAAATTTTTAAATAGATATAAAATTATGGTTTAAATTAACCTATATATCTTTTTATGGACTAGGATTATTATTTGTTTATTTATACCTTTTCATTATAATATAGATTATTTATTTAGAAAAGGTTATAATAAGGGTATAAATTTTAATTATATATGCTTGGATATTGGGTTTTGATTGCTAGTGTAGTTACTGGGCAAATTACTAGAATTGGTGATTTGGGAGTTTTGACTGATATTTTAATTCCCTTATATCTTGGGTTTTGGTTTTTTACAAGAGATAAAAAGAGACCATTACCTTTTTCTAGCTCTATCTTATTGGTATTAATTTGGTTGATTTATCTTTTAGGCAATCTTTTAATTAACATTAATTTTCTCCCAGCTGTTGGAGGTGAGGTGGGTTCAATTTTATATTGGGTTAGATTAGCAGCATATATGTCATTATTATTCCCATTAATAGATTATAGATCTCAAGATCCAGAAAGAGTGGACAATCAACTATGGTATATGGTCTTTATCTCAGCAATAATTTTATCTATTTTGGGATTTATTCAGTTGATTTTATTCCCAGATTTTTCGTTTATGGCCCAATATGGTTGGGACCCACATCAGGGTAGACTTCTTTCAACCTGGTATGACCCAAATTTTTTGGGTGGATTTTTGGGGTTGGCAGCTATTATTATTTTGAGTAGAGTTTTGGTGTTTTTGAGAGAAAATAAAGTTTGGGATAATAAAAATAAAACTTTATTATCTTCCTGGATTATTGGCCTTGGAGTAGTGGTAGTGGCTTTAATGCTAACTTATTCTAGAAGTGCACTATTAGCTTTCTTGATTGGAGTTACTATTGTTACGATTCTTATCTCAAGGCGAACTTTTTTCTTGGTGCTAATAATCTTATCTCTTATTGTAATATCTAATCCTAGACTACAAACTCGTATTCAAGGAGCAATTCAAGTTGATGTGACGGCTTCTCTTAGAATTCAGTCTTGGCTTGATACTCTTGATGATATTGAACGCAATCCAATTTGGGGTATAGGTTATAATACTATCAAGTATCAGACTATTGTCCCATCAGAGCTCAACTCCGCTTCTGGTAGGGATAGTAGTCTTTTAACTCTGTGGCTGACAGGTGGGATTATTGGCCTAGCTTTATTTATGCTGATTATAGGCAATTCTCTCTTAAGGGCTTGGCAAAAGATATCTAAGTCAGGTTTAGAAAGAGTTTGGGGAGTATCAATTACTGCAGGATGGGCTTTAATTTTAGTACATTCTATGTTTGTGAATAGTATTTTCTTTCCCCATATTTTAATATTTATCTTATTCTTCTTATTATGAACAGAATGTTTTTTGGACTAGGTCTGATTATACCGCTATATGTAATTAGATTTACAGTGTTTGGTCTTCCGACTAATGTCTTGGAAATTGTGATTGGAGTAGTTTTGCTACTATATTTGATAAAATTTAGGGAATATAGAAATTTATTGAAATTTTCTAAATTTTGGAATCCAAAGACCATAATTTTTGGAAGTTTAGTACTTTTAGCTAGTATTGGAGTGTTTATAAGCCAAGACTTGAGGGCTAGTCTTGGAATTTGGAAGGCTTATTTTGTCTTACCAATTTTGGTGTTATTACTATTGTCTCAAATGAAGCCTAAATATTACATTTCACTAATTAGGGGAATTATTGGGAGCGGACTGATAGTGGCGATTATAACTATTGCTCAAGTTGTTGTATTGGGTATAGACGGTAGCTTTAGACCGACTGCTTTGTATTCTCTGGGATTAGACCCAGCTGTAGCTCAGGGAGGCTTTGCGAATTATATTGCGATGTATTTGGTCCCAATTTTTGTCTTAAGCCTATCTCGGCGAAATATCCCTGTGGAGCTACGATGGTTTGCAATACTAGTACTATTTAGCGGTATCATAACAACTCAATCATATGCCGGTATTTTTGCCCTTATAGGGGTGTTAGTGATATGGATATTGACTAGAATTTATATTAGTAAACAGAATCAGCAGAATTTGATTACTAATCCTACTTTGAGAAAATACTCTCTGCCAATTATGGGAGTGATTATAGCTGGTATTACAATATTTGGAATTTGGCAGTTTAATACTCCAAAATTTCAGAGTTTGCTCGATATGAATAATCGAAACTCTATTACCACTAGAATACAAATTTGGGATACTTCTATTGCAATAATTAGAGATAATCCTGTGCTAGGAATAGGGCTTGCTGACTTCCAGCGAGTATATGCTAAGACTATTCCATATAAGTACTTCCCTCCTTATGAATGGTTAGTCCCTGAGCCTCACAATTTATACTTTGCTTTCTGGATACATCTGGGGTTGGCTGGTCTAATTTGGTTAATTTATGTTTTAAGATATACGATTTTGAAATTAATAGAGTCTGTAAAATCTAATCAGTGGGAAGCATATTGGCTTAGCTTAAGTCTTTTATCTATATATCTGTATGGAATACTCGACACCCCTTTTTGGAAAAATGATTTAGCATTGTTATTCCTTGTGATTCTGTATGGAGTAATTCGAGAAAAGAAAAAAGCCTAGCTTGTGGGCTAGACTTGGGGGTAATTCTTCTTTCTCTTTTTCTTATGGCTTTTACTATCAAGCTTTTGTTATATTCTTTTGCCTTTTTATCTCACGCAAACCTCTTTTATGTTCATACAGTGATTTGACGAAAAAGAATCTTATAAGTAAAATCAACCCTATTATAATAATAGGTAATCTTAAGTATATATATAAGCTAGGTATCGTTAATCCAAGAAAGAACAATAATATTCCTACTGGGAGATTCCATTGATATAGATCGAATCTAAGAATAAAGTTTTTTAATGATCGATAGAAACGATGCTTGTTTGATCGAGGGTAAAGAATCATGATGTAAGGAACAAATCAAAAGAATAATACCATGTACAGATGCTATTATCAAGATATTATTTCAGAGGTACTTTATACAAATTATTATCTTTGCGGTTGATAAAGAATAATTCTGTTCCGGCTGAGTTGAGGAATAAGTCTCGGGAGTCTACACTTCCAACATTGCTAGATAATTGGCTAGCAGTAGCAGTATTAATATCTATTTTGTATAAACTCTCATTAAAATCTCCTAGACTAGAAGTATAATAATCATCGGGTAAAATTTTGCTACTGGATACTTCAGGTTTTGTAAAGTAGGCTGTTTTACTATCAGAACTCCAAGTTATTTTTTCAGCAATAGTCCCGACATCTGGAATTTTGGATACTTCAAATCCATTTTTATCAACTATAGATAAAGCTAATTGTCCCCCACCTCGCTCAGTGGTATAGGATATAATCCCAATCTCTCCATTTGGTGCCCAAGATACATTGAGTCCATTTTTTTCATCTAAGACTGAGGTAGCTTGTCCAGTATCTATACTTATAATTCTCAATGAAGATGCTCGATAACTACTAGGAATAAGAGTTTGGCTGATACTATTTTTAAAAGGTATAGGTTTAAGGAATACAGCATTGGAGCTGAGTGTAATTATTTTATTCCAATTTGATCCATCAACATCACTGACGGACAAATCTACAGTTCCATCTCTATTTTGGAAAGTATAGAAAACTCTATTATCTGAAAGGAAGCTAGCAGAGGTTGCATCTATAGGAAATCCATAAGATTTTTTTTCTGCATAATTATAGCTATAAATACGATTTTGTACTTTAGTTAAAACATATGGAGTTGTTGGTGCCCACTCTACTAAAGTTAATCCATTTAAAGTATTTTCATCAATCATAGTAGGCTCTCCTCCACTAGCAGGTACTGTAAAGGTTTGTCCTTTATCTAAAGAATAGAATTTAATTAAATTTTTTGCATCTATAGATGCATTTACAACTGGCTTATCTATAATTTTAGTTGCTGTTAAATTAGTTTTAATATCTTTAGCTTCATCAACTTTAGTTTTATTGGACTCTGTATCTTCAATAGGCTTAGACATATATTGATATGTAAAGAAACCAGCAACTAATAGAGGTACACTAATTGTTGTTGAGATAATTAATAATTTAGTTTTAGACATAAGATTATAGATTTAATGTAAATATATCATTTGGAGATGCTTCCTCATCAATTTGTGCCTTAGCAGCTTGAATTTTTAGCAATTGCGCTGGATCTGAAGTTATAATTTGATCTTCTCCATACGATGCTACGACTTTAATAGCTGCGTGCTTTAAGCCTGCAAAAAATATCCCTTCACCAACATCAGATTCAAGCAATAGAAATTTTTCTTCTTCAGTTAGATAAAAAGTATCTTTAATAATATCTATGGAAGCCGGAGATTGTTTGAGTAGAATTTGAATTGAGGAGTTAGTAAGTATAGCTTTTCCATATTGTGAGGCTAAAAAGTCAGCAATATCCTGAGTAATTGTAGTAAGTCCTAGATAATATTTACGAGCTCTTTTAGCTAGAGAAAATAGAAATGAAGCAACAGCTTGATCTTTCATCATAACCCAAGCTTCGTCTACAAATAAAATTCTTTTCTTGAGGGTTCTTCGGACTTCTTTCCAAACATAGTGAGTAACTACAAACATAGCCAAGGGTTGTAATTCATCTTCCATATCTCTAGTATTGAAGATCACTAGTTGATTATCAAAGTTAATGTTAGTTGGCTCATTTACAAAACCACTAAAGCTACCGGTAGTATATTTAGATAGACGAATAGCTAAACTCTCTCCCCCATCCATATTATGTAGAATATTCTCTAAATCAGAGAGGGTTGGAATATTTTTATTTGTATAATCTTTTGTTTCAAGAGTAATATCTTTACTGGCATAGGTTTCATACAAAGCTCGGTCTAATATAGCCTCTTCTTCAGCATGGAATTTGTCTTCTTCATTACCACCTTGTAACATTAGTTTTAACATACTCAATAAGTCAGCAATATTAGATTTTAGTAAATCAGCAGGATTTTCATCTGCTCTTGGCATAGGTAAATCAAAAGGATTGATATGCTGATTAGAATTAAGAGAAATTTTGATAAAGGTACCTCCCACAGCTTCACTTAAATATGAATATTCATTTTCAGGGTCGATTACCAAGACGTCAATTCCTAACATCAAATGCCTTAGAATTTCTAATTTAGCAAGATAGCTCTTACCAGCTCCAGATTTAGCAAATATAACCTCATTGGCATTTTCCATGGAGAATCTATCAAACAAGATAAGGCTATTATTATGTCTATTAATACCATACAAAACACCTTTATTAGATGAAATACTAGCTGATATAAAAGGGAAAGTAGTGGACAAAGGAGAGGTATTAAGATTATTAGCAATGGCTAAGTCATCTTTTAATATTGGAACTGTTGATTGAAATCCTTGTTCGGTTTGGAATAAACAAGGTTTAGAATACACCATTTTAGTTTGTAACATAGCATCAATTTGAGCAATATTCTCTTCTAATTCTGGCAAACTATTTCCATAAACTGTAATATATAGACCAAAACGAAAGAATCTTTCAGTTCCTTGTTGTAGTTGATCTCTCAAGTTCTCAGCATCTTGATAAGCTGTTTCTACTAAAGGATCACGAACTAATCCTTTCTCTTGTGCGAGTGAAATTTGAGCTTGAAATCGGGTAACTTGAGTACGAAGGTTCTTTAAAATAACTCCACTATCCATTGGATACATGAACATAGCAATATCTACGACATAGTCAAGAGTAATCAAAGGACTAAACCAACCAGTAACCAAAAATCTAGGGTAAGTCATCACGAATATAGTACGAGCAAACTGTGAACCAACTTGTATATATTTAGGATCAACTAAAATACTAGCTGGAGCTAATAAGTCCCTAAGACTATTTTGGCCTTTGAGATATTCAGAAACTTCAGGATTGGTTGTGGGTTTTTTTGCCATATATTTTATTCAGTATCTAAGTCTTCTAAGTTATGTAGAGATTCCGTTGGTTTTGAATCTGGATTATAAAAAGAATAATATAATTCAATTAACTCTTGAGTATTTAATGGTGTCATATAGACTCCTGCTCTCTTAAGTCCATACATAGCTCCATTTACTCTTTGCCAAAGTTGAGTCTTGTACTTCTCAAATTCTTCTTTTTTATACTGAACTGCTATCTTAGGGCTAAAAGCATTGCTAAGTTTATCAAACATACCCTCCTTAGTCTCAAGTGGCTCAAAGGGGATAACTACATAAAATGTCTTATTAACAATATTAGACCCATCCACCAACTCTTTAATAAACTGAGAATACTCTCCTATTTGTAGTCTCAAAAGCTCGTTTTTTTGAGTTTGTTGAAATTCAGACAGATAATTGAGATATCCATTTATATTAAGTACTCTAGAGCTAACCTGAATTTGTATGGGAAAGTCAAGAGAGTTGATAAAATTTTGATAGGCATAGATGATAGCATCCTGTTCATCTGAAGACTTAAGATCAAAGTTTACAGAAGAGGTCATCAAAACCGCCCTCAAACCACCGTCCTTGAGTACTACTACACTATCCTGAATGGTGTCGATAGACAAGTACTTTTGTGTACTAGTCTCCGGCTTATTTTTAATCTTTGATTTTGTATTAGCCATATAAAATATAATATCATACAAAATAAATTTTGTAAAAGGGTATATTTTCTTGATTTTTAAAATCTAATATGGTATATATTAATTGTGTTTCTTTTTTCAAACACATGCAGAAACTCACATCAAGTTCAACGCACTTTGATATATGGTATAA
>JBMTTF010000036.1:0-7492 GCA_049449075.1 Minisyncoccia bacterium | reverse complement strand
GTTATATCTTTATGCTTTTTATTAAAGCCTCTTCTATTGTTGGGCATGAATATATAAACTGACTGTCAATGAGCTTTTGGGGAATTACTTTTTGACTCATAAGAATAACATCACTGAGCTCCCCTAATATTAGTTTTAAGATAAAACTAGGTACATGAATAACTGCCGGTTTGTGTAGTATCATTGCAATACTTTTAGTGAAATCTTTATTCCGTATAGGGTTAGGAGATGTTGCATTTATGGGTCCACTAATATTTTCATTTAATACCACTGTTTTATATATATTCAAAATATCGTCTATATAAATCCATGACATCCATTGTTCTCCGCTACCAAAAGGACCACCTAGCCCATAACGAAAAATAGGCAACAGTTTTTGAAGTATTCCTCCTCCAGCCCCAATGACTATACCCGTCCGTATAGAGGCCCATCTCATACCTACCTCTTCTGATGATTTAGCTACTTCCTCCCATTGTCTGCATACAGTGGCTAAAAAATCATTACCAGCAGGGGATAATTCAGTTAATTCTATGTCTCCAGCATCTCCATAATAGCCAACAGCAGAACTACTAATAAAGGATTTAGGTCCTTTAGCAGCACCTTTAGTAGCCATAATTAGAGCTTTAGCTGTTTTAACCCTAGAATTTAGTATTAGCTGTTTGTTTTTATTCGTCCACTTACTAAAAATATTAATACCAGCAAGATGGACAACTGTATCACATGATAAATATTCATCAAGAGGGATATCATCTATAAGATTTGATTTTATAAACTTAATTCCAGGTATATTTTGATATGGAGGATGCAAATCCAAAATCAACACGCTATGGCCATCTTTAGCAAATAGCTGCGCTAATTTATATCCTATAAATCCTGAGCCTCCAGTTATACAAATTTTCATATATTCTCTATTACTAAATTTCTTCATAAATATATTTGTTTTTTTATTGCTCATCTATATTTACTCATTTCCTCAGATAAGCTCTTTTTTATGAATACAATACAATCACCCATACCAGCACGTAATTTGAAGGAGCTTTCCACATAATCTTTACCTAGATTATTTCTCAACAACTCTGCATTTTTACTCTCTATTATATAAAATTGTATGTCAGGCGATACATATACATCTTCACCAACATGATATCCTATATTAGAAAAATCTCCTAAAATCCAAGGTAATGGATAACTACTTTCAAGATAGATAGCCCCATTAGTCTGATAATAACTAGAGTCAGATTTTGCTAGATTTAGTAGCGGATCTATGAAGGTGTATAGTGAATTATAAGAGTGTACATAGAGATATGGTTCATAGTCAGATTCAAAGTTGAAGAAATTTAATCTAATAGTTTGAGTTAAAGAAGCGATTAATACTATAATGGCACAAATTTTTATCCATTTTCTTTTTGATGACTCTACTGCTATCCCAAAAAAAATAAACCAAGGCCATATGATTGTAATAATACACCAAGGAGTTTTATAGGGTATTATGGAATATGCTAATAGCACCCCTATACCTAATATAGCTAGCAGCCGTGGAACGGCAGTCCCGGTCCACATATATCTTATTGACCAAATTAGACCTATTAATACTGGCCATTCATAGCGTGTGATTAGTGCCAGCCAGTAATAATTAACAAAAGGTAAAATATCATACATTGCCTTTTCATGACCATTTCCTGCGTTCCCAGTTTTAGTCCATTCTAATATTGCTTGGAATGGACCTAATATACCCTCAAAATATAAAAAATTACCTGAATAAAAAAATATAAGTACAAATATAGCTATAATGGAGCCTATCCAAGCATCTTTATTGGACCAAGTCCGTTTTGGAAAATTTTTCTGAGAATCAATTATAGGCACAAATTTATTCCAGAGTATGAATACAATAGCAGCTAATATTAGTGATCCCGCATGAATGATATATGTTTCTTTATTAAGTAGCATCCCAGTTAGTCCAATTATAAATGCCCAGAGACCAGCTTTATCTCTATCCTGCCATAATGCAATAGCGCCCCATGTAAATAGAATTATAAATAGAACGAACCATGATTCATGTATAGCATAACGTCCATAAAATGTTCCAGCTGTAGATACTGCAAAAGCTAATGCTGCCCAACGTATAGCTATTCTTCCAAACCATCTCCCAAAAAGAAAAATTACTGGTACAGTAAGTACACTAGCGATTACAGTTGGTATTCTTAAAGCCCATAGATTACGACCTAGTAATTCTTGTGATAAAAATATATTATAAAAATGCCATGGACCATGAAAGTTTTCTGGGGAGTATCGGAATGTTCCCGTTGCTCGCATTTGGTCAACGAACCATCCATTAATACCTTCATCAAAATGAGGCGCTCTTAAATCTAGCATTACTAGGCGTAATACTAACGCTAATAAGGTAATTAAAATTATATCCCAAGGCCAACGTTGAATATATTTTGGAATATTCATGAAAATTTTTCTATTTGAATAAATCATTACAGGAGCAACAGTTCAAGCAAATGCTGAAATTATTACTAAATTTATTATTAGGCTCACTATAATAAGTATATCATATAATCAAGAGGTAGAGTATAAAATATAAATTATCTAGGATACATATTCATTTATATTGATCAAACATAATAAATATGCTAATGTGTTTATGCACTTATTATCCAGTTTAGCCTGGAAATATGCTGATGTTTAATCTAAACTCTATCAGTTCCACAGTGGTATCTTCTCGTTCTATTGCCCAAAACCATCTCCTAAGGTTTTTGCACGGTATGGGACCGGTATTCATACTAGTTGTGCATATAGGTTGTCTAATAATATTTTGGGAGAGACTTGGCTTGTACGCTATCATCTGGGTTATAGTACTATACTTAGTACGGATGCTTGGAATTACTGCCATTTACCATCGCTTGATTACTCACAATAGCTATAAGGCACCTAAAATAGTGTGGTGGATAGGATCCATCGTAGCAGCCTCATCAGGCCAGATGGGGCCAAGTTGGTGGAAGGCTCATCACAAAGATCATCATCGAAATGTTGACACCTTACATGATCCTCATAGCCCTCTTACCTATAGAAATAAATTGCATGGTTTCTGGCATTCTCAGATGGGGTGGCTACTGTCAGAAAGATTTCATCCTAGCACCTTACCAGCTGATATAGAGGCCGATCCAGTACTACGTTTAATAGATCGTTTACATATAGTACCACCAATAGTATTGGCATGGTTATCATGGCAGATAGGTGGTCTGGAATGGTTAGGTGCATTCTGTCTTAGTACAACTCTATTATTCCATGGGGTAGCTACTGTAAATTCAATAGCCCACTTAGTAGGCCCTCAGCCATTCCTTACTCAAGATGGCAGTCGTAACAACCCTTGGGTGGCTATTATCACTCTTGGCGAAGGTTGGCATAATCTACACCATAGCTTCGAATACTCAGCAAGACAAGGCTTTACCCTACGGGGTAACAAGGTAGTTACATTACCAGACCCTACATATTGCTTCATACGATTTCTTGAGTATCTTGGGTTGGCTAATAGGCTACGGATTCCTAGTAAACAAGCTTTATTGGCAAAGGCACGTCACTGAGTTAATCTCCACGCAAGGTATATAAACATTAATTTTAACAATCCTCCCACCTAAGTGGGGGGATTTTTTAATTACAAAGGCTATAATCCTAGTGTCGCATGATTGAGCGTGTAAGTAAATTTGGAAACAAGGTTGAACGCAAAAATATTTCTTCTTTAATACACTTATTTTACCTCTATATGCACTTCATTTCTAAGCATAAATGGTATTGTAAGCGGTGTGTTATAGCGCGCTATATTAACTGCTCCTACAGTATTTATCCCATCACGACTAAGTGCTTTCAACAGTTCTTCCTCGTTTTTTTTAAAAGCTGATTCGCTAGTTGTCCAACTAAATCTTCGCACTGCCACCTTATGCGCCGGCACTTCACGCAATTTTACTCTCTTATCATTTGGCTCGGGTAAAGTCTCTAGCGTGTATTTACTTGGCATGACAAAAGAGACATTGTATGCTCCACTATCTGCTTCTTCTTCAGTATTGACCGGCATAGTCATCTCTATTTTCTCGGTATTAACCGGCATAGTCATCTCTATTTTCTCAGTATTAACCGGTGCTGTCATAGAGATATTTTCTGAAGTACTCTCCTCGGTATTAACTGGTGCTGTCATAGAGATTTTATCTTTCTTTATATTATCGCCAAAGATATAGCCAGCGATTATAGAAAAACCTTTTCTTGACGCCTCATCTCTGTTCTCTGCTCCGCTAATTGTAGTTTCGGCTAGGATATAATAATCATATTCACGTATCTCATAGCCATCCGCCTTGCTTATAAGTGTATATTTTGGCTCTTCAATATTACCTACTGGAAGCCAGCTAGAGAGAAACCACATAACCAATACAATCCCGACAATTATCAATATAGTATTCATAGTTTTTTTGTTAACTTTCATAAAGTTATTCTACCATTTTGTTTTCTAAATAGCTATCAAAATAAATAGCATGGCAAGTATAACCTCCTGGATTTTTTTGCAGATAATCTTGATGATATTCCTCAGCAGGCCAAAATCTTATAAACTCTTCAAGTGTTGTGACTACAGGAGAGTTCCACCTTTGTGAATCATTCACTATTTTTATGAAATCTTGGGCTTGTTTGAGCTCCTCATCATTTTGATAAAATATGGCGCTCCTATATGATGTGCCTTTGTCATTTCCTTGTTGATTTAATGTAGTCGGATTGTGAATTTGAAAAAAGAAATCTAAAAGATTCCAAAAACTAGTTAGCTCCGTATCATACTCTATCTCCAATGCTTCAGCATGGCCGGGGTGATTCTCATATGTTGGATTTTCATTCTTACCACCAGTGTAGCCCGCTGCTATAGAGATAATCCCAGGCTGACTTCTCATCAATTCTTCTAAGCCCCAGAAACATCCACCAGCTAGATAGGCTTTTTTAATCATATTATTTCCCTTCAATAAATTTTAATGAAATAGAATTTACACAATGACGAATATTTTTGGCAGTCAAATGTTCTCCTTCAAAAATATGCCCCAAATGCGCACCACAACGACTGCAAGTAATTTCGGTTCGGATCCCATCAGCGTCAGGAGTTCGTGTAATCGCACCAGCTATTTCATCGTCAAAGCTTGGCCAACCACAAGAGCTTTCAAATTTATCTTTAGAGTTATAAAGCGGGGCATTACACTGACGACACACATATACACCATGAGCAGTATTGTTGACATACTCACCCGTAAAAGGCATTTCAGTACCTTTATTGATGATTACTAGCTCTTCTTCTGTAGTTAGTTTGTTTAATTTCATTGTGAGGGTTAATTATAGGGAGCCTATATTAATTTACTTAATACAATGGTAGCAAAAATATTAAAATTTGGCAATCAAAAAAGGGGGGTATCTGGAAGGCTGAGAGTGAAATATATTATGTATAAGATGAGAAACATCGTAGACAAAATAATAGGAATTATAGTAAATATGATATAATATTAAAAATTTAGTTATTAATCAAAAATAATAAATTCCCATATGAATAATGGAATAGAAAATAATAGAAGTAGCTTAGCTCAATCTACAGAAGTCAATATAGTAGATCCGCCTACAATACAAAAATCAGAAATCGAGAAACCTATTTCCAATCAAGTAAAATCAATTATTGATAGAGAGTCATTTGATATTCAAGTATCTATAGATAATCTTAGTTCTGAAGAGAAACAAAATTTACTCAACGCTTTGAAACTTCCCGAAAATACCACACTAGAACATCTCAGAATACGAATTAAAAACCATCTAGAAGTTTACTATCAAAAGGTGGAAGAAATTAATAGATTTCTTACTGAACAAATTCCAATTATTAAAAATTACTTAGCTCAAAATGGTTTAATTCCTCATCAAAATCCAGAAGACACACCAATTTATTTAACAGATCCTATACTAGAATTTTTAGTTGATACAGAATTTACTAGCTCTATATTTTCCGAGGGTGAATATTTACCTCAAAAAGAAGCCATTAAAGTTGCTAAAAAAGATATCATTCCTCATGAGCTTTTCCATGCTATGTCACATAATAAAGAAAAAAGAATACTTGGTTTTTATGAAAATGCTGAAAGAAATGAACATGGAGAGCTAATTGGAAATGTTTGGCTAGATGAAGGTACTGTAATGTTGGGCGAATATGATGTCTATCCAATTGATAGTCGTGAAATCAGTGAGGAAGAAGAGGACGGGTTGTATACTCAGGGCTATCTGTTCCTCACAAAACTATTTCAACAAGAACTTCAAGTTAGTACACTCGCTCTTCAGAAAGCTCATTTTAAACAAGAACCTGAATATTCACAACTTGTACAAAAAGTATGGGAAAGATTTCATTGTACTATAGCAGAACTTGATTGTCTGTTTCTCGGGTGGAGTGAAGAGAGTCAAGAACAAATGACTAGTCTTCTAACTGGACAACCAGTCACTTTAACTTATGTTGATATTGAAGGCTCTAGTATGGGAAAAAAGTTTAGACAACTTCAAAAAATCTTTCCGATGCTAACTGTTGAGGCAGTTCAGCCACCAACAATTAAACAGTAATAACTGACATTTAAATTTTTAATCTAATCTTTACAATATATTTAGATATAGATAAGTTCATAAAACATCTAAAAACATTTAAAGGCACGCTACTCCGCGAGCTGGAGGATGTTCGAACCTTTGAGTGAGGGATATAGTGACACCCAATAGTTTATTGCTATTTTTAAATTATAGGTATATAGTTAATGAGATGAGTAAATATAATTTGTACATATGGGAACATCAAAGAAGGTTGTGTTTTTAGATGGAGATGGGACAATTTGGTATCCTAAATCTACTAAAAGGACTCAAAAACCTCATTGGGTATATAATCACCCAGAAATAAAAAGAAATTATCTTGAGCATATGGAGCTTGCTCCAAAAATTATTGAGACTTTACAAACTCTTAATTCACTTGGAGTTCAGCTTGTTCTTGTTTCTGCTAATCCCTCACCTCCTAAAATTGCAGAGCTAGAGCTTTTGGAAAAATTAGAGTATTTTAATATTCTTAATTTTTTTACTTCCTACCACTCCTCTGCTGGAGATGACCCCATGGGTAAAACTAGTGTTATTTTAAAAGTAATTAGCAGTATGGGTATTAAGAAAGACCAAGCACTTATGATTGGAGATTCATACTTTTACGACTACCAAGCGGCTAAAGATAGTGGGATAGATGCGTACTGGATTAGAAATAATGTTACTAAAAATCCAGAAGAATTCCCAAAAGATTTAAAAGCACTAAACGAAGTATACGAAATTCTAGATTTGTATGACTGGAAGTGAATAGGATGAGATACTCATTGTCACCCTCTTTTTATCTACAAACCAAAAAACAGCTAGAATAAGATGTTTAAATGGAGTTGGCTCCGCGAGTAGGATTGTCAGTCCAATCGTGAAT
>JBMTTF010000035.1:0-7590 GCA_049449075.1 Minisyncoccia bacterium | reverse complement strand
TATTATTAGCTGGGTTTCTATATACCTCATATACTCCTCCACTTGGATCTTTTGGTATTGCTGCTAGATATATTGGGACTAATACTCTTAGATCTGCTTTTCCTGTACAATCAGTTGAGCCTCCTACTTGCTCGGTTCCTGTATCACATATATCTTGCTTTGATGCAGTTATACCTATAGGATAGGTTTTATTATCTATTAAGTATTGTTCTAATGCTTTGTATATTGCATTTATATCTGATCTCCTCTGGGCATTCCTTACTTGTGCTATCTGTCTTGTGGGGTTGATTGCTACTAATACTATTGCTGCTAATATTCCTATTGCTGCTATTACTAATAATATCTCGAGTAAGGTAAACCCTTTTATTTGTCTCTTTATATTTTTCATGTTGTTTAGTTTATTACTATTTTATTATTTATATTATAGCATATTTTATATTGGATTATTATATATATAGTATTATATCATTCTACCCCCCCCCTGTCAATGGTCAATGGTTTGTTATGTGTATAAGTGTAGAAAATTATTCTATAAAATAACTTTTAAGTCTAGAATACATCCACCTTTTGGATAGACTATAATTGGATTGACATCTAATTCTTGTATCGTCGGTATTGAGTATATTAATAGATTGAGTTGGAAAACTGTATCAACTAGCCAATTGATATCATATTCTATGCCTCTAGCACCATTGAGTATTTTATAAACTTTTGTTTTTTTGAGAGTTTTTAAGATATATGGTTTAGTGATCGGCATACTAGCAAAAGCTATATCATTTATAATTTCTGCATATATACCACCTGAACCCATTAATAGTACTATACCTAATTGAGGGTCTCTTTTTACTCCTACGAATACTTCTATACCTTTATGGGCTTGTTCTTGGGCTATAATTTGACCATTTTTATGTTTATGATAAAATTTTTTAACTTCATCTAGATTCCTGACGCCTAATTGTACTAAACCTGAGTCTGTACGATGTAATATATTAGGATTAACATCTTTGAGTACTAATGGATATTGCAATTTTTTCTCTAGTTTTTTAATATCTGTAGTCGATTTAATATCTAAAGTTTTTGGTAATTCTAGTGATAATTCTTTAGATATAAGACTAACAGTCCCCCAAGAAGCACTAAGTAAATTATAAGATTTATCTTGTTCTAATGCTTGATTTATACTCTGAATTGATGATTTTTTGACATAAGATGTAGGTTCATCCCATAGTTTAGCATTTCGTGATTGATGGCTATACTTATATAAATTAGATAAAGCTCTTATGGCTCTCTCGGGAGTATCAAAATAAGGGTAGTCTTTGATTTCTTTTGTTAATTGAGTAGTTTTAGTTCCTCCTACCATTACAGTTAAAATTGGTTTATGTGGATTTTTAATTGCTATATCATTAATTACTCTACCTATATCTGTTAGAGGGGTCATAATTTGTGGACTAATCAATACTATCAATGAACCTACCAACTTTTCTTTGACTAAAATTTGTAACGTTTCACGGTATCTCATTGCATCAGCATCTCCTAGTATATCTACAGGATTATGTCTACTAGCTGCTGCAGGTAAAACTTGCTTTAATTGCTGAATGGCTTTAGGTTCTATATTAGCTAATTTAAGATTATACTCCACACTAGCATCAACTGAGATAACTCCCAACCCTCCGGCATTGGTTACAATTGCTGTTCCAAATCTAGAAACACTTTGGAATCTAGAGAACAACTGTACAGTGTCAAATAACTCTTCTAGTGAATAGACTATAATTGCTCCAGCTTCTTGTAATAAAGTATCTATAATGACTTCATCTCCTGCCAATGAACCAGTATGAGACTGTATAGTTTTTTTAGATTTTTCTGATCTTCCTGCTTTAAGAATAATAATTGGCTTTTTAGAATGTTTAATAGCTTTGATGAATTCTACTGGCCTGGCGATACCTTCTAGATATAAACTAATGACTTTAGTTTTAGCATCTTTATCTAAATATTCAATACTATCTACTTCGTCTAAATCTAATTTATTACCTAAACTGATAATTTTATTAAATCCTATATTGAGACTATCTGCTCTATCAATAAAAGCCGATATTAAAGCTCCAGATTGTGAAATTAGAGAGATATTTCCTGTTTTGCGAGATAATAAACCAAAGGACCCATTATATGCATAGCGATTAGCATCATTATTAATAATACCTAAACAATTTGGACCAATAACTCTAATCCCATATACTTTAGCAATTTTAGCTAAAGCTTTTTCTCTAGACTGGCCTTCAGATCCTGATTCCTTAAATCCAGCTGAGATAATTACAGCATACTTTATACCTTTTTTACCTAGCTCTTCGACAGCTTCTAAGACAAAACCTGATGGAATGACTACTATAGCAACTTTTATTCCTTGAGGTAATTGATTAATATTTTGATATACTGGATAACCTTCTATTTGTCTAGCTGATGGATTTACCAAAAACAAATCTCCCTTGTAATTAGTCTTAATTATATTATGTAAAATTATAGATCCAATTTTAGATTTATTACGAGATGCTCCAATAATAGCTATACTTTCTGGATAAAATAATTCTTGCATAAATTTTAGCTTAACATAACTATTTCGTTTTCAGTAGGTACTTGGGCTTGGATATGCAAATTATCTTTGATAGCATCAGCCAAAGTCTGTGAAGCATCTTGTTCACCTTGTACTACGAATATATTCTTAGAATTTTTGATTTTTGATATCCAATCTAATAACATTTCCTGATCCGCATGAGCTGAATATCCATCTATTCTTCTTACCTCTATTTTATTCTCAACTGGATGATTATGAATATAGACAGGACTTTCTCCTTTCAAAATTTTTCTACCTAAAGTATATGGAGCTTGATAACCAACAAAAAGTATAATATTATTCGGGTTAGATAAATATCTTTCTTCATGATACAACACTCTTCCTCCGGTAGACATACCTGAACCCGCCATTATCATTTTAGGTTGAGGCTGACTATTTACTTTCATAGAATCTTCTCTACTCTCTGTGAATGTCAAAAACGGAAAATCAAAAATATCATCAGTTTTAGATAATTGCTTAGCCTCTTGATTATAGTATTGAGTATATTTGGCATGTATATTAGTAGCCTTAATTGCCAAAGGAGAGTCAAGATAAACATCAATTTTACCTACCTTACCTCTCTGCGAGTCATTCCCTGAATGGTTCTCAATAATATCATTCAATTCATATAATATATCTTGTGTTCTCTCTATAGAAAAGGTAGGCATCAGTAAAACAGACTTGCGCTCTATGGTATCTTTAATAGCTTGTTTTAAAATTTCCTTCCTCTCGGCTAATTTTTGATGAATTCTATCCCCATAACAGGATTCTACTATAATATAGTCTGCTTCTGATATATAGTCATATTTCCTTAATAATACTGATGGGACATTCCCTAAATCACCTGAGAATACTAATTTAATTCTTTTACCAGTTTCTGGATCTAACACCCAAATTTCAGTAATTGCAGAACCCAGGATATGCCCAGCATCCTGAAATCTAAATGAAATATTTTCATTCATTTCATATATTTCGTGATATTCTATACCCCTCCATTGTGAAACAGCTTGGTCTACATCTTCACTACCAAATAAAGGTATTTGAGTTTTATCATGTTCCATAATAGATACAGTATCCCTGAGAGATATCTCAGCAAATTCTTCGGTAGGATAAGTGGAGTATATCTCACCTCTAAAACCTTCCTTGACTAATTTTGGGATTCTACCAATATGGTCAATATGTGTATGAGTAGCTATCATAAAGTCAATACTCTTAGGATCATACACAAAAGGCACATAGTTTAGCTCGTCAGCTTCTTTATTGCCTTGGATCATTCCACAATCTATCACAAATTTAACTTTGCCATTATCTATGACATAATTAGCTCCTGTTACCGAACCTGCCCCGCCACAAAATTGAATACTTACCATTGTTTATATTTATATTATTTTATTATAATTTTAATATATCATAAATTTAAATTGTAGGCAAATTTATGTGTATACAAATTCATCTATCTTTAATTTTAAAATATTGTATTTTGTAAAAGGCACAATATATATTGAATTAAAGATCTCCTATCATACTAGTCCAAAAAGACCTTCCCCCAAAGTAATAACCTGTACCATTAGCTGTTTTATCAATGCCTGGTCCAGAAAAAGCAACAGTCATTACATCTCCACCTCCAGATTCTCCAAACATAACTCTAATCGGATAATATTGTCCAGCAGTTAGATTAATTGTACCCGATCTTTCCTGCACTCCATGCAATCCTCCATTATTGACCAAAGCATTTGCTACGGTATATCCAGTTAATGCATTATCTCCTATCCATAAGTGACTAGCATCATCTGATGAGGTGAAGAAAGTATAACTTCCTGTAGTAGGCGGAAGGAAATATCCTCCCCATTGCCAACTATAATTATCAGTATTATTGGTAAAGTTATTAATTTGTGAAGTTAGATTAGTATCACCATGTTTAACAGCAGTATTGAAAAAAGTAGGAGTATCATTATAATAGCCAACAAACCTTCTACCATATAATCCATTTTCTGATATAGAATATAGTGCATCATTAATTTGTGTTATAGTTTGAAGTATTGTGTTACTAAGTTTTTGAGGCCAATATATTAGTCTAGATATTGTTCCATTTGTATATATACTATCTGAATTACCTATATTTAATTGAGTCCCATTTGAAGTGCTTGTAACATTATTATTAGTATTATATAAACTTCCATTGGTATATATACTATTTGCTCCTTCTCCATTTGTTATTCCTATGCTACGTGATCCTGATGGAATCGCTGCTGATGTCCAATTACCTATTGATACTATATCTCTCTGTATTCTCCATGGCCAAGCACTTAATGAAAATAATGTCGCATTACTGAATGGACTGTTTATTGCTCCATACATTGTTCCTGCTGTATTACTTGTAGAAAAAATATTACTGAAATTACTTCCTGCTATACTTACATTATCTGCTCCCCTTGCTACTACGGATCCCGCTGTAGGAATATAGGAGGTTGGAAATGTGCCTTCTTCAACTTGAGCCCCCCAAGCATACAAATATTCTCCATTAGAATTATAATATGGTTCTATATTATTACTTCCCCCTATTGGTGGATTAGGTATTGTAACTGGCCATATGTCTACAGTACGAGCTGAGCCACCAGTAAGTGAATCTACAACAACTGATAATCTATACCAACCATTACCTACATCTACAGAATTAAATGTAACAGCACTACGATTATTATACATTATCCCAGTTTGCAAATCAAAATATGCTCCATACTTATTACTGTTAAATGCAGTCATGCTTAAAATCACATACCTACAAGTTCCCGCTTTGAGATAAAAACTTGTTGTGTAAAGAGTGCTTGGATTAGTAGCAATAAATAGTCGAATAAAAGCATTACTATTAGTAAATGTGTTTAATGTTATTTTATTATAATTAGTAAATCCATTTGGACCAGACATCACCTCAGGAGTTGCTGTAAGATTATATTTATTCCAACCAGTTAAATCTCCACTCTCATACACTAAGTTAGTCCTTGTCTCCTCAATCAATAACCCCAAGCTCTCGCCAGTTATCGGGTTATGATCAAATCTTGGTTCATTAACTGCAGCTGTTTTTATTAGTTTATCTGCTCCTACATAAGTTGCTGTACTATTTCTTGCAAATGTAATTAGATTATTTCCTGTTACACTATCTATTAAACTCTTATTACTTGCAAAGTTTAAATCTAAACTAGGTATCCCAGCTATATTCCAGATATTATCTTTTGGAGCAATATTCACTGCTATACTTTGCCCTAATTCTACTTCTGGAGCTTCTACTGCTATTCTATTATTAGATGGGTTTATATATACCTCATATAATCCTCCATTTGGATCTTTTGGTATTGCTGCTAAATATGTTGGTACTAATACTTCTAAATCTACACAGTCTGGTGTAACTGTATTATTACATATAGCTTTAGGTGTTCCTGTTATTCCTTCAGGATAGTCTTTATTATCTATTAAGTATTGTTCTAATGCTTTGTATATTGTATTTATATCTGATCTCCTCTGGGCATTCCTTACTTGTGCTATCTGTCTTGTGGGGTTTATTGCCACTAATACTATTGCTGCTAATATCCCTATTGCTGCTATTACGAGTAATATCTCGAGTAAAGTGAATCCTTTTCTTTTATTTTTATGAGGTTGATTCATACTGTTTTTATTATTTATTGGTTTTATTGTAGCATGTCTTCTGAATTACTACTTTAATCCTACTAATTGGCGAATTTGTTGAATATTAGTCTCGGCTATGAGGTTACCTTCTTTGGCTCCTTTTGCTAATATTTCAGCTACATACTCTGGGTTTTGAAGTAATTCTTGTCTACGGGTTCTCATTGATTGGAAAAATTCTAAAATCGTCTCAGCTAGAATTTCTTTAGCTTCTTTATAAGAGATTTGTCCTTCTTTATATCTATTCTCCATAATTTCTAAGTTTTCTGGAGTTGCTAATAATTTATAAATTGCCATTATATTACAAGTGTCTGGATCTTTGGGTTCATTGGGAGCCTTGGAGTCAGTGGTTATTTTCATTACTTTAGCTCGAATCGAATCAGCTTCCTCAAAAATCTCAATTGTATTCTTATATGATTTACTCATTTTACGCCCATCTAATCCTTTTACTATAGCTGTATTTGTCTGAATATATGGTTTTGGTATAGTGAAGAATTGACCATATTGAGAATTAAATTTTTTGGCTATGGTTTGAGCGATTTCAATATGTTGTTTTTGATCTTGCCCAACTGGCACTATATTAGATTGATATAATAAGATATCTGCCGCCATTAGAACAGGATAATCAAATAATCCCATATTGGCCTCTTTCCCATTGTCTACTGCATCTTTATACGCATGAGATCTTTCTAAATAAGATACTGTGACTAAATTATTCAATATACAAGCAAGCTCAGTCAAGGCTCTAATATCGGATTGCAAAAATAAACTTGTTTTTGTCAAATCTAAATCTAAAGACAGATAGTCAAGAGCAATATCTTGAGTATAAGCTCTAAGAGTGGCCCCATCTTTAATACTATTAAGTGAGTGTAAATTGGCTACGAAGACTAAAATCTTATCAAATTCAGTTTGGTTAGATAAATCTAAAATTGGTTTCATTGCACCAAAATAATTACCTATATGTAACTTTCCTGTAGGCTGAATTCCTGTAAGACAAATATTACTCATAAAAAATTATAATTTAACTACTATTCTAGCATACTGTGAGTACGATGCTCAATATCAGCTCTAATCTCAGCGACTGGCTTGGCGTATTTTTGTCTAGAATGCATTATAACCTGTTGCTGTAAAGACAAATCTGACCTATTAGCAAAAATTATTTCCATATTAAAGGCTTTGCTAGTTTTGCCGTTAATCATTAATGTTAATACTCCTTTTAAGTTGTCTATTGATACTAAATCTTCAGCTGTATAATATGGTTGCATTCGTTGAGCTATGATCTCAGCATCATCGGAGCTAATACGGAAGCT
>JBMTTF010000034.1:0-7590 GCA_049449075.1 Minisyncoccia bacterium | reverse complement strand
TACTAAAGCTATTTGTATCATAACCTACTTCTCTTTGAGTAATAATACTTTTATCAGCTTTATATACAAATTCGATTGGATCTTCTATAGTAACAATTTTGACATCTCTAGTATGATTAATTTCATTGATTACTGAGGCTAATGTTGTAGACTTTCCTGACCCTGTAGGACCTGTTACTAATACGAAACCTTGCATTAATTTAGAAAACTGATGCATAACAGACGGCAAGCCTAATTCCTCAAAGGTAAGTATCTCTGATGGTAAATATCTCATAACCAAGTTAGGTGCCCCTTGTGCAATAAAAGCATTAACACGAAATCTTGCATTTAACTCCTCAAATGTATAAGCAAAGTCTTGCTCTTGTCCACTATATAGTGCATCTATTTTCTCTTTAGTGAGCATAGATACTAATAATTCATCCATAGAATCTTTAGTGAGTAACAGGGAGTCTTCTACTGTTATTAATCTATTTTTAATTCTTAATATTGGCTTACTACCTGTTGAAAGATGTATATCTGATCCTTTAGAACTAACAATTTGGGTTACTATAACTGATAAATCGATTTGCATATATTTTAAGTTTAAGTTTTAGGTAAGTGCTTTTTGATAGTACGCAGAACTTCAGCAGGGGTATAGTTCGATTTTACAATATAATCTACTACTTCTAATTCAAAGGCTTGATTAATATCTGCTTGAGAAGATAGATTACTCAGAACTATAACTGGGACAGCTTTAAACTGGCTTTCTAACTTAAGCCATTTCAATATATCAAATCCACTAATATTAGGTAAAATTAAATCTAGTAAGATTAGGTCAATAGGATTATTCTCTAGAGTAGTTTGTAAATCATCTTGATTCAGTACGGACAAAACACTAATTTGCATTTCTTCTATTTTGTTAGAATACATTTGTTTAATAAATAGGTCATCTTCTATTAGAACTATTTGATGATTCATAAATTATAGTGTATTTATTTCTTATATAATACAATTATATTATACTTTTTTAATATTGTCTATATCTCCACTGTAGTTAATAACTCTGGTAGAGATATATACCCTAATAATACTTTGAATATACCATCTTGTTTTAGAGTTATATAATTATTATCATATAGATATTTCATTATAGCTTCTTCACCTTCATTTTGTTCTACTATAAATCGAAGATCTTCAGTCATAATAACCACTTCAAATATTGCTATTCTACCTTTAAATCCATTTGTACATTTGAGACAACCTACGGGCTTATACATTTTATCAAAATTACCAGTATATATTTGCTTAACATAGATAGGGTCTAATTTATTTATAGAGTCTTGAATGTATTTCTTTTCTTGTTCTGATATTACAACTTCTTCTTTACAATACTCACATAATTTTTTTACTAATCGCTGTGCAATAACTGCTTGTACTGAAGCTGAGACTAAAAATGATTCCACTCCCATATATATAAGCCTTGGGATAGCTCCTGGAGCATCATTAGTATGCAATGTAGAAAATACAATATGTCCAGTTAAAGCTGATTGTACGGCTAATCCAGCTGTCTCCCCATCTCTTATTTCTCCTACCATAATAACATCTGGATCTTGTCTCAAAATAGATCTCAGTCCTGTTGCAAATGTATAGTCAATATCTGGTCTAACTTGTGATTGATTAATCCCAAACAAATTATATTCTATTGGATCCTCTAATGTTACAATATTTATATCTTCTGTGTTAATTTGTGATAATAATGTATACACTGTGGTGGATTTACCAGATCCCGTAGGACCTGTTAGCAATATCATACCAAATGGTTTTTGTATAGCCTCTTGGATATCAGCAGCTTTTGGACCTATGAATCCTAATGCTTCTAATGACCTAACGCCACCAGATGTATCTAAAATTCTTAATACAATTTTTTCTCCATATTGTGTTGGGAAAGTTGATACTCTAAAGTCTATTTTTTTATCTTGCTCTATTATAGAGAATCTACCGTCTTGAGGCTTCCTTTGCTCATCAATTTTTAAATTGGATAATATCTTTATTCTAGCTACAATAGAAGAATATAACTCTTTTGGTAACATCAAACTTGTATGTAAAACTCCATCTACTCTAAATCTAACCCTAACTGATTTATCTGAACCTTCAATATGTATATCTGATGCCCCACCTACCACAGCAGTCTTTATGATCACAGATACTATTTTAATAATTGGAGCAGTTCCTAAATTTTCCTGATTTACATCTGAGATATCTGGTAATTCTTGTGATTTTTCATTCTTTTCTGTAAACTCTTGTACATTCTCTTGAACAAGATCATTGATATCAACACTAGATAATAATTTATTAATATCATCCTCTTTGGAAACGAAAAGTTCAAACTTTAAAGACCTTTCTTGAAAAATAAATTTTAATGCTTGTATTGCATTATAATCATTAGGGTCAGCAATAGCAATAGAAATTATATTTTCGTCTTGAGAAAAAGGGATCAAAGTATACCTCTTCATTACACTAATTGGCAATATGTCAAACATAGACTTATCAAGTTCATAGTTTGATAAATCTATATATTTTAATCCTAAGAATTCAGCATTTACTGTTAATAATTGAGCTTCAGTAAAATGTGTCGCCAAAAATTGTTTAAGATCATCTTCTAAGAATGTATCAAAGTCTGGAATACCTACAAACTTATCTGGGAAATCTATTTTTAGAGATTCAAATGTTCTTCTTAAATCAAATTGCATATTTACTTAATATTATTGAAAAATCTTTTAACAACATTAAGTTCTGTTCCAATTTCAATCTTTGTATTTAAAGATTCTATAATTTGTTTAATCATATCATACCCAAAGTATACCATACTCAATATACTTATTATTAATATAATATTGTTAGTATTTAAGATAAATTTAAAACTTTTTTTCATAATGTTACATAATATATTTTGGCTGTTATTATAGATGATATATCTTGAACTCCACCACCCAAAGGAGATTTATTAAAAGTCATATCTATACTTTGAATATCCATATATTGCTTAGAATTAGCTAATTTAGAGGTAAACAGATTTATGGCATTTTTGTTACCCTTTATGGCAACATTTAATTTAACACTTTTTAATGTATTCACTAGATTAACTTTTGTATCACCTATTGCAGGCGTAGCTGTCTTTGACTGATCGTCTGATACATTGGCATTGGGGGTAGTTTCTCTTGAGTTATCTGGCTGAACATCTAGACTAGAAATTTCTACACCAGAATCTCTAGCAAAAGTTGCAATTAAGTCTATGATTTGATTTTTATCAAATTTACCTGACACAAATTGATTTATAGATTGAGATAAATTAGCTGGAGAAGAGGCATTGAAGGATTCTTTTAATAGTAATTCTTTCTTAGCATCATCAATAATATCTAAATCTTTAGTAACCATTGGTAAGAAAAATGAGTTAACAGACCAGATTGATACTATAAATATAGGTAATGATAAAATTTTAATTAAATTTGACATATGATACAATTATTTTAATAGTATTTCTATATTGAAAGTAAACCCTGTATTGTCTTTCTGAGAAGTGACCGCTGAAGTGTTGACAGTTTTGACTAAAGATGAAGCCTGGAATGCAACTACTTGTTTTGTTATATCATTAATTGATGGCACCGTCATAGAGATATTAATACTTTTTTTCAATTTATTATAAGAAAATTTAGATATATCAGCTCCCAAAACATAAGATAACTCTATAGATTGAACAACTGGCACCGGATCATAGAATTTACTTATTATATTAGCAACATTAAATAGGTCTTGCTCCAGATTATTAGTCATATAGTACTTCCTATTGTTTGCATCTAAGTCTTCGATTTCTTTGGTAAGTTCATTTTTTTCTTGTAATACGAATAGCCAATAAGACATTCCTATCACAGTAGTATACAACAAAAGCAAAGTCAAAAGGGCATATATTAGACTATCTTTTTTAGCTTTAGGATTGAGTCTTTTTTGATTTTTGGGAATAAATTCAATACTTTTCATACTAATCTATATAATTTTTTAAGGAGACTCCTATTGATAAAATTAAATCTTGCCAGATATCTTTAATTATATTATCATCCATAACTCCTTTTACAGATAGATTAGCAATGGGGGATGCCAAAGATACATTGATATCTGGATTATGAAATTGATTTGCAAATATATCATCTATATACTCTTTAAGTCCAACCATCTTTGAGCTACCACCTACTATCACAATATTATTAGTACTGACACCAGTTTTATCATCTAGACTTGTGAGTAATCGCATTACATCTGTCACTATAAAGGAGGAAATTTTTGATTTAATAAGTTCTGTAACCTTAGAGTCACTACCATTCACACCATTTTGTTTTTTTAACCTTTCAGCCTCTAGAGTAGAACATCCCTTCACACTTTCTATTGCCTCAGTAATATGATTGCCCCCAAAGTCGAATGCTTGTATAGTTTGTATTTCTTTATTAGAGTTTACAACCATAACAGTACTATTTCTAGCACCTATATCTATAAGACAGACTTGTTCTTTCGGCAAGTCAATAGCTCTTAGAGTTGAAAAGCAATCTAATTCAACCCCCTTAACTTTTATTCCTAAAGCTTGACTTATTCCAAAGTATCTATCTATTACTTTATTAGGCATAGCTATTATAAGAATATCATATTGGTCTTGATTAACTTTATTTTTACCCAAATTAATCCAATCTAATTGAACACTGTTAAGAGGTACTGGTATATGTTGTTTAGCTGCTAATGGTACTGCAGTAACTAATTCTTCTCCCCCCATTATAGGCACCTGTATGACTGCAAATAAAGCTAAATATGTTGGCAATGCTATGTATGCTTCTAATATTTCCATACCTGACTCTTCTAGCATTACTTCAATTATCTTTGTTATGGCTGCGGTTGAGAGAGCCGCATCACTACCTTTTTGCTGAATAATGTTATCTATATCATTATTCCATACAATATAATTATCAATATTATAAGACTTAACCTTACTCATCTCAACAATTTTTATAGTTTGAGTCCCAATATCTATCCCAAAAGATTTTTTTTGCCCTCCCAATGTAAACATTGTATTGTTTTTATTTATATTCTATAATAAATTTATTGTACCATACAATAAAAATCTATGCAATACTTATTAAATAAAATAATATTAGATTTACTATTACCAAACCAATGTATAATTTGTCAGCGACTTAATGACTGTAATATCTGTAGCAATTGTCTAGCTTCTATACCTAACACTCCTAATTTATGGTTAAAGGAGCAAGCATATAGCCAATCCATATTCCACCCTAAATTAAATACCAGAATACAAACACCGATACTTAAAGATAGTTATTTGGATAGTATATTAACCTGTGTTGATTTCAAAAATAATATTATAAAAAAAAGTATACATTATCTAAAATATAAAAACTTACCCCAATTATCTCAACCACTTGGTAGTATTATGTTAAGAACATTAAGCCAAAATTTAAGAATTAAAGATAATGTTATCCTCTGTCCTATACCATTACATCCAGTCCGTCTTAATTTACGAGGATATAATCAAGCCTTATTATTAGCTCAATATTTAGAAGATAAATTGAGATTACCTATATATAAAGGTCTGCATAGAGTTCGTAATACACCTAATCAAATGAAGTTATCAGATAAGCATGCTAGAATTATAAATATGCATAATGCCTTCAAATCCACCCAAAAAGCATCCCCTACTCTGACAAATATAATTCTCATTGATGATGTGACTACTACTTTATCCACAATCCAACAAGCTGCCAAAGCACTTAAAACTCAAGGATTTACTAGTATACATGCTCTAGTTCTAGCTCATTAAGTCCAGTTTATTGTTAATAATATTATAATTATGATATAATACTTACTACAGAGTATAATTACTTTGATTAATAGATAAAAACACAGAAATGGAAAATTTTACTGACAAAGAATTTGTATCTTATATTGTAAAGTCAATTGTAGATAACCCTAATGATGTATTGATTGAAAGAACTATTGATGAAATGGGAGTCTTAATCACTCTAAAGGTAAACCCTAGTGATATGGGTTATGTTATTGGGAAATCTGGAGCTACTGCTAAAGCAATTCGTTCTCTACTAAGAATAGTAGGAGCTCGTAATAATGCAAGAGTTAACCTAAAAATTCTAGAGCCAGAACAGGGCGGAAGAAGAACGTCTTCAATTAATAGCCATGAGGAAATAAATAAATTTGTAGATGATTTAGATATATAATTTTATTATGAGATTTGATATATTAACTATATTTCCAGAGATTATAGAATCTTATATCAATACAGGAGTAATAGGTAGGGCAATTAATTTAAAAAATATATTAACTATCCAAATCCATAATATCCGTGATTATACCAAAGATATACATCGTAAAATTGATGATGCACCATTTGGAGGTGGGGCTGGTATGATATTACAAATTGAGCCTATTTATAATGTCTTAAATAATATTATAAAAGAATATCCCAAAACTAGAAAACATATAGTTTTGACTAAGGCTGGAGCAAATATATTTGATCAAAATAAGGCTATCCAGTTAGGACAAGATTATGACCATATAATATTTATATGTGGTAGATATGAAGGCGTAGATGCTAGAGTAGAACAATATTTATGTAATGAGTCTTTATCTATAGGCCAATTTGTCTTAACTGGAGGAGAATTACCAGCATTAGTTATGTTAGATGCAATTTCAAGACATATCCCTAATGTATTGGGAAATATGAATTCTCTTGAACAAGAATCTTGGACACATACCGATGAAATAGAATATCCCCAATACTCTAGACCTGCAACATTTAATCCACCTAATCCCCATATTGTTAATAGATCTGCACCTTCTGAGTGGGTAGTTCCTAAAATTTTATTGTCAGGAGACCATCAGGCTATTGAAACTTGGAGAAGACAAAATCAAAAATAATATATTGATATATAATAGATATATGATATAATAAAATTAATAGTAAAATATAGATTAAAATTATGCAAACTTATAAAACTTCAGTCCTATATAAATATGAAGCTCTAGAATTTGATAAATACTCCAAATCCCCCACTTGGTATGTAATGTTCTCTGTAATATTTGTATTATTATTGGTATATGCTATAATAACTCGTGATCCTATTGCCTTCATAGTCTTTGTATTGTTATTTGTACTTACATTATTAATTTCTAATAAAGACCCAAAAACTATTTTAGTTGAAATTACTAAAAATGGAATCAATCTAGATAAAAGAAAAACATTCCGATATCAAGATATAGATTGCTTTGGTATTTATGTAAGAAATGATGTTAAATTTATATCAATTTACCTCACTGAAGGATTGTTGAAATATACTAGAATTCCACTTGGAGATGAGAAACCAGAAGATATAGCAGATATTTTAGAACAATATATCCCCAGGGAAGATGGTAAAGAAAAGTTTATAGACACTATAGATCATATATTAAAAATTTAGAGTACCTATAGCTCAGATGGATAGAGTGCAGGTTTGCGGAACCTGAGGTCAGAGGTTCGAGCCCTCTTAGGTACACCAATAT
>JBMTTF010000033.1:0-7636 GCA_049449075.1 Minisyncoccia bacterium | reverse complement strand
TTGGTTTGTGGTTGCCAGTTGATTGCTTGCTTGATTTTGTCATAGGATAGACAGCTATGTTGTTGTTCTCCGATTTTGGCTTCTCGGTGTTGTCTGGTGATGGTGGTGTTGGTGAGTTGGTGTAGGATGTCAAAGATTTGGTTGATATTGGTTTGGGTGGCTGTGGCTATGTTGTAGCTTCCTGAGAGGTTGCCTAGTATGGCTTGGATGTTGGCTTCTACTACGTCTTGCACGTATACGAAGTCTCGGGTATTGTTGCCATCTCCGTTGATATAACATTGTTGGTTTTGGAGCATTTTGCTGATGAAGAGGGCTATTACTCCTGCTTCTCCTTGGGTGTTTTGTCTTGGCCCGTAGACATTGGAGTATCTGAGGGCGGTGTAGTCTATATTGTAAATGGTTTTGTAATAATGGGCGTATTTTTCCATTACTAATTTGGCTATGCCGTAGGGTGAGATTGGGTCGGTGGGATGTGTCTCTGGGGTTGGGAGTATATCTGTATCTCCGTAGATAGCTCCTCCTGAGGAGGCGAATACTACCTTGGTAACTCCATGTTTGCGGGCGGCTTCGAATAGGTTGATGGTGCCGATTATGTTGACATTGGCATCGTATTGGGGGTCTTGGACTGATTTTCTGACATCTAATTGGGCTGCTTGATGGCAGATGATTTGGATTTGGTGTTTTTGGATTATTTCTTCGACTTTTTGTGCATTGGTGATATCTTCTTGATAGAAGATTGCGGCTGGGTTGATGAGGTCTTGTTGTCCTGTGACTAGGTTGTCTATGATTATGACTTGATGTCCTTGTGTGATGAGCTGGTCTACTATATGGGATCCGATGAATCCCGCCCCTCCTGTGACTAGTATGTTCATATTGGTGCTTTAGGTTATTTGTTTTATTATAGCATAGGTTTTGGGGTATGATAAAAAAATAAGGGGAGTTATTCTCCCCATTTTATACTGATTATGTAATTTGATTGTATGCTCCCAGCAGTGCTAGTACTTCTTCTGCTGAGCATTCTAGTGGTATTGTTTGATCATATTGAGACAATAATTCTGAGTACCGGATACAGGGGTCCAGTATATTGATCCCAAGAACATGATATATTTCTTCTCCTGCTAACACTTTACACTCATATTCTTTATTAGGGTCTATTATACTGGCATTACTAGTAAAGATGACTCCTGTATATCCTGACTTGGTATTGATTATTCCATGCCATGTATATTTAAATTCAAAGTGTGGGATTATCATTGATTGATAGCTGTCCTTGAGACAGGGCGAAGTTTGCTTATATATTATACTATATTTTGATACTAATTTATATAATAGTTTTTGGTTTTATAAATAATCTAAGATTTTATCATAGTTGATAAAGTCTAGAGTATTGAATATAAAGCGACCTAGTATCTCTAGACTATTGGTAATGAATAGTATTCCGATTATGACTAGGAATAGTCCACTAATGATGCGGATAATTGGGGTTAAGTGTTCAACTTTTTGTAAGAATTGTCTGCCATGGGCCAATAATATGGCGGTGATTAAAAATGGTATGGCAAGTCCTACTGAGAAGACAAACATCAATATGGCTCCGTCTGCTACTGTTCCATCATTGATTAAAAAAGTTAAAATTGTACCTAATATTGGTCCTACACAGGGGGTCCAGCCTATACCGAGCAAGATTCCTAGTAAGACTGAACTTTGTGGTGTGCCTGCTTTGAGTCCTTTGATCCTTGGGGTCCAAGTGGTTTGGAAAATTTTATGGTTGAATATTCCTATCATCTCTAGTCCCCAGATTAGGATTAATACTCCTGCTATGCGACTAATTAGTAATCTAGTGTCTGGATTGAATAAATTAGATACACTGCTGGCGAATACTCCGAGTATTACAAATACTCCCATAAATCCTAGTACGAATAAAAGTCCATTACGGATGGTTTGGATTTTGGTGAGTTTACCATCTCCTGTTATAAATCCTATATAAGCTGGGATTAATGGGAAGGTACAGGGGGCTAAAAATGTTAGCACCCCTGCTACTAAACTCCCAACTAAAAGAGATATACTGAGCATATTATTTTATTTTTTTCTATATTCTATGACTAGTGATCCAAAGGCTATATAGGTTAAGAGTAGTCCTATTACTATGCCGATGATTGGGATGAATTGTAATAAGTATAGTAAGATATATACTCCCAGAGATACTAGAAATATTTGTACTTTACCTTGTTTGAGGTCATATTTGTGATTCAACCAATTGGCTATGATGAAGCTGGTGATGGATTGTGAAAAGAATAGCATAGATAGATACATCAAGGTCACAAATATGGCTACTGGGATTCCAATCACGCTTACAAATAGTAATATGATGATTGAAATTGGAAGGAAGAATAATGCTAAGCCATAGAAAAAGGCTTTTCTAAAGTCTTTACTGCTTTGTAGGCTCTTGGTTGCTCTAGCTATAAACTTACCGGCTAACCAGGCTATTAAGAGAATTACTAAAGCGGATGAGAATATTCTAAAGACTAACATTCCTGAGAACATATTATTCATTATGTCTTGTCTTGTTGTATTTGGTTTTAATAATTTTGAATCAAAATTAGCGACTACTCCTTCTGCTAGATTGGGGGATAAATTTAATTCTGTAATATATCCGTAGTTGACTGTATTCCCAAATTTGGCTGATTCTGTGATAGTCACACTTTGCTCAGCTACAAATTCAGTTTTACCGGCTAATGTTCCTTCTAGAGTAAAATCTGCTGTTCTGATTTTGGTATCTCCTAATACGGTACCTATAATTGAGCTGGTTACGCTAGCAATCTTGATATTACCGTTCACCGTTCCATCTAATTGGAATTTGGATACAAATGCGATTATATCTCCCGAGATTGTAGCCTCTTTATCTATTATTAAAGTCTCTGCAAAAGCAATAACATCTCCTTTGACATTTCCTTTTATAATAATAGTGCTTCCAGCAACTCTAATATCATCTCCAATTTCTTGATTGATGGTAATTTTATCTCCAGCTATAATTGCATCTTGAGTGATTGGATTATCTATATCTACCACTCCTCCTGCTATTATGGCGTCTCCTTCTATTTTCTCTTGTATTCTAACTGTTTGCCCAGCCAAATAGGCATCTCCTTCTACTTTTTCTTTTATATTAACTGATTCCCCAGCATCTAGCATTAAAGCTGAGGCTGATTGAGTGCTGAGTATAAAAGTTATTGCTATAATTATTGAAAGATATTTTGTCATAAAATTAAATATATAGCTTATACTTAATAAGTATATATGTTACTATGCAAATTTGTCAAACCATTGTATAATGTATTTATAGTTAAAAATAATATATAAATATGATTGAAATCAAAGGTGTATCCAAAAAATTCAAGGACAAGACTATAATTCATAGTTTAGATTTATCTATTAAACAGGGTGAGTTTTATGCTTTGATTGGTCCTAATGGGGCTGGGAAAAGTACTTTGATCAAATTATTAGCTGGGCTATTAAAACCGACTAAGGGGGAGATTCTTTTAGATGGGATTAATATAGTAGATGAACCTAAAGAGGCTAAGTCTTTGATTGGATATATTCCTGATGAGCCGACTGTATGGGATGGGATGACTGGTTTAGAATTTATGCACTTTATAGGAGCTCTATATAATATGCCTGTTTCACAAAGAAATTCAGATATTAAGAATCTATTGAAACTTTATCATCTAACAGGGACAGAAAATCAGTTGTACCAGGATTATTCTCGTGGAGTAAGACAAAAATATTCTATTTTGGCAGCTCTATTACATAATCCAAGTATATTGTTGATCGATGAGCCTATTGTGGGACTTGATCCTATTAGTATTGATATTACCAAGAATATTCTTGATATATTTGTGAAGGATGGTGGAACTGTCTTAATGGTGACTCATACTTTATTTGTAGCTCAGGAATTAGCTACCAGAATTGGACTATTTGAAAAGGGTAAATTAAAGATTGAAGGGACTTATAAAGAATTGGTAGATAAGGCTCATTTGCCTACTAAGACCTCTCTGGATGATGTTTATAAAAATTATTTAGCTAAATAAATACTATGTCTGAATCATTTGGATTATTATTGTCCTATCCTGGACAAGTTATAAAAAGGTACTTGGCTCGTGAAAAATTCACTCGTATTGTTGCTATTTTTATCTTGTTATTGATTATTATATTTGTAGGAATTTCTATTTATGCTACCACAATTGGGGGGCTAAACTTTATTAGTAAAGATCTGGAGTTGCGAGATGCTTTATACTTTTATATTGCTCAGTTATTCTATCTGTTAGTATTTTTATTGAGTTATGGTAATAGTATTCTCGTAATTGCTACCTCTTTTGCAGGCAAATCACATCGGTGGATTATGTCTACCCCATCTTTCTCTATTATGGCTTTTGTCAATTTATTCCAATTATTGGCTTCTAGTCTTTGGATTTTTCTTGCGGTGATTATACCTGTTTTAGTGGGGATTGCTCAATTTATGGGAGTGAGTTATTTGCAATTATTCTTGAGTTTTATACTGACAGCATCTCTAATTATAATTGGTAGTATTGTTGGAGTTTTATCTTATATGCTTAGTATTTATTTGCTTCAATATTTTTCTAAACTACTTGGTAAAAATATTGTCTCTCAGCCTATGTCTATTAGCTTACTGGTTATTGGCTCGGTTTTGATGGTTGCTTTATTCTGGAGAATTATTATTCCTCAAGATTTTGTAAAATTCTTTGATGGTAACTATATTGTCCAGATGCAGACTATGAGGGAACAGCTAATTTATTTACCTACTTTTGGGATAGCTCAAGTTTTACATGATTTATTATTTTGTTATAATTTATTTGGAACTATTTATACTATTATATTTGTATTTTTAACTATTGCTTTATTAATAACTTCATATATTTTATTGAAAAGAAACTATCTTGTAATGTGGCAATTATTACAAGAGGGTAATTATATTGCAAATAAAAATAATACTAAGACTACTGTTCATAAATCTTATAATTTTCCTTCTACTGATGCTGTGCATACTATTATAGATAAAGAGTTATTGTTAATCTGGAGAGATAAAAAAAATCTATTTTGGTTTATGATGGTGATTGGATTATGGTTAGCTCAGACCGTAGTTAGCTTACGAGTTACCTCTAATACTCGTACTTATGGTGATGGTTATAATTTCCCAGACTTTATTTATGCTCTAATTCTAGCTATTGGATTATATTTTATTAGCGCTCTGACTCTAAGATTTGTATTCCCTACTTTTAGCTCTGAGAGAAAAGTATCTTGGATTCTAGGTGTTGCCCCAATTTCTCCTTGGAATATTGCGGTTGGTAAATTATTGATTTATACAGCTTTATTCTTATTTATAGGTAGCCCTATTCTGATTGCTAATTTTGTAATATTAGGGTTTGCATTCTTCCCTGCTTTATTATATTGGATTGTATTTAGCTTATCTATAATTCTAATAGTTCTATTAGCCATATATTTATCTGTTGCCTATCCTAATAGATTCTCTAGTGATCCTGAGACTTTATCTACTACCCTACCTGGTTTAGCTTTTACTAGTTTAGCCCTTGGAGGAAGTATAATTATTGCTAATATTATGTATTTGGTGTTATCCAATGTTGATTTAGTAGTTTTGTTGGTTCTACTAATCACGACATTAAACTTATTATTAACTAGCTTAACTTATAATGCTAGTGAGAAGTTTGAGTATTCAGGGGAGATTGTTGCATAATAAAAAGGTACTAGAGAAATAATTTCCCTAGTACCTTTTTTAATTACATGCCTATTACTTTTTACTAAGACTAATTATCTTCTTAGTTGAATCTGACTTTTGCTGTACTCGGATGGTTATCTCTCCATCTTTATAGTCAGCTGTGACTGAGTCTTCATCTATATCTCCTGGTAATTGCACTGACTTAGTAAAGGATTCTTTAGAAATTGATTTGAAGTAATAATGTCTATCTTTGTCCTCTTTTTCCTCTTCGGATGAGACTTTACCTTCTATGCTTAGAACCCTATTATCTAGAGTAATCTCTATGTTTTCTTCCTTGAATCCTGGAGCTTGTAATTTGACTACTAGCTCGGACCCTTCTTGATACATTTCCATATCATTGGTGGACCTTGTAAGACTTGCAAAAGGAGTCTCGAATATTTCATCAAATAGCCTACTTGGGCTTAGTTCAAAAGTGTTTAGTGTTGGTAGATTTCGAATCCTCATATATGTATAAATTAATACTACTAATATGTGATGTACATCTGTCTGGAGGGTACCCTCCTTATTTATATTATAACTCTAATTTTAGCAGTGTCAAGGGGTGATTGCTAACTATTTCACTATTATTTCACTTTTAATTTTTATATACTATTACAAATTTTAAACCCAGACTTGTCGTCTGGGTTTAATGAAGTATTCAGTTGTCAATATGTATCCTGATTAAGGGAATTGGTTTTATTAAGTTTGGAAAATTTTCGTCTCCTTGTTAGGTGTATTCTTTTTCCCCTGCCAAGATGGCAAGGGCTTCGGGTAGCTTGTCAGGGGCATAAACCCTGATGGCTGCAAGCGGAGTTATTACTCCGTTTTCCAACCGTGCACCCAGGCTATACGGGTTACGAATGCTCTTGTCAGAGCTTTCATCCACCCGATTCCAAGCCAAGTCTGCTGCAAAAAGCATGAAAGGCTTATGGGAAACCTGTACTTCCCTACTAGGCTCCTTCTGTGTAACAGGAGGCTCATCTTTTGCTGACTGATGACGATGCCGGTTGGCATGCCTGACAGCAACTTGTTGAGCCCTCTGCGGAACTACCGTAGTTTGAGCTCTATCCGTAGCAGGGATTGTGACCTTGGCTGGTGCCTGGGCTTGAGCTGATTTTGGAGTATGTACTGGTCCAGCAGTTGAGGTCGAGTTTGGAGCTGTATTGGGCGAGATTGGTGAAATACCAGTCTCTAACTCTACAGTCTGACTAGAAGCAGGAGCAATAGGCTCTTTTACTTCTTGGGCTGATACATACCCTTGACGCTCGCGAGAGCGCTGTATCATGCCTTGAATCTCCTCTATGCGAGAGGAGTGTGAGATATTATCTATCTCATGCAGCAGCAGCTACAGGAGCTGCCAATAATAGGACTGCCGTTGTAAACAGTCCTGCTATAATTTGGTTTCTCATTACTGAAACCTAGAGGACTAAAAGACGGCAGCCGACATACTGCCTTACCATGATTTGTAACATATTTTTTAACTTTTGTCAATATAATATAAATGATTTTACGGCTTTTATATTTATAATTAATTAATTATGTCTGCTTAGTTAAACATAAAATAAAAAATCTCCCCCAGCTTATGCTGGAGGAGTACATTTGTGTGTTCACCAGAGCCCACGTACCTTTGGGGCTGGAGGGGCTGAGGGTGGTTTAAGATGAGCATCTTCTGATGCTCCCATACCCTCTAACCGGCCTCGCCTGAGAACCTTGATAGTTCTCAGAGCATCTTCGACTCGCTCTTGTCGAAGATGCTTATTTCCCACTGCCTCACAAGAAATTATCTGTGAGGCCTCCATCTCCAGCAGATACCCCTTGCTTTGGGGGTGTGGATTGGAGGGAGTGATATCT
>JBMTTF010000032.1:0-8233 GCA_049449075.1 Minisyncoccia bacterium | reverse complement strand
TTCAGGGGTTGGGATTGTTGTAATTATATTGATTGCTATATTTTGCCCTAATTCAGCATCTTTAGATTCTACTGCTATTCTATTATTTTCTGAGTTTATATATACTTCATATACTCCTCCACTTGGATCTGTCGGTATTTCTGCTAAATATGTTGGGACTAATACTTCTAAATCTACACAGTCTGGTGTAACTGTATTATTACATATAGCTTTAGGTGTTCCTGTTATTCCTTCAGGATAGTCTTTATTATCTATTAAGTATTGTTCTAATGCTTTGTATATTGTATTTATATCTGATCTCCTCTGAGCATTCCTTACTTGTGCTATCTGTCTGTTTGGGTTGATTGCTACTAATACTATTGCCGCTAATATACCTATTGCTGCTATTACGAGTAATATCTCGAGTAAGGTGAATCCTTTGTTGGCTCTTATATTTCTATTCATATGTATATGAGTCTATTATTTATACTTTTATTACAGTATATTTTATATATACTCTATATTATATTATATTATATTATATTTATGTTTTACAAACTTTTTATTGTGGATAAATTAATTTTTAATTATAAATTGTGCTCTCACCAAGACTCGAACTTGGATTAGAGGCTTAGGAGTCCCCGGTTCTATCCCGTTGAACTATGAGAGCATTGCTCTTATTATACTGAATAAATTGATTTTTGTATATATAAGACAATAATATATGTTTTGTAAAGATATAATTAAATATCCAAATTCTGTGCTGATCTAGCTCTAGATTGAATGAATTTTCTTCTTGGCAAAACCTCTTCTCCCATCAACATATCAAAGACTCTGTCTGCCTTCTCTGCTTCCTCGATAGTGACTGACTTCATTACTCTAGTTGCAGGGTCCATAGTTGTACTCCAGAGTTGTTCTGGATTCATTTCTCCAAGTCCCTTATAGCGTTGAATATTTATCTTTGATTGTGGATTATCTATTTCCCACTGCGCTACTAATTGCTGTTTTTGGTCATCAGAGTATACATAATGGAATTCCTTACCTCGAGAGATACGATACAATGGTGGTTTTGCAATAAATATACTCCCCGATTCAATTAATGCTTTAAAATATCTAAAGAATAAAGTTAAAATTAAAGTCATAATATGAGCTCCATCAACATCAGCATCAGTCATAATGATAATTTTATGATAACGAAGTCTATTGATATCAAAAGTATCTCCAATTGAAGTTCCTAATGCTATAACTAAAGACTTAATTTCTTTAGAAGCTAACATTCTGTCTAATCTTGCTTTTTCTACATTAAGAATTTTACCTCTAAGTGGTAAAATAGCTTGAAAAGCTCTGTTTCTCCCTTGTTTAGCTGAACCTCCAGCTGAATCTCCCTCTACGATGAATAATTCACTTTCCTCTGGCCTACGGCTAGAACAATCAGCTAATTTCCCTGGCAATGTCATACCTTCTAGGGCACCTTTTCTAATTACAGTATCTCTGGCGGCTTTGGCTGCTCGACGAGCCTTGGCTGCCAAAAGAGAGTTTTCAATAATAGCTTTTGCATCCCCAGGATTTTTATCTAAGTAATCAGCTAATTGCTCTCCAAAAATTTGATCTACCGCACTACGAGCTTCTACTGTTCCTAATTTCTCCTTAGTTTGTCCTTCAAATTGAGGAGATAATGGTGCTTTTAATTTGATTGAAATTACAGCTACTAAACCTTCTCTAACATCATCACCTGTTAAGTTTTCATCTTTTTCTTTCAGAATGCCTTTCTTTTTGGCATAGTCATTCAATACTCTAGTCAAAGCTGTTCTAAATCCAGTTACATGAGTTCCTCCACCTGGAGTTATAATATTATTTACAAATGATAATTCAGTAGATTGCAAATCACGAGAATATTGAAAGGCTACTTCTACTAAAATATTATCTTTTTCTTGATTACAATAGAATGGTGTTGAATGTCTAGGTTCTTCACCATGGAATAAATAACTTAAATAAGAAACAATACCACTATCAAAAAAGAATGTATAATCTAGGAGATTATTATCTTCTCTTAAATCATTGACTTTAATTTGAGTACCTTTAGTAAGATATGCCTGTGACCTTAGATAATTATATATTTTATCTCGGTTAAAATTTGTCTCTGGAAAAATAGATGCATCAGGCTTAAAGATAACTTCAGTTCCATTTGAGTGGTCAGTTTTACCAACTTTCTTTATCGATCCCTTTGGGAAACCAATAGAAAAACTCTGAGTATATTCATAGCCATCTTTCCAAACTGTAACTTTAGTATCAGTAGACAATGCATTGACAACTGATATTCCAACTCCGTGAAGTCCTCCCGACACCTGATAGCCACCTTTACCAAACTTTCCACCAGCATGGAGTTTAGTCATAATAGTCTCAAGAGTTGATACTCCCGTTTTGGGGTGAATATCAACTGGGATTCCTCGTCCATTATCCTCTACTCTAATCCTATCCTCTGGCAATAAATCTAATGTGATAGTATCACAATAACCACCCATAGCTTCATCAATAGAGTTATTAACGATTTCCCAAACTAAATGATGCAGTCCCTCTGTTCCAGTTGAACCTATATACATTCCCGGTCTTACTCTGACTGGCTCTAATCCTTCCAATACATCAATTTGTGCTGCTGAATACTCTTGAACGGGTTGCTGTTTTTTTGCCATATATGTTACTATTCTATTATACCTCATTTTATCATATTTAGCTTAATAAGTCTATATGCAATCTATTATTACTATTCTAGGGCCTACTGCAATTGGGAAATCCAAACTTGCTATAGAACTTGCCAAAAAGTTTGATGGTATTATAATCTCTGCTGATTCTAGACAGATTTATAAAAACTTTGATATTGGTAGTGGTAAAATTAAAGCTACTGAAATGCAAGGAATTGAACATTATATGTTAGATCTAAAAGAATTATGGCAAGACTATAATGTGGCTGAGTTTCAAAGAGATGTCAGACAAATTATAAAAGACTTGCAATACCCAAAACCATTACCATTTTTGGTAGGAGGGACCGGATTGTATATAGAGTCTATTCTGTATAATTATAATTTGCCAAATATAGATATAAGCCCTATCCTAAGGGCTGAATTGTCTAAATTAAATAAATTAGAATTGCAAAATAAATTATTAGAGTTGATTCCCGATCATAATCTAAATAATTCTGATTGGAATAATCCTATTAGATTAATAAGAGCAATTGAAGTTAATAGCATTCAATCATCACCTACACTGGTCCAATACAACTCTGATATGTATAAGCCTCTCTTGATTGGACTTACGGCCTCCCTTGATGATATTAAAAATAATATTACGAAAAGAGTAAACGAGAGATTAGAGCAAGGCGCTATTGAGGAGGTGCAAAATATTAGATCAATATTATCTACAAAATTATCTCCACAGCTAGTAGAGAACAAAATTAGACAACTTGGGTTAGGCACTATAGCTATATGTGATTATTTGGATAAAAAAACGGATTATGAGACTATGAAAGAGCAATATATTCGATCTGAATATCAATATGCCAGAAGGCAATTGACTTGGTTTCGTCGGATGAGTAATATTAATTGGTTTGAAGCTGATGATAAAGATTTGATAGACAGAACTAGTCACCTGATTTCTGACTTTCTTCAATAACAGTCTTGATGGTAATATGCACCAGAGACAAAGCATCATAAATAAAAACATAAAATCTAAATCCGAGTACAAATACCCCAAAGCTAAATAAAATCAGAGATAATGGAGGAAATATTATATCTGAGTTGATATGGGCTTTCCAAACTGGAAATTTTGCTAAATATATATGTATAGTAGCTAATATAAAAGCTGTATAACTAACATATCTAAGTAATCTTCTCCATCTTTTTGGCCCCAATACTTTAATTATTATTATCTCAGAAATAGCATAACAAACAAATAATAAATATAGGCTGATTATAGACAAAGCAATTGACCAGTAATCAGAAATTAAGATGTTGGGACTTGGTAATATATAAATTATTGTAGCCATCAATCCATGCATTAAAATATATACAAATCCAACTATCCCTAATTGTTTGCGATAAGCTAAGAATTTATCAAAATAGTTCCAAAATTTACCTAGTGGACCTAATATCAATGAAAGCCCTATGAGCAAATATCCAGTATTAGTTATAGATTTCAACATCATTTCTATTATCGAGACCGATTTATAAACTGTACCCCAATAATAAAAAGCAAAAAATGGAATAGTAGTCAAGCTAAATAGAATAATATTTTTCCAAGGGTTTCTTTTCTTTATAATATTAGCCATATTTATTTTAAAATAATATTTTTAGTATTTTCTATGGTGTCTTTAAAGTTAAATTTTTGACTATATTCTCGACGATTTGAAATTTCTTCTTTTGAGTAATTGGTAGCTACAGCTTTAAGCATAGCTTTAGCCCAAGCTCTGATATTTTCTACTTCTACATATTCTATCATAGAATCACCAACTTCTCTAGAACTTGGTATATCTGAGGCAATAACTGGAATTCCTTGTTGCAAGGATTCTACAATTGGAAATCCAAATCCCTCATAATAAGATGGATATAGTACTGCTTTAGCTTGTTGATATAATGTTAACTTTTCTAAGTTATTGACTCGATTCAGATTAATAATATCTTTTTTATATTCAGATTTATTAATAGCTTTTTCAATATCCTTATATCCATAGCCTGGACTACCGGCCAAGACTAGTTTTAAATGAGGTTGACTTAATTTCACTAAATCAAAAGCTTCTATAATAGTAATTAGATTTTTTCTAAGTTCTTTTCTACCAATACATAAGAAGTATTCTGATGTATTGAGGTCTTGAATTGTTAACTTGATTGTATCTGTTTTAGATATTTCCGAATGTGGGATACCTGATGGTATGACTTTAATCTTATCAGGATTAATTTCATATTCACTAGACAAATCATCTTTAGTAGATTGACTTGGAGTAATGATAGTAGATGCCCATATAGCTGACAACTTTGTAAAAATAGCTAAATGCCAAAATCTGAATAAAGAATATGCTTGGGCGAAAGCCTCATACTCAAGTCCATGTATGACAATAATACTTTTGGGTGGATGAATTGGAGGAATAATACTAGCAGGAGTATAAAATCTATCTGGCTTATCTCTAAGCATTGCTAAGGACAATCCCCATAATGTCCATAAGAATTTATTTTTTATAATATGATTGTGAGTATTAGGATGTAAATCTAATATTGATTTAGATAAAGGTGCTCTTGAGTATAAAATAATCTGATGATTATCAGGGATCAATTTTAATAAACCTAAAATTAGATTTTGAGCATAATACTCTGTACCTGTCTTTTGTTTTACTTCTAGTTTGGAAGCATCTATAGCTATTTTCATATTTTTATTAATTATTAATATTTATCTTTGATATCCTAACACTCTCTTATATTTATCTAAACTATCCAACATTATACCCGTACCTTTAGCTACACAATATAATGGATCATCGGCTATACTGCACGGTACTCCTGTAGATTTGGAAATTAGTTCTGCTATATTTTTTAATAATGCTCCTCCTCCTGTGATTATAATACCTTTTTCTATAATATCACTGGCAAGCTCTGGTGGAGTTTCTTGAAGTACATTTTTTACAGTTTGAATAATTTCTCTCAATTCTGCCTGCATTGCAATTGTCACCTCTTCTGAAGTTATTGTGACATGTTTAGGCAAGCCAGTCAAGACATCCCTCCCACGAATATCCATAGTGTCAGTCTCAATTGGAAGAGCTGAACCTAATTGTTTTTTGATATCCTCAGCTGTTTGCTCTCCAATAGCTAGGCTATATTTTTTCTTAATATGTGTAATAATAGCTTCAGTTAATTTATCCCCTGCTACTCTTGCTGAAGCAAAAGCTACAATTCCCCCAAGAGAAATCACCCCCACTTCAGTGGTTCCACCTCCGATATCAATCACCATATTGCCTGAAGGGATATCTATAGGGATTCCAGCTCCGAGGGCTGCTAAAATTGGTTCTTTTACAACATAAGCATTTTTAGCTCCTACATTAAGAGCAACTTCGATTACAGCTCTTTTTTCAGTAGAAGTAATAGATGCTGGAACTGAGATAATACAATCAGGTCTAAAAATTCTAATACGTCCACTAACTTTTTGAATCAAATATCCAATCAAAGCTTCTGTCATTCTATAATCTGCAATGACTCCATCTCGAATTGGTCTGACTGCTTTAATTCCATCTGGGGTTCTGCCAATCATTTCTTTTGCTTGATTACCAACTGCCAAAATAGAGTTGGTATACAAATCTACCGCTACTACTGAAGGCTCATCAACTACAATACCTTTATTAGGTAAAAACACTAATACATTAGCTGTTCCTAAATCTATACCTATTCTTTTTACCATATCAATTCTTAACTATCTTTATCTTATTATTATACCACCTTTAGCTTAATTTTACCCCCTGTTTTCTTAAATTATTACGGATAGCTCTGGCAGCTGATCCGGTTTTGACCATATGAAGCCAGTCTCGATGAGGTTTTTGTTTTTTGTCTGTAATAATTTCAACTATATCTCCGTTATTAAGACTCTCAGATAATTTTACTGGGCTACCATTAACCTTAGCTAATACTGCATGCTTCCCAATATCTTGATGTATCCTAAAAGCAAAATCAAGAGCGGTAGAACCTTGTAATAGCCTAATAACATCTCCTTTTGGAGTCATTATAAAAATTTGGTCTTGGAACAAATCTAATTTGACATGTTGCAAATATTCTTCTTCCGACAAAGGTTCTTTACCTAAATTCACCAAATCCTGAATCCACTTAAATCTATCTGTATCGATAAAAGAATTCTTAGTTATACTTGATTTTTGTTTATATGCCCAATGTGAAGCTACTCCATATTCACAATATTCATGCATTTCCTCTGTTCGAATTTGGACCTCAAAAATAGTACCTGTTTCTATATCTTTAACTGTATTATGAATACTCTGATACCCATTATCTTTGGGACTAGCAATATAATCTTTGACCCTATTTGGTAGAGGCTCAAAATATGATTGTATAACAGCGAATACCTGATACCCTGTGGCAATGTCGGGAGTAATAATTCTAAGAGCAATTAAATCATACACCTGATCTAACTTTTTACCTGTATCTAGTTTTTTATATAAAGAATAATATTTTTTGGCTCTACCATATAATCGTCCATAATTGATATTCTCTGATTCTAAGACACTTTTGAGATTATTCTCGATTTTAGCCAAAATCTCTTGTCTAGTAGTATAGGCTTGTTTCACTTGAGAGACCAATGCTTTATATTCATTTGGATAAGCATAAGGGAAACTTAAATTTTCTAATCTTTCTTGTAATTTTCCCATCCCCAATCTCTCGGCTATTGGAGCATAAATTTCCAAACTCTCAAGGGCAATTCTTTGTGCTTTTTCTGGAGGTAGAGCTGATAGAGTTTCCAAATTATGCAATCTATCTGCTAATTTTATAAATATAACTCTAATATCACGACTCATAGCCACAAACATTCGCCTCAAATTCTCAGCATATCTATCCTCACCTTTATATTTTATAACAGATAATTTGGTCACTCCTGATATTAAAAATATTATCTCTCGGCTAAAAACCTTAGATAATTGTCCCAAGCTAACTTCAGTATCCTCAGGAACATCATGAAGCAACATTGCAATTAAAGTATCTCGGTCTAATTGCATTTCAGCTAAGATAATACAAGCTGATACTGGATGGATAATATAAAAATCTCCACTTTTTCGCCTTTGCTCACTGTGAGCCTCTACCATTTGCATAAAAGCTATCTCTACCTGCTCTAAGTCAGACTGAGATAAATATCCTAAATATGGTTTTAGAATTTTCCAAAGTTGCTGACTGGCTAATTCTAAATTATCTTTACTAATATTATGTGTATACATATATCCAGTATATCACAAAATTTTATATATAGTATTCATTGTATAAGACGAAGAGGACATATCTATAGTATATGAATTTCATCTGAAATAATGCTACCCCTCATCAATGTATTAACTCTTATTGCCCCACTCGGATCAGATAAGCTGCTGGCTCATCTTTATAATTTTCAAAAACCCCTCCTACCAGTAGCTTACCATCTGGCTGTTGGGCCAGGGTGTATATACCCCCATTAAACCCGGTTCCTGTATCAAAGCTTGTGTCTCGGCTGCCATCACTATTTA
>JBMTTF010000031.1:0-8503 GCA_049449075.1 Minisyncoccia bacterium | reverse complement strand
AGATTAGCATTATTAATGTCACTTTTTATTAAGTTGAATTGCTTCGATAGGGTTACATCAAACCGTGTTGCTATAATAGCCCAGGGGCAATTTCCCAAAGCTGTAGTTCCTGTTTGTTGGGTTCTTGGATAATTCAATCCTACATCTACAGCTTCTGAGTATTGTGGTGTAGATAATATGAGAGCTATAGAGAGTAATCCTATTATTCTTGGAATTATATTATATTTCATACTTATACTTTATTTATACTATTATTCATACCTTTGTTATATCTCAAATATATCAACAAGATGCCTAATAATCCGATTATAATGTATATAATATTATTAGTATTATTAGTAGTAGTATTTACTGTCTGTATAGGACAATTATCTATACCCATACTATTACAATCGTATTCTATACTAACACTATCTATAACTGATCCTGTTGCATCTTTGATTGTTGATACTACAGTCAGTTTATCATACCCTGTATTTTTAGGTAAATCTGCTGCTATAGCATCTACTTGACCTGTTACTAATCCCTTATATAGACTTTTTGCTATTTCCTTACCAGCACTATTTAATACTCTAGTCTCGACTTCTATATTTTCTACGTTGAGACTGCTAGTATTATGGATACAAGTCACTACTTTATCTCCATTTGGGAAGCTGTTTAGTCCCACCCAATTAAATCTCACTCCTTCACCTTCTAATACTGCGAATCGTATATTACTGATGCTCTTATATTGTTGAGCTGCTGCTACATCTCCTGCTTGGGTTGCAGTGAGTTTTAAATAATATACTGGCAAATCTGAGTTCTCTACTGTCCTTGTTATCAATACTTCTCCTTTTGCTGGAACTGTAATTGTTTCTTTCTTTGATTCTTGCAAAGCTTCTTCTCTAAGACTATCCCAACTATATAATTGGCTAGTTAATTCTATTTCTTGTGATTGTTCTGTGATATTTTTTAATGGAATTTGCACTTGTATTTCCTTTCCTTTTTCATGATTAGTCAAAAACCCATGATTTATATTTTTCTGCCCCCCTACTGTTGTTCTTGTCTGATCAAGATATACTTGTTCTGTATTTTCACCTCCTACTTCAAATGATACTGAGCTACCTACTATATCATCAGTGAATGGAAGTCCTGATAATGTAAATCGGTCTTGTTGATAAGCAAAAAATAATATTTGATACTCTCCTTTTGGAGCATTAACACTAAGGTCATATAGTTGATTTATATCTATTTTACTATTTGCCTTAATAGTAACATTTTCTTTAATAAGAAACTCATCTATTGTTGTAGTATAAGCTTGATCATTCTCATTTGGAATATTTTTGACTAATCTTGCAGATACTGTAAGCCCTGTTAATGGATATGCATTTTTATTCATAACATCTCCGTTCAATCGGATGACATCTCCTGGTTCATACTTACTTTGATCTTGACTTATATTAATTTTAATACTACCAAATTTATATGTATCAAGACAATTGGCTAACATACCTTGCGATACTCCACCTGCTTGTAATTGACTTTGATAGACTAAAGATTGTTGATTAGCTGGGTCATTTTGTACTGCGTCTATTTGCTCTTGAGTTGGAGTTTTACCTAGTTCTAGTTTAGCTTCTCCAACTTCAACTGCTTCCTGAGCAATCACAATAATATTTGGTATTAATATTGCACTTATTAAGCTTATTACGCTTATTGTTTGATACATTTTTTTCATATAAACATATTTATTTATTAATATTATACTATTATAATATAACATAGATATTATATAATGTACACCTATGCAATTGTGGATAAGTCTATTTTAGCTGATTTATATGCTATTAATTCAGCTGGTAATTCTGACTTAAACTCATATTTTTCTCCTAAATATTCAAATTTTAACTGGGATGCATGTAAGAATTGTCTTTGTATTGCATTATTATCTTTATGTTCTAATTTGCCCCCATATAATTTATCCCCTATTATTGGATGTCCGATTGCTTGCATATGTACTCGAATTTGATGGGTTCTACCAGTATGAATTACTACTTTTAATAATGTACTATCTTGATATCTTTGTGTGACCCAATATTCTGTATGGGCAGTCCTTTGAGTATTATGCGATTGTTGTGTGGATAATACTACTACCCTCTTGGTATGTTCCAACTTAGATCTTTTGATAGGATATGTGATACTACCATAATCTTTTTTTATATTACCTCTTACTAAACAAACATATTCTTTATAAACTTTTCTTTCTCTAAATAATTTTTTTAGCTCTCTTAAAGCTTCTTTATTACGAGCTACTAATACTATTCCACTTGTATCTTTATCTATGCGATGTACTATCCCATATCTTTTTTGTAATATAGCCTCTTGGTCTTGTGTATCATCTACTGCATACTGAATTTCTGGATATTTTTTTATCAATATATCCACAAGAGAATATGAGTTTATATTATTAGTTTTATGCATTAATAAACCTGCAGGTTTATTAATTATTAAAAAATCTTTATGTACGAATATTACTTCAACTTGATTATCTATATCATGGTTACTATTATCATTTTTGATAAATACTTGACTCTTCATGGCCAAAGTATCTACTTCTATAATATCACCTAATGAAATCAATTCCTTTGGCTTGCTAACAATATTACTGTTTTTAAAGACTAGCTTATCTTTAATTAAACCCTGAATTTGCTGTCTGGATATATCTTGTAATAATTCTGCTAAAAATTTATCTATACGCATTGGAATATGACCATGATATTGAGTTTTGAACATAATAATATTGACTTTTATAATATACCTGTTACACTTATAGTAGTTATAGTTTAATATATATATGAAAAAAATTCAATTTTCTTCTTTTATCTGGATTGATATTAACCCTGATATTCAAGCTGACTTAGATAATTTAGATAATATTATTAATCTCAAGGATACAACTGAGCAGACTCTCAAATCTCCTATTCATTTACAACGATTAGAAGAATACCCTGATTATATGGCTGTAATATTGCATTATCCTTTATATGATAAACAATTAAGGAAGAACCAATCTGTTGAAATCGATTGTATTCTGAGTCAAGGTTACTTTGTTACCTCACATAAAGAGCATGTGCATTTTATCGACTCCATAATGGCCAACATAGAAGGTAAAACCTCTAGATTTAATAGCCCTGTAGATTTGTATATACATTTGATTGAAAAGATGCTATCGTCTTGTATGACGCCTCTGAATCGTATTGCTGAGAAAATTGATTTTATTGAAGAGGAAATATTCAAAGGGAATGAAAAAAATATGATATCTGAGATATCTATAGTCAAGAGAGATGTACTAGATTTTCGTAAAACTATTAGATTACATAAATCTGTAATTGAATCTTCAATTAGATTAATTCCACAATATTTCCCCGAGAATCAAGTTAAATCTAAAAGTATTACTGATATAATTTCTAGTAATATTCATATTTGGAATATTACAGAGAATTTAAAAGAAGCGATTGAAGCCTTCGATCAGACTAATCAGACTCTATTATCTCACAAATTAAATAAAAATATTAAAACTTTGACTACTTTCTCAACTACCCTAGCTCCTTCTACACTTTTTATTGGACTATTGGGTATTAATGCTAAGATGGATTTTCTTAACAATAATTTAGCTTTCTTTATTGCTTTAATAATAGCTTTAGGAATATCCCTAACTTTATATCTGTACTTTAGAAGTAGAGATGTAATTTAAAAAATTATAAAGTAAAAATACTATCTTAAAGTGAATCGTAATCGCGTACAATAATCTGAGAATCTATCTGTTTCATTGTCTCAAGAATAACTGATACCACAATTAGCATACTAGTACCGCCAATAGCAAGGGATTGATTCCCTGTGAATCCTGTCATTATAAATGGTAATACTGCAATTAAACCTAAGAACACAGCTCCAAAGATAATAATTCTATTTGATACATATTGTAGATATTGAGCTGTCTTCTCTCCTGGCCTAATACCGGTGACAAATCCACCTTGCTTTTGTAGATTCTCAGCTACAGCTTTTGGCTCAAATACTATAGTAGTATACACATAAGTAAATACTAATACCAAGACAAAATATATACTAGCATAAGCTACCTGATTAGTTAAAAATGCATTAATATTAGTAGCTATATTACGCACCCAATCAATATTAGTCTGGAATAGTAAATTAGCAATAACTTGAGGGAATAAAACTAATGATACTGCAAATATAATTGGCATTACTCCTGCTTGATTCACCTTCATCGGAAGATAAGTATCTACTTGACTATTAACTAGAGCTCCTCTAGACTTTTTACTATAAGAAATTGGGATATTTCGCTGGCCCTCTGTGATAAAGATTATAGCATAAATTACTGCTACTATAATTACTAAATATAATAGATATATTGGTATATCTCCTCTATTAAAGTTAAGTACAAACTGATTAATAGTAGTAGGTAGACTTGAAATAATTCCTGCAAAAATAATCAAGGATATTCCATTTCCTATTTTTTGATTAGTAATAATCTCCCCTAACCACATTAATCCCATTGTTCCTGCTGTCATCAAGGCTATGACTGTAATTACTTGCAAACTTGTAATTTCTTGTATTACTGAATTACTTCTCAGAAGTGTCAAAGTAGACATACCCTGCACAATAGATAAGGGTAAGGTTAGCATTCTAGTATATTGATTGAATATTTGTCTACCCTGTTCTCCTTCTTCTTTGTATAATCTATTCAAAGATGGAATTACCATTGTAAATAACTGCATTATAATAGAGGCTGTGATATATGGGCCGACTCCCAGAGCTACTAGAGAAAAGTTAGAGAATCCTCCCCCAGAGAATACATCTAGTAGTCCAAATATCTGATTGGAGGATGCAAATTCTTTAATACGATCTATATCTATAGCTGGAATAGGAACAGAAGCTATTAATCTATATACAATTAAGAGTGATAAAACTAATAATAATTTATTTCTTAATTCTGGGATTTTAGCTATATATAGCCATCTTTTCATATCTATGTATTAATCTATTATTCGTCTTACAATCTATAAAATCAATCTAAATTAAAAGTTTTAGATACTATATAAATCTTGTACTGTTTTGGAGGTTATTAGTTCTTCAAAGGTAAATTTTTTGGAAATCTCTTCCCCTGTATTTTTAGCCAGAACTTTCACCTTAGTAGTATTATTAGATATTAATTTAGCTTCAATTAAACTATTCAAATTAATAACGGCTTTATCATCAAATAGATTAGCAATTGCCTCTATATTAATTATTCTATAACTTACTTTTCCTTTTACATTACCAATTCTGTGATGTCCTTGTACTGGTGATTGACCTCTTCTTTTGTGAATAACTCGACTTCCTTGTCCAGCTAAGGCAGCACTACCTCCTGTAAAGAGAGGAGATATTTTAGCTCCTGATCGAGCTTTTTGTCCTTTTTGACCCTTTCCACTATAGGTACCTCGTTTTCCACCGCGACCAATTCGCTTACGAGACTTTTTAGGTAAATTTGAAGATAATGTGTGAATATGCATATTATTGAGTCTTTAACAAAGCTTTTATAGTAGCTCTTGCATTATTTAGCTTATTATTACCACCAAGCATTTTAGAGGTTATATTTTTGATACCTACTAAATCTACTACTGTTCTAGTAGCTCCTCCAGCTACAATTCCTTTTCCTTCTTTAGCTGGTTTTATAATAACCTGAGCACTCCCAAATTTGCCAGTGGCATCTACTGGAACTGTTCCTGTATTAACATCTATTTGTACTAGTTTCTTCTTAGCAGCATTAATAGCCTTATCAATAGCAATAGCAGTATCAGCTCCTTTACCTACTCCTACTCCAACCTTACCATTCCTATCTCCTATAACTACAGCTGCTCTAAATGAGAACCGTCTTCCTCCAGCCATAACACGGGCTACTCTTGCTATATCAAGAACTTTATGATCATATTCTCTTTTCTCTGGCTGTCGTGATTGTTGTTGACGCTTTGACATAATTATTAAACTCTTAATCCTGATTTACGAACTCCTTCAGCAAAAGCAGCTATTTTACCTGTATATTTACGACCTCTTCTATCAAATACAGCTCGATGAATGTTTTTTTGAAGTGCTATTTCTGCTAATTTTTGACCTAATTTTTTAGAGTCATCAATAGTACTATTATTACCAGTACTAATTGATTTACTATGCACTCCTACCAAAGTAATACCTTTTATATCATCTATTAGCTGAGCATAGATACTAGTATTGCTCTTAGATACAGCTAACCTAGGAATAGTGGAGGTTCCGGAGATTTTACCTCTTACTCTCACTTTTCTTCTTGCTAATCTCCTCTGTTTGTCCAAAATTTCTTTCATACTATATATCTTATAAACAATACTATATCATATTTAACTTAATATTTCAAGTATTAAGAAGATGTCTTCTTACCTACTTTCATTCGTACAAACTCATCATCGTATCTGACCCCCTTACCTTTATATGGTTCTGGTGGTCTAGTAGATCTTATATTTGCAGAAACCTGTCCAACTAATTCTTTATTAATACCTGTTACTGAGATGGTGTTTTTTTCTACTTCAAAGGTTATTCCATCTGGAGCTGTAACTTCGATAGGATGAGAATACCCTAAGTTAAGAACTAAAGTTTGACCCTGCAATGCTACTCTGTAACCCACTCCTTCAATTCTTAACTTTTTGGTAAATCCTTCAGTTACTCCTGTAATCATATTCTGAAGTAAAGCTCTATATAAACCCCAAAAAGCACTCACATTTTTAATTTGCTCTTTAGGAGTCACAAAGACTTCATTTTCTCCTACTTCAAATGAAATTGGATGACTTATTACTTGTTGCAAATTTCCTTTAGGTCCAGTAACTTTTAGAGTATTATCTTCTAATATTACTGAAACATCTTTAGGAATTTGAATTGGCTTTTTACCTACTCTTGACATAATCTTATATTTACCTTATTGTTACCAAACTTGACAGATAATTTCACCGCCTAATTTTTCTCTTTTTGCGGTATTAGCATCAATAATACCTTTGGAGGTGGACACTATAACCGTACCTCTTCCATACTTAAATTGAGTAGGCAAATCTTGTGATCTAGAATAAACTCTTCTGCCTGGCTTGCTGACTCTATCTATACCTTTGATTCCATCTTTTTTAAGAGTAATCACAATTAAAGGGAATCCTTTTTCTTGTTCTTGCTTTTCTACAGCTGTTACAAATTTTCGAGTCTTTAATAATTTAGCAATTTCAAACTTAAGTTTAGAGTAAGGTATAGAAACCTCTCTTTTATTTACAATCTGAGAATTTCTAATTCTTGTTAACATATCTGCTATAGGGTCTGAAGTATTCATATATCTTATAATTACCAACTAGATTTTTTCACACCTGGGATTACTCCTTGTGCCGCCATTTCTCTGAAACAAATTCTACACAATCCGAAGTCTCGCATATAACCTCGATGCCGCCCACAACTAAAACATCTATTTACACCTCTAGTCATAAACTTTTGCTTCTTCTTGGATTTTGCGATGTGTGCTTCTGTAGCCATATAGTATAATATTATTGTTTAAATGGGAATCCCATTGATTTTAATAAGTAAAGACTTTTTACCTTATTAGAATTAGAGACTGTAATGTTAACTTGCAATCCAAAGTTAATACCAAGTTCTTCATTAGATAATTCTGGAAAGATAATTTGCTCTTTAATACCAAAGTTTACATTACCTTTAGCATCAATTTTTGTAGATTCAATACCTTGAAAATCTCTAGTTCTAGGAAGAGCAATGCTAATTAATCTATCTAAAAAGTCATACATCCTATCTCCTCTTAGAGTTACTTTCAAGGCTATAGTCATACCCTGCCTAGTTTTAAATTGAGCAATAGAACTTTTAGCAGCAACTGATATTGGGTATTGAGCTGCAATTGTAGTTAATACAGATTTTACTTTCTCAAACTTTTGTACATCACGGAAGTTTTTACCAGTCCCAACATTTAGAGTAATCTTCTCTATCTTAGGAGTAGCAAAAATATTAGCTATCCCAAACTCTTTCATGAGCTCTGGCTGTAAATTATCTTGATAACGTGTTTTCAAACTTGACATATTACAATTCTTTATTCAACTTATGACTATATCTAACTTTCTTTCCTTCTAATAGCTTATATGAAACTTTAGTTCTGGTAGAAGTTTCAGAATCAAAAAAAGCTACATTGGAGATATGTATAGTAGAAGGTTTCTCTATAATAGTCCCAATTTCTCCATTTTGACGTGGCTTCTGATGTTTTTTGACCAACATAACACCTTCAACACGAATACGGTTTCGAGATGGGATTACCTCAAGTACTTTCCCTCTTTTACCTTTATCCTTACCGGTGATAACTTCTATAATGTCGTTTTTACGAATATTCATACTCTTACTATAATTACAACACTTCTGGTGCTAATGATACAATTTTCATATATCCAGACTCTCTGATTTCTCT
>JBMTTF010000030.1:0-9147 GCA_049449075.1 Minisyncoccia bacterium | reverse complement strand
TCCTGAGGAATCTTTGTCTAATCCTGAATCTGAAATTACAGTTGAATTACAACAAGAATTAGATAGATTGATTACATTAGAGTCTCAAAAATTACAAAGAGAGCAGACTACAGAAAATTTTTCTTACCAAGTTGACCGAGAAAAATTAGAAAACTTCAAAGAAAATGCAAGGCAGGCAATTACTAATTATCAGCAATTTGCTACTGAACACTCTTCTCCTCTTGATAAAGCTAATGTCGAATTACAAGAAAAATATCGTCAGTTAGAAAAAACAGCTTGGAATACACTCTACAATTTAGCTCATGCTTTAGATGGTGAAATAGCTACTCTACCCCAAGATCGTGATATACAATTATCTCACCCAGAAGGAGTAGATATAAGACAATATTTAGAAGCAAGAGGCTATAAATTTGATGAAAAGGGGGACATAACTCATATCAATGATAATGGAGTTGAGATTGAGCTAAATAGAGCAATGAAAATAGATAGTTTAATTAAGTCAATAAGGCCATCAAGAATTTTATATGATAAGAGTGTATCTCTAGACAATGATATTAATTATCAAGGATATTTAGTAAGAGGTCTTAATCCACAAACACCAGACTTTATAGTAGGAGTATTAGATAAAGAGCATTTAGAATCTGTGATAGTAGACGACACTCTTCAATCTAATAATTTGTCTGAAGGTATAAAAGATCCGTGGGCTGAACAAGTAAAAGGGGAAACAGAATTTGATAAGATATTTGCTGATAGCCTTAAGCAAAATGATGAAACTCAAATATCTAATGAAATGAGTGATCCATGGACAGAGAAATCTGTGACTGAAGAGCCACCTATTATACCCGTCTTTCCAATTCCATCTGGGGATAATCCAGATTTACAATCAGAAGGTACATATCCATTAGGAGAAGAAGGAATTGAATCTACTACACAAGTCTCACTTGATGACCTAAGACTAGCCTATGCTAGAGCAGAAGAAGCTTATAATAGAAAACGTGGGGATTGGGATTTAGAAAATGCTTTTGAGCAAGCAAGAGAAGTCTATAATACAGAGTTGGAGAGAGTATTGAAATTAAAAGTAGCAGAGGGACAAGAATCTATCATACATGATTTATTCAAAAATGAAGTTATTAGTTTGAGAGAGGAAAGAATTACACAATCTAAAGAGTTACAAAGTCATTGGGAGAAAAAATTAAACCCTCTCAAAGAGAAATTTGTAAATTTTGTGATTAAACACAAAAAAATTATGGGTAGAGTAAATCTAGGCTTAGGAATAGCTGGAGGTGCTTTAGCCTTGACTGGAGTAGGAATCCCATTAGCTGGAGGATTAGCTGTTACAAGAAGAGCAATATCTGGAATACTACTTGGAGTATCGTCAGGTGAAGGTGTAAGAAGTCTAGGAGAAGATGCGGACATCAACTTAGCTTGGGGAAGAATTAAATTTAAAGCGATTATACCTAAATTAGTTCAAGAATCGCTAGCTTCTAGTGAAGATGAATTTAAAAAAATTAAGGATGATGTACTTAAAGATAGATTAGGAACTCTAGAAGCCTATTATAGACTAAATGGTGGTAAATTTACTAATGATGATCAACAGAAAGCTTATGAAAAAGTTTTGACTGAATTAGGTAATAGAGTAAAAGTTAATACCATAGGAAATTATCAGAATGAGAATGCTTCTAATGTAGAAGTACAACAAGATATTATACAAGATTCTGTGATAGAACAAGATAATCAGGATACTAACTCCACTGAACAATTTAATTCTAGAGAATCAAGGTATTATGTCTCTGAAATGCTAAATACTATATCAGATAAAAGAGTGCAAGAACTAGATAAATTTAAGATAAATAGACGCAATGCTACTATTGCCGGATTAGGAGTAGGAATATTAGTTGGTGGAGCAGTGCATGCATTTGATGAAGTTAATAAACCTGATTCTATTGATGTTCCAGAATCTTTAGATGCTGAGACTCAGATTAATCCAACTAATTTAGATTCAGAAACTAATATACCTAATCCAGGAGCAGATTTAGGTACATCCGAAGCACCTCCAGCACCAGAGCTACCACCTGCTGTAGATGGAGAAGCTTTGAGTCAATCTGAACAATTAGCTCAAGATGTCTCAAGTCTTGATCCAGGAGAGACAATTTGGGGTGAAATAGCAAAACAATTAGGAGAGAATGCGACTGATACTCAAATACAACAAGCAGTAGAAAACTTATTACAGTCAGAAGTAGGACAAAATTCTATATATGAGCTAGCTCAAGGTACAGAAGGTGGAAGAACTTTGTTAGTACAATGGGGTATAGATAATGCTAATGAGATGGCTGAACTCTCTAAAGAACAACTATATGAAATATCTAAATATCTAGCTCCAGGAGAATTGCAAGGTATAAGTGAATTCAGTTTAGATAATTTAAATCCATTTGATGCAGTAGAAACTCCACAAGTTGATGTTTCAGAGGCTATGGATGCTTCAGATACATCAGCAGTTGAAGCTCCTACTCCATCTGTCGAACCTACTCCTTTAGCACCTCCAGAAGTATCTCCAATTGCAGGCACTGAATTTACTGAAAGTTTATCTAAAGCTTTAGGTGTAAATAATCTTACAGAAACTCAGCTACAAGAAGTAATTACCTCTTTTGCTAACAGTGAGCAGGGTGCTGTAGATCTATACAATCAAATCATAAGTAATACAGAAGGGGCAAGATTCCTATCAGGGTTTGGGGTAAATAGTGCAGCAGATTTTGCCAATCTAAGACCAGATGAATTGTATGAAATAGTTCAAATTGTAGGGGTAGAGAACTTAGATAGTTTGCCAGGATTTGAACTCAATGAAATTATTTTATCTAGATTTGAAGATGCTCCAGACTTTGTAGAATTAGCTAAAGGTTCAAAGCCATTAGATGTAGTGAATAGATATATAGCTAATGAAGTTGGTAATCTACCTTATGATGCTTCTATAGGGCAACAGGTATTAAATACCTATCTTGATACCCCAGCTGGTAAAGATTGGTTATATGATGCTGTGATTAATAATCCTGATAAACTTAATGGTAATCAGAATATTCAGTTCGTAGAAGAATACTTCCGTCAAAAAGGTATTAAATCAGGAGCTGATATTAATTGGATAGACTTAACCCAAGATAGAAGATTCCCAACATCAATATTTTGGAGAGAGACAGTGCTTACAGGTGGTAAAAGAATCCCCCCACTCTCTACTCTTTTACAACCAGGTCAAATGATAGGGATCAAAGAATCAATTCGCCAAGTATTAACTAAACAATAATTATAATAATATGGATAATCCACAAGACAATATCATCTCATTATTAGGACTAGAAGACTTGCCGATTGAGAATAGAGCTCAATTAGTAGATGAACTTACTCAGATTTTGGAAGTAAGAGTACTAAGTGCTGCTTATGATACACTTAGTGAAGATCAGGCACAGCATTTAGACAGCCTACTAAATGATAATAATCCTGAATTAGTAACTACCTTTATTCAAGAGAATGTCCCGAATTTAAGTGAAATCTTTACAACTCAAATTGAGAATTTGAAATCAGAATTAGTCCAACATAAAGCCGAAATAACTGATAAATTAACTCAAGAATTCGAACAGAAGTTTCAAGATATAGCTCCAGTAGAAGAGACTACAGATACATCTATAGAAGATAATAACCCAACTGAATAGGTTTAATTAGTAACCGGAATAGAATAAGTATTGGCTGATACTAGCTTACGGGATTGTTTACTTTGGAAAGTATTTAGATAGGCATATAAATATTTATGAATTTGTCCATCAATAGATAATCTATCTTGAATTATGGGCAAATAGCTCATTGCCATCTTATTTAGTATTACTTGCATATCTTGTATAGTGTTGAGTCCGGTAATAATAGAACTATAATTATAGGTAGTAAAAAATATACCTTTATTTTTGACTAAACTCTGATTATATAATCCTCTTGCAGCCAGTACTGGTACTCCTGCAAATAAAGCTAAAGACAACCCATATTTATCCTCATTTTCTCTAGAAATCTCTACGAATATATTAGCATTTTTAATCAAAGATTGTTCAGTATTCCCACTCAGCTCTCCAACAAAAATAATATTCTCACTCTTGTATCTTTCTTTTAGCTCAGGTATAACTTTACCTAAAATCACTAAGGATTGATTAAGACTATGATTATTATAAGCTTTGATAAATAATTCTAAACTTCTAGCATCACGATATTGAGATACATTCACCAGAATATAATCTTTAGGATAAATAGATTTGATATTAGTATCTATTGTACCAACATTAGCCTCAATACTAATAGGAATAGTATATAATTTAGATTTGAAAGCATTGCTAAACAAACTCTTGAGAGCTGGATTAGCAATAATTAAGCTATCTGAGAACTTAGCAGAAATATAGGTTAATAGTTTGAACTTTTGTCGATTTTGGGTATTATTCACAAAAGTATATTGCTGATAATCAAATATTATTCTTACTTGTGGCATTTGTAATGAAACCCAAAAAGCAACCCATGCATATTCCAAAGACCTAATATGCACAATTTCTAAATTATGTATCTTTTTTAAAGCATTAAGCGTGGCTCTGATCGTAGGCTTAGTTGGAATAATATGAATTCCTTTATATTCAGTAGTTTGAGTATAATTAGGTTCAGATATTACATAAATAGAGTGTCCTCTTCTAGCTAAAGGCACTGCTATTATTTCTAAATTATATTCATTTCTATCTCTAGTACTCTGATAGGGAATCCCTCTTGTACCAACAAATGCTATATTCATATATTATATTATGCTTTTAGATTGTATTTATAGCATAAAAAAGTAATTTTGTCAAAAACATAAGACTATCCTTTATTAGGTCAGAAGAAGTTTTAGCATGAAGGTCTAGTGTATCCTTTTTTAAAATTTATCTCAGGTGGATGGTGCACTTTAGGCTAGTAGATAATTGTGGTAGACTAGGATATGCCATATTTTAATTAGCACATATTTACCTACAAACTTCATACAAAATAAATGTCTTGATATCCGTTGGAGAAACTTTTGGGGTCTATAGAGTTTTTACCTTCAATTTTGAGTTGAGTGATTACTATATTTCCATCAATTGTACCGATGATAAGTTTGTTGTTTTGGGAGTCTATTTGCCAATGTCCAGCTTTTAGTTTACTGGTATAATTGACTTCAAATTTTATTTGTTCAAAAATCACTTTTTTGCCTGTATTAAGATATGTATAAACTTGTGGCCAGATTATATATGCTCGATATAGATTGATTATATCTTGGGCTGTTTGTATCTTCCAGTTGATTTGCCCGTCTTGTTTTTGGACCATTGAGACTAGACTGGCTTTATTGTCATCTTGTGGTTGTGAGATGATTTTACCTTCTATAAATTTTGTTAATGATTCTGATAATATTCTAGCACTGGTGTTTATGATTTTTTGTTCTAGTTCTATATATGTATCGGTGGGGGATATGTCTATTTCTTCTTGTGCGATTATTGGGCCATGATCCATGAGATTATCTATTTGCATTAGGCTGACTGCGGTTTGCTTATCTCCATTACTAAGACTTGCTTGGATGGGGGATGGCCCTCTGTATTGGGGTAATCGGGAGGGGTGTATATTGAGTACTTTATTTGGCATTATATCGAGGATTCCTTGAGGAATTATTTTGCCATAAGCTATCACTAGCCAGATATCTGATTTGAGATTACTTAATAACTCTATTGTAGCTGGGGTGTTGAGCTTGTCTGGGCTAAAGACTGGGATATTATGCTCTTGTGCAAATTCTTTTAGAGGACTTGGGGTTAGGATTTTTTTACGTCCCTGTGGGGTGTCAGGGGTGGTGATAATCGCTGTAATCTCGGTCCAAGTCAAAATTGATTTAGCTATCTCTACTGCTAAATAGGGGGTCCCCCAAATTACAATACTTGGTTTAGACATATATTTTACCAGCTTGTTTTGGTTTGCTTGGTAAGGCTTTGTCAGCAAATAATATCCCATCAAGATGGTCTATTTCATGTTGTATTATACGGGCAAATATTCCAGTAGCTTCGCCTCCTATTGTCTCTCCTTTGAGATTAAGCCCTGTAAATACTACACCGCTGGGGCGAACTACATCGGCAAAATATTCTGGGAGGGATAGACACCCCTCTTCTATTAATGAGGTATTGGTACTGACTGAGGTTATTACGGGGTTAAGTATGATATAATGTTGATTTAATTTACAATCTGCAAAACCAGTTTCTTCAAAATACTCTCCTGGAATATTAATCAAAACCATTCTGACATTATGTCCAACTTGGGGGGCGGCTAGTCCCATACCATGATTGGGTTTGATACTAGCTTTCATATCTCGAGCTAATTTATGGATATCTCGAGTTATGGTTTTAATTGGTTCAGATGGTGTTCTAAGGGTTGGGTTTTTTAACCCAGTTTCTATGTCCAGAATCATATCTGCAAATATGTTAATATATGACTCATATTATAGCACAAAATCTAAAAAATAGCAAGCTTATGTACTAGTATTGGATAATATTCAAAGTATTAGTATGCCTAATTTATTTTAAGCCATTTATCTCACTTTTCTACATACCTTAAGTATATAAAATGTCGGTAGAAGAGAATGTCTTTTTTTCTACTATCTCCATTATCTAAGATTCCTGCTATGCAAGCTATTCTCAAAATTATAATACTATGATACAATTATAACTAAATAATACCTACATATATATTATGAAAGAATACGAAGCAGTTATTGGAATGGAGGTTCATGTTGAATCCAAAACAAAATCTAAGATGTTTTGTTCCTGTGTTAATGGTCTAGGGCTTGAAGATAAGCCTAATATTAATATTTGCCCTATTTGTACTGGCCATCCCGGCACTCTACCAGTTCCAAACCGTGAAGCTTTAGTTAAATTAGCTAGATTTGGTCAGGCTCTAAATTGTAAGATTTCAGATTATACTTGGTTTGAAAGAAAAAGCTATTTCTATCCAGATTTGCCTAAGGGGTATCAGATTACTCAATATGAGAGACCTTTATGTTATGATGGAGAGATTGAGATTATGACTTCTAAGGGAGTAAAGCATATCCGTATTACCAGGATTCATATGGAGGAGGATACTGGTAAATTATCTCATATTAATGGTAAGACTGTAGTAGATTATAATCGAGCTGGACTTCCTTTAATGGAATTAGTGACTGAGCCAGATATTCGTAATGCTGAAGAGGCTAAAATTTTCTGTGAAGAGCTACAGTTGATTTTGAGGTATTTAGATATTTCTGATGGAGATATGGATAAAGGTCAAATGCGATGTGAGGTTAATATTTCTCTGCGAGAGAAAGGAACCGAAGCTTTTGGAACTAAAGTAGAGATTAAAAATTTGAATTCATTTCGTGTAGTAGAGCAAGCAATTGCCTATGAAATTACTAGACAAACTGAAGTCTTGGAGCATAATGGTGAAGTGGTACAAGAAACTAGAGGTTGGGATGATGCTAAAATGATCACTTTTAGCCAGAGAAAAAAAGAAAATGCAAATGATTATAGATACTTTGTAGAGCCAGATATTCCTCCATTTGAGACCGTTGCAATTGTAAATGATGCTGCTTCTATCAAAGCTGAGCTTCCGATTGCGAAAAGACAGCGATTTACTACTCAATATAATTTACAAATGCAGCAAATTGAGATTTTGGTTAAGAGTAAACCTTTAGCAGATTATTTTGAACAAGTTGTCTCCGAATTAGAGGCTTGGATAAAGTCTGAAAATAAGCAATTAGTTGAGTCTGAACACTCTAAGCTTATCAAATTATCTGCTAATTATATTTTAACTGAGCTAATAAAGCATTATGCTGAGAAGGGCTTGAATTTTAAGAATTCTCCAGTTACTGCTGAGAATTACGCAGAATTTATCAAAATTGTATTTAGTGGAGAAGTATCATCTACTGGAGCTCAGACTTTATTATTCCAAATGGTAGAAACAGGTTCTGATCCTAGTGAAATTGTGGAAACTCATGGCTTACGGCAGGTTAACGATACAGATTCTTTACAAAGAATTGTAGATCAAGTTATCTCAGAACAAGAAAAAGTAGTCTCTGATTATAAAAATGGTAATGAAAATGTGATACAATTTTTAGTAGGGCAAGTAATGAGGCATTCCAAAGGTAGTGCTAACCCTCAAATTGCTAGGCAATTACTACATGATACTATTACTAAGAATAAATAATTCAATATGCAGATACAATGGCACAATAAGATTACTCTTACATTGAAAGGCAAAGATTACAGGATAGTAATTAATCCGGTGGTAGAAGAGTCTTCAAAACCAATTATTAATATTAAAGATACTGATTTAACTATATCTACTAATAGATTAGCTTATCATAATACTAATGGCTACCATATTAGTAGTGCAGGCGAATATTCTTATCAAGGGGTGACAGTTATAGTCAAATCTATTCAACAGGAATATATGACTCAGCCTGTCAATTTAGTGTCATTATCTGCTGAGGGTATATTGTTAGGGATTGTATTAGGAATTAATCAAAACTTAGATTCTAAAGATTTAGAGTTTTTAGGTAGCTCAGATATTCTTATAATGGCTATGAATAGTTCTTTTGGTTCAGAAAAGTCAATTCAGTTGATTAATGCAGTGGAGCCTAGAATTGTAGTCCCAGTTTATGAGCATGAGTCACAGCTTCAAGCTTTGAGTAGTGAATATGGATTCAAACCAGAACCTCAATCTGAATTAAGTATCAAAAAAGTAGATTTACCTTTTGATTCGGTTGAGATTAAAGCTTTAGAACCACAGATTAAATAGTTAAAATTATGGCAACAGAAGAGACCAATATGCAAAAAATTGAAAATATGGGTAATATAGAACTTACTGATATTGTCTCTGAGATGGAAAATGCTTATATTGACTACTCAATGAGTGTGATTATAGATAGAGCCCTGCCAGATGTAAGAGATGGGTTGAAGCCGGTGCACAGGCGAGTTTTATTTGGAATGCACGAATTAGGAATACGCTCTAATACTGCTTATAAAAAATCCGCTCGTATTGTTGGTGAAGTTTTAGGAAAATACCATCCGCATGGGGATAGTTCGGTTTACGATACTATGGTGCGTA
>JBMTTF010000029.1:0-9431 GCA_049449075.1 Minisyncoccia bacterium | reverse complement strand
ATATAATATAAAACAGCTGTTTTTAGACCCGAAAAAGACATTTTACCATCTCCCGAGTTAATCATTGGTCTTGGGAATTGAATAGCTTCACTATCTCCTGTGTCTGCTAATTTGGAAACTTTAGGCCCTCCCGGATAGGCTAAATTTAGCATTTTAGCTACTTTATCAAAAGCCTCACCGGCAGCATCATCTTGAGTAATTCCTATTATTTCATAATCATTATAAGCTTTGACTAAAACCAACTCCGTATGTCCTCCAGAGATAGTATAGGCAATAAAAGGGTATTCTGTAGGTACTGTACCTACTAGATTCTCATCTAGTAGTCCTGAGAACATATGTCCATGCATATGATTAACTGGAATTAATGGCACTCCTAATATTTCTGCTAAAAGCTTTGCTAAATTTACCCCTACATAAAGAGATGGCTCTAATCCAGGACCTACTGTAACAGCAACAGCATCAATATCCCTACCATTACGATTTATAAACTCCTGCAGCATTACTGGAAGTTTCTTATTATGTAGTCTAGCTGCAAGAGCAGGTACTACTCCTCCATATTGACTATGCTCATTGATCTGTGAGTATAAAATATGATCAAGTACTTTAAAATTTCTAGCTTCTTTATCTAAACTCAATAAAGCTAAGGCAGTTTCGTCACACGATGTCTCAATTGCTAAAATCTTCATATATGTTATTGTGTCAAACTTCATCAATTAAGTCAACTAATAAAATTAAATTCTAGCTAATAAATGACTCCATAATTTAGCTATTGCCTGATAACTATATTTTCTTTGAAATTGTTCTGATGCTAAATCTCTAACTAATAATTTTTTATTTTCATTTTTCTGAATTACCTCTATACAGGCAGATAATTCACTGCTAGAGTGAGGATTATAATAAAGTGCACCTCTTCCTAGTAATTCTTGGTATATTTCATATCTAGGGGCTATCACTATTGTACCTGAGGCTATAGCGTTTAAAATTTGATATTGACTAACAGAATCTATATCACCACTCACTACCAGACAATCTAAAAGTTCATAGACTATTGGGAAATTATTAGACAATTTACCTGGTAATATAAAACTACCTTTTTTATTAAGGACATCATACCATTCACATTGATTATATTCTAAATAACGAACAAATTCATTAGTCATATCACCTAAATGTCCACATACAAATGATTTATTAATAATCTGATTTTCATAACTTATTAATCCTAGATTTTGTTTCAGATTTAATACTACTTGGGTATCTAAATCAAGAAAATTTTTATAATTAATTGTAGGAAATGGTAAGTGAGCAATTTTTTGCTTATAGTTAATTTTAGCTGTATGACTGGGATGAACTGCAAAGTAATCATTACTCTCGCCCAATGATTCAAACTTATCTAATACTTTTATGATAGTCAATATATTATTTTGTTGTAATTTCCAACTAACAAATTGAGGGATATTCCCAATTTCTATACATTTTTCAATTTTATATTCTTTAATTAAGGTGTTAATTAATTTATAATCATTTAGTTTAAATAGAGATCTAGACATTAAATGAACTTTATCAACATCTACAACAGATCTAGCTATATCTGCTAAATCAGAACTCCATATAATAATATGTATTTCCGTTTTTAGGTAATTTTTAATCTGTTGGAGTAGTTCAAACCAATGAATTGCTATTTCTTTATCACAATCTATCAATACAGCTATATGATGAACTTTAGATATCATAATTTTAAGGGAGATATTGTTGTTTAGCTTTCACATGTTCTTCAAATGTTTTTGAGAATATAGTTTTAGGAGGATTATCCCTAGAAGTTAAGAAAAATAAATAATCATTAGGAGTATACTCTACTACAGACTTAATAGTATCAACACTTGGATTAGTAATTGGTCCCGGTGGTAAACCAGTTATTTTATAAGTGTTATATGGAGATTCGATTTTTAGATCTTCTAATGTAGATTGAGCTCTACCTGACTGAGTAAGAAAGTTAACTGTAGCATCACTTTGTAATTTCATATCTTTATTCAGCCTATTGATGAATATACCTGAGACTATTTTTTTATCATCAGATTGTGAGACTTCTTTTTCAACAATTGAAGCTAGAATTAAGACTTCATAAGAAGATAATGTCTCATTACCCTTTAAACTAGAAGAAGCTTTTTTCTCAAAATTATTTAGCATCTTTATAATTACTGCTTCTGCATTAGAATCATCAAAAAATCTATAGGTATCTGGATATAAATATCCCTGTAAGGAATCCCCCTCAATAAATTTATATTTAGAAATATCAAATTCTTCAGTAGCTTTTATAAAATCTGATCTACTAAATTTTAATTCTAGTGCTAGAATATCTCCAATAGTATAAATATCCGACCCCTCTGGAATAGTGATAGTAATTTCTGGTTTTATGACTAAACCTCGAGATATCATTTTAATAACCTGGTCCGTATTCATATTCTTTGTGATATTGTAAGTAGCAGGTTGTGGGCTAAATTTTCTAAAGTCAATATAAAAGTATATCCCATCTATTTTAGATATAATATTTTGTTTTTGTAAATTATTAATAATATCACTCCAACTTTCTTCTTCTTTAACCTTAAAGGTGGTATCTTCCTCGATTAAGACTGGAGATCCAATAGTATTTACTAAATTGACAATATAAATTGCTCCAGCTACACCTACTAAGAATACTATTAACAATATCCAATATATAATTTTTTTCATCATTTTTATATCTTATCTTCTAAATTGGATGACTTTAATATGCTATTGATTTTCTTGACTTCCTGTACTTTATCTATATGGGATACTAATAAAGCATCCTCAGTCTCTACTATTACTATATCACGAATTCCAATTGTAGCAATGACTTTATTCTTATTATGTGAGTGTATTAATACATGCTCAGAGTCAATATCAAAATGTGTTGAACTACCTTTATGAGTTACAGTTATTTCATCTGTTTGCAACATATCTTTTAATGCTGCCCAAGAACCAATATCACTCCAACCTATATTTGCTGGCATGACGGCTATATGCTTAGCTTTCTCCATAATCCCATAATCAAAGCTAATAATATCAGTCAATTTATATAGAGTTTTTAAATTTTTTAGTTTATTTTTCTCTAATTTTAAAAGGATTTTAGCTGTATTTGGTAGATATTCTTGATACATTTCTAACAATCTTTGTTTTTTTACTACAAACATTCCTGAATTCCAAACATAATTTCCATCCGCCAAATATTGAGTAGCTGTTTTAAAATCAGGCTTTTCTACAAATGATTCAACTTTATACACAGACTGATCTTGATTTTCTACTAATGAATTTTGGCTATATTTTATATAACCATATCCGGTCTCAGGGGAGGTTGGAGTAATACCAAGAGTTACAATATATTCAGGAGATTGTTGTAAAAAATTATCTGCTAATTGTAAAATCCTACATAATTCTTGAGGTTTATGAATATAATGATCGGCAGCTAAAAAAGCTATGGCTTCATCTGATTGAGCATCTACTGCTATAGTGGCAAGACCATTAGCTGGAGCTGTATCTCTTTTTTCTGGCTCTAAAATAATATGATGTACTGGCAATTGTGGTAATTCGGCTATTACTTCAGCTTTATATTGTTCATTAGTAGATACATAGATATCATCTAAAGTAAAGTGTGTCAACAGTCTTTTAATTGTCATTTGTAGCATTGTCTCCTCACCAAATAGTGGTTGAAACTGTTTAGGTTTGGCAGCTCTACTAAGTGGCCATAACCTCGTACCTGTACCTCCTGCCATTATTATAATCTTCATAACTATATTATTTACCTTCTCGTTTACCTCTGGTATGATATTCTATAATAGCTTTATCAAATTCATGTATTGTAAAGTCTGGATAATTAATATCTGTAAAGTAATACTGAGAGTTAGCAGTATCCCACATCATAAATCCAACACTATTATGTGGCTCCCCACCTGTACGAATAAGCAAATCTACTGGTGGTAAATATTTAGTATAAAGAGACTGTTTGACTAAATCAGCATTAATTTCTAAGTTAGGATTAGCTAATTTTTGCTCTGAGATAGACTGAATAGCTTGTAACATTTCCTCATCTCCATTATATCCTAATAAAAAATTCAATGTATAATTAGAATAATCTTTTGTACTATCTATAGCTTTTTGAATCACACTCTGTAACATCTCTGGAAATAATTCTTTCCACATACCTAAGACATTGATTCTAATTTTTTTAGTATGTATCTCCTTATATGTTAATAGTATTTTAATATAAGTTTGGAAATTTTTATATAAATGTTGTACTTCGTCTTGAGGTCTTTTTGCTAAATTATCTAAAGAAGCTCCCCAAAATGTTATGTTTTTAACTCTCCCATCAAATGCTTTTTCGATAATTTCTTTAGTTCTCTCAAAGCCTTCCAAATGTCCCTGTTCTGGACTACTACCATTAGTCTGAGCCCATCTACGGTTTCCATCTGGGATAATTGCAATATGTTCTATCATAATATATAGTTTTTATTCACCAATATTGATTTATTATATCATATCTTTGGTAATTTTCCAGACATCACCAGCACCCATAGTTACAATCATATTATGACTCCCCTTAATTAAACTCAAGTCTTGTTTTAACTCATCTGAATCAAGATATAGTTTGGAGTTGGGATTATTAATATAATTCATAATATCATGACTATTTACCTCCCCTATACTTTCTCTGGCTGAATTATAAATTGGTAATAAATATATATAATTAGCTTGAGATAAAGCTTGGCCAAATTCTTTGAGTAAAAGTTTGGTACGACTAAATGTATGTGGTTGGAATATACAATGTATAATTGTTGATGGATATTTTTCTCTCAATGCAGTTATGCCAGCTATAATCTCAGTGGGATGATGAGCATAATCATCAATAATATCCACTCCAGTTGCAGTAGTGCCTTTATACTCCAATCTTCGCCTTGTACCTCTAAAACCAGACATTACCTTGATACTAGAATTAATATCAAAACCTAATTTATATAATAACCCTATACAAGATAAAGCATTCAGCCTATTGTGCTGCCCCGCAATAGCTAAATTTAATTGACTATATTTAACCCCCTCAACTATGACACTATTATCTTGGTCTAAAGTAATATTATTATCTTTATTAAGACCAAATTTTAGTATATTTCTAGTTTTATCTTTAATATTTGGTAGAATATATTTAGATATATTAATATCATCTCCATTGATTATCAAAGGCTTATCTAATGATAAATTATCAATAACATTAATAAAAGCTTGGTAATAATCATCAGGGGTTTCAAAAAAATCTGGATGGTCATAATCTACATTAAGAATTATAAGCCCCCCCATAATGAGATCTAAAAAGTGATTCTGATACTCGTCTGCTTCCACAACTAAATATTTTGAGTTTATATCCCCGATTCTTGCATTACCACCAAATTGAGGGACAACACTTCCGATTACCCCAAATGGATTTTGTCCTAATTCTTGTAAAGTGTAAGTTAATAAGGCTGAAGTAGTAGTTTTTCCATGAGAACCAGCTACTGCTATTGTATTTAGAAAATCTTGGGATACATTCCCTAAAGCTTGACTATAAGTAAAAATTGGGATATTTCTATTTAATAATTCTATCATTTCTGGATTAATTGGCTCTTTACCTTTTATATAGTAGGCTCCAGAGACAACTGCATATTCAATCTCATCTGGGATATTACTTATATTAAATGGGGACAAAACTGTAATATTAGCAGCAGACAATACAGAGTCAGTCATAAAAGACTCTTCTACATCACTTCCCATAACTTGTATCCCTTTAGCTTTCATTACTTGAGCTAAAGCTGTCATCCCAACTCCCTTAATCCCAACAAAATATACCATAAACTAATGACTTAATTGGAATAATTCTTCTGCAATTCTAGCAGCAGCATCAGATGTAGCAAATTGTTCTGTCTGATGAGACATAGCTTTCATAATATCTGGCTGTTGTAATAATTCATTAATTTTATCGAAAACTATATGTTGAGTAAAATTAGACTCCTCCAAGACAAGACTTGCTCCAATTTTTGCCATTTCATAAGCATTCGATCTTTGTTGTCCAGCATCCACAGTAATTGGAACTAGAATACTAGGTTTATGAGTCAAACAAATATCCATAATACTAGATGCTCCTGCTCTTGAGATGACTAAATCAGCTGCTGCATAGGCATGTTTCATCTCCGAATCCAAAAACCCTGCATAATGATACATTCTATCCTGATATGGAGATAGAGACTTTACAATACTCCGTGCTTCTTCTATATGAGATTTACCTACTATATGAATAATCTCGACCACATCTAATAATGCTGGTAATATTTTCCAAATTACTTCATTCATCATTTTAGAACCTTGGCTACCACCAACTATTAATAATATTGGCTTCTCAAAAGTAAGCTGAAAAATTTTACGAGCCTCATCCTGAGTCCCATTTGCTATATCAGGATGTGTCATATTACCAACTATACTTGTTTTTTTCTTACCAAAAAATGAGGCTACATTTGGGAAACCAACTGCTACTACACTTGCAAATTTACCTAAAAACTTATTAGCAAGTCCTGGAATAGAATCTGATTCATGAATTAGAGTTGGGATTTGAAAAAGCCATGAAACTAGCACTCCTGGAACACTAGAATAACCACCTTTCCCGAAAGTCACATCTGGCATAAATTTCCATACATACCATTGTGATTGCACTAATCCCCAGATAGAACGAAATATATCAAAAAAATTTTCTCCTGAAACATATCTTCTAACTTTACCAGCATAAACCTCTTTATAAGGCACATTATGAGCCTCTAATAATTGTTTAGCTACATCATCTAACTGACCTACTAACAAAAACTCTACAGGTATCTGCTGTACCTGAGCTAGTTTTTCTAATTCTTCTTTTACAGCAATAACTGGTAAAATATGTCCCCCAGTTCCACCACTTGCGAATAATATCCTCATATATGTTTTATCTATATATATTATTGTACCCAAGATTATGGATTTGGTCAAATATTAGAGTTTAAGATCTAACTATGTCATAATTTTGATACCCAATTTTGTAGCTTTTTCTAATTTACTCCCAGCTTTTGCTCCTACCAATAGAATATCTGTATTTGAGCTGACTTGAGAGCCCACAATACCCCCCTCCGACTCTATTTTCTGTTTTAATTCATCTCTAGTGAATCTATCAAATACCCCTGTAATACATACATTTTTATTAGCCCAGATACCCTGCTGTATTTTAGTATATTCTATGACTATTCCTGCTTGTAATAATTCTTGTATAATAGATAAATTATTATCATTATGAATATAATCTATAATGGATTGAGAAACTTTCTCCCCAATATCTGGAATAGTCTGTAGTTTTTCTAAATTAGTTTGTAAAAACTCGTCTAAATTCTTAAAATGTCGAGATAATTGTAATGCCGTTTGATTCCCCACCATAGGGATACCTAAAGATTGAATAAATCTTCTAAAGTTAATTTTTTTTGAGCTTTGAATACTATTAAATAAATTCATAGCTGATTTATCACCAAAACCAGCAATAACTTTTATATCATCCATACTTAATGTAAATATATCATTAATATGCTGAATTAATCTAGCTTCTTGTAGTCTTAATAATATTTGTTTACTTAATCCATCGATATTGAATCCTTCTTTAGAGACCGCATAAGCTAAATACTCAATATGTCTTGCTAGACATTTAGGATTAGGACAATATCTATTCACCTGAGCCTGAGCTTGAATCAAATTAGTCCCACATTCTGGACAGACAGTAGGATAAATATAAGATTTTTCAGAGCCTATTCTAAGATCTGTTAAAACTCTGACTATTTCTGGAATCACATCCCCAGCTCTTCTAATAATTACAGTATCCCCAATCAAAAGACCTAATCTCTCAATTTCATCTTGATTATGTAGAGTAGCTCTAGTTACACTCACTCCATAAACATTAACTGGATTCATTATTGCTACTGGAGTAACTTTACCAGTTCTACCAACTTGAGAGATTATATCTATAACTTGGGTAGTAACCTCCTCAGCAGGGAATTTATAAGCGATCATAAATCGTGGTCCTTTCCCAGTAACACCTAATTCATTTTGGAGTTTCTTATCATTTACCTTAACCACCACCCCATCATAAGCAAAATCAATTTTTTCTCTTAAAAGCAAAATTTCATTATAATATTGTTGTACTTGTTGTATAGATATGACTAATTTATTCTCTCTCACTACAGGTAATCCTAAAGCCTCTAGAATCCAATATTCCTCTTGTTGAGTTCTCTGACCTAAATCTGTAATAAGCCCCCAAGCAAAAAAATTTAGTCCTCTACTAGCAGCGATACTACTATCCAATTGTCTCAATGAACCAGCTGCTAAATTCCTGACATTTGCATATTCAGGCTGACCTTGAGATTTTAGTTTTTGATTAATCAAATCTAATTGAGAATATCTGATATATGCTTCGCCTCTTATCTCACAATTACCCTGCCAATTTTTAGTAAATCTTTCAGCTAAATTTGTATTTAAACTATTAATGTGAGCTATAATTTGCTCTTTTTGATTTAATATGAGAGGAATATCTTGAATAGTTTTGATATTATGAGTAATATTCTCACCTTCCTGACCATTGCCTCTAGTCACACCTTGAATGAGACTATTATGTTCATATTTAATACTAACTGCCAGGCCATCTAATTTAAGCTCTACAAAGTATTGACAATCTTTGATATCCTTGACTATACCTTGATTTCTCAACTCCCATTGCAATAACTCAGTCTCATCAAAAACATCATTCAGTGACATCATAGGGCTATTATGAGCTACTTTTTCAAATTCTGGCAATACTTCTCCCCCCACTCTCTGAGTCGGTGAATCAGGAGTAATCAAATTTGGATATGCAGCCTCTAATTGAGATAATTGATGCATTAAACTATCTAATACTCCTCCTGATATCGTAGATATATCTTTAGTATGATAGTTAGAACGATGTTTTTTAATCTCTTGTCTTAATTTGTTAATTCTCTTTTTAATATCAAAGTTATACATATAAAATCTAATCAAAGGGTCATGGAGCTATTTCTATTATGGTAGAAACTTTCTCCAAAGTTCTCTCAACCACAATCCCATTTCTAGTTACTTTCCCTGTAGATATTATTTTATTAGGATCAGGAGATGTACCTTGCTCAAATTCAACTTTATACTCTGTTGTAGCACCAGCTGTGGCGCTGTCATCAGCTAAAACAATCCAATTCGGAGTATCTGAAGGATTAGTGTCATAGTTTAATGGTGTATTCCTATTTGGCCAGTTTGCATCTCCAACGGTATAACCACTCTCATCAGGTAGAATAATAGCAGGAGGAGTGGAATTGGCA
>JBMTTF010000028.1:0-9559 GCA_049449075.1 Minisyncoccia bacterium | reverse complement strand
CAAGTCCCATTTTCATTAATTGTTGTAATATTACCTCCTGTTGCTGTCACTGCTGGGGTCGGTGTTGGTGTCGGGGTTGGAGTAGATGGAGTTGTTGTAGAAATAAGATTCAATGCTATACTCTGTCCTAACTCACTACCTGCGGCTTCTACTCCAATTCTATTATTATCTGAATTTATATAGATCTGATATGCTACCCCGCTTGGATCTATTGGGACAGATGCTAAATATGTCGGTACTAGTCCACTTAAGTCTATACAATTTTCAACAACTGTACTACCATTACAAACATCTTTCTTTGTTGTTGTCATCCCTTCTGGATAAGTTAGATTATCTGTAAAGTATTGTTCTACAGCACTATATATTGTATTTACATCTGATATCCTTTGAGAATTTCTGACTTTTGCTATCTGGCTATTAGGGTTTATTACTACTAATGCTACTGATATAATTATTCCTATTAATGTTATGACTAATACCATTTCTAATAGAGTGAACCCTTTTCTTACGCTCATATTATATTTTGAGTTTATATTATATAACATAAATTATATCATATTATATTTTATATTTGTACCTCCTTCTTAGGTTGTGGATAACATAAGATTATATATAATTATTTCGTTTAATCATTGGATAATATATTATCTAATTAATTGCAATTGTATTTGCTATGTTTGTTATTTTATGCTAATATAAAATTATATATTTTTCTATCCATGAGTTCAACATTAAAACAAAAAAAATCTAGTCGTCAGAATTTTCATGACAAACTGCATTCTGAAAATGCAGTAGATTTAAATTTAGCTATAATTCATAAAAAAGAAGAGGAGCTTACAACTCAGAATTTAGCTAATCATCTTGGAATGGCTTATCTAAATTTACAGTTTATTCCAATTAATCCAGATGCTCTTAAGATTCTAAGTGAAGAGCAAGCAAAAAGATCTCAGATGATAATTTTTCAAAGATCTGGTTTACATCTCAAAATTGCTATACAGGATATATCTAATACTTTTGCTAAGACTATCTTACAAAAATTATCTCAAAGTAAATATAATTTAGATTTATATCTAGTCTCAAAATATAGCTTAGAGAAAGGTTATAATACCTATAAATTTTTACAAGAAAGGAGTGAGCTGGTAAAAGACCAATTGACTATACCAATTCAGATGATCCAAGAAACTACGAAGGGTGTTATGGAGTTAGAAGATTTTGCTCGTAAAATTAATGCAGTTGAGACTTCTGAGTTAATGCAGATTATTTGTGCTGGAGCTATTACATCATTAGCTAGTGATATACATATAGAACCGAAAGGTGATATAACTAGACTTAGGTATCGTATAGATGGAGTACTGCAAGACATTTTAAATTTTGATAATGAGATGTATAAATTATTAATCTCAAGAGTCAAAAACTTAGCTTCTCTGGTTTTAAATATAAAAACCACATCTCAAGATGGGAGATTCAGTATTACTATTAAAGAAAGTAATGGAAATATAAAGCAATCTATTGATGTTAGAGTATCTATACTGCCTAGTAAAACTGGGGAGATTGTTGTAATGAGACTTCTTAATACACAAATTCATAATTTGGATATTTATAGCTTTGGAATTCGTAAATCTTTTTTAGATATTATAGTTAGAAACTTAGAGAAACCTCAAGGTATGATTATGTTATCTGGTCCCACGGGGTCAGGTAAAACTACCAGTCTATACTCTTTTCTTAATTATGTAAACAGGACTGAAACTAATATAATTACTATTGAGGATCCAATTGAATATAGATTACAAAACATTAACCAAACTCAAATAGATACAAAAAAAGGTTATACCTTTGCTAATGGATTAAAAGCTATTGTAAGACAAGACCCTGATGTAATTATGGTTGGAGAAATTAGAGACAATGAAACTGCTAGTATATCTGTGAATGCATCTATAACTGGCCATTTAGTATTTTCTACTATTCACACTAATGATTCTGTTGGGATAATAACGAGACTTAAAGAGTTTGGGGCAAGTCCACAATTAATAATCTCAGCGATGAATATTTTTATAGCTCAAAGATTAGTAAGAAGGCTCTGTGATTGTAAGGAGGCATATATCCCAGAAGAACAAGAAGTAGATTCTATCAAAAAAGCTCTAGCCATAATATCTCCTAAATCTAATATAACTATTCCCCAAGAGATTACTCAGTTATATAGGCCTAAAGGCTGTTCTAAGTGTTATGGAATTGGATACAAAGGCAGATTAGCTTTATATGAGCTATTCGAGACTCGAGATAATATCAAAGACTTAATTGTGAATAATACTCCAGAATTTAGGATATTTAGAAAAGCTGTTGAGAATGGTATGGTGACTTTATTTCAAGATGGAGTTCTACATGTAATTAATGGAGAAACCTCTATAGAAGAAGTCTTGTCTGTAGCAGGAGATATATCATATGTAGATGAAATATATGAATCTACTTTAACATCGGCCTTATCACGAGGAATCCATATTAAGAAATCAACCAATACCCTACCTGAACTAAAAAATATATCTGAGTCAATGTCTATTAATGACCAGTTAATTGCTATTACTGATACCGCCTTAACTAAAAGAGCTACTGATATTCACCTTGAGCCTGATATGTCTGATTTGATTATTAGATTTAGAATTGATGGTATATTATATGAGGAAGCTCGTGTACCAAAATCTTTATATCCTCAAATTCTAACTCAAATCAAAATTTTTACAGGACTTCCCCTTGATATAGCTAATAAAATTCAGGAAGGAAGATTCACTATTTTTGCTGATAAAAACTTTGATGTCAGAGTCTCTATAATTCCTGGAGGTTATGGACAAACTATTGTGCTTAGAATATTAAGATCAGATATTGCTAAGCTAAAATTACAAGATTTGGGAATGGACGATTATAATATTCAACTTTTACAAGAGCATTTAAAAGCAACGACTGGACTTATTTTAGTAACTGGACCAACTAGTGCTGGTAAATCTACAACCCTATATGCAACTCTTAATACTCTAAATCAACCTGGAGTCAAAATTATCACTATAGAAGACCCTATTGAATACAAATTGTCTGGAATTTTACAAACAAGTATTAATGAAGAGACCGGATATAGCTTTCCAAATGCTATTAGAGCTTTATTAAGACAAAACCCGAATATAGTTTTAATTGGAGAGATAAGAGATGCAGAGACAGCTAAAGTAGCTATGCAAACTGCAGCTACTGGACATTTATTATTATCCACATTACATACGAATGATGCAGCCTCAGCCATTCTAAGATTATATGATTTAGGTATTGGACTTTCTGAGATAGCCACCTTTGTCAATGTCACTATTGCCCAAAGAATTATTAGAAAAATAGACCCTACTAATGCAACCACGATTATACTTTCTGCCGAACAAAAAGAGATGATAAAATCGAAATTACCTGATAGATATCATCATATAATCCCAGATACTATTCTTGAATCTAACTCAACTCCAGATCATCCCAATGGATATAATGGTATTATTGCTATATTTGAAGTATTAGCACTAACTCCTAAAGTCAAAGAAACTATTATCGCCAATGCATCAACCGCTAATATTAAGAAACTGGCTATTGAGGAAGGAATGACAACTCTGGAAGTTTCTGGGATTCTAAAGGTATTAGACCATATAACTGACTTTGCGGAATTAGAGAGAGTGCTAGGAGTAAAAGTATTATAATTTTATGGAGATAATTTCAAAATCTAGTATAGAAACCCAAGAAATAGCAAAGAATATAGCTCAAGAAATTTTGTCTAAAAAAAGACCAAATGTAGTTCTGCTAGAAGGTGAGTTAGGTGGTGGAAAGACTACTTTTAGTCAAGGTTTGATAGCTAGTATGGGGGTTAAACAACCTATAACTAGCCCTACTTTTGTAATTATGAAGTCTTATCCTATTCCTTCATCAGAATATAAAGTATATCACTTTGATTTATATAGGTTAAACCAAGAATGGGAGTTGTTGGAATTAGGTATAATTGATATTATTCAAAAGTCTAATAATATTTTATTGGTTGAATGGGCTAATAAAACTCCCAATCTATGGAAGAGTGTACCTCATACCAACATCACCTTTGAAGTTATAAATTCAAGTGAAAGAATTATTACTATTAATCCATAATTAATATGTCTTATCAATGTACTGTAATTGGAGATATAAGTCTAGATAGATTTTTATTATTGTCTAACATAAATATACTGCCCTCCGATCTCAACCCTGGTAACTGTGTAGTCAATTTAGAGATTGGGCATAAAATACCAGTTTCTGAAATGCATGAATATATAGGAGGTAATGCTTACAACCTAGCTTATGGTCTCAGTTTATTAGGAGTTGATACAGCACTCGTAGCCTCAATAGGTACTGATAATCTATCTAAATACATATTAGAAGCTTTAAGTGAAACTAATTTGAATACAGAACATATAGTTCCAAATGAGCAATCTGGGATTAATCAATCCACAATTTTATCTATTAATGGAGAAAGGGTGGTTCTCTCCCATCATAAACCCAAAGATTATACGAGTTTAATTGTACCAGAAAGTGAATGGGTATATATTACATCCCTTAGTAAAGGAAGTGAACAGCTATTAGAAAAGTTTATTACTGTAGATTTGAACTATAAGATTGCCTTTAATCCAGGTTCATATTTACTGAAACATAATCTCAATTTTATTCACAAAATTTTATCAAAAACAGATGTCATATTTGTGAATAAAGAAGAGGTGCAGTATATAATTAATTCTTCTGATGAGCATATACCTAATCTCATTAAGTCATTACATACTATGGGGGTTAAGACTATTGGATTAACTGATGGGAATAACGGAGCCTATGTTAGTGATAATAATAATATTTGGCATTTACCAGCTAGGACCGTTAGGAAAGTTGAGACCACTGGAGCAGGAGATGCTTTTGCGGCCGGGTTTCTAGCTGCTTTGATTCAATCTAATGATTTATCAAATGCTCTAAAATGGGGTATTATACAGTCATCATCTGTTTTAAGAGAAATAGGTTCTGTGAATGGATTAAGTTCTATAGAAGAAATTATTGAGATATCTAAAACTTTAGATCCACAATTAATATGATATTGTTATCGGAACAGCCATCCCCCACTAATATCCCAGAATATTATCAACTTTTAGATTGGGCTCATCTAATCAAAAAAGATTATCTTAATCTAGAAAGAATAAGTATAAAAAATAAAAATGGTGAAACCGCAATATTTGCTCAAGTTTATGTGTATAAACTCATTTCAAAATACACCCAAATTTATATACCAAGAGGACCAATACTATACCAGGATAAGCTACAGCCATCCCAGATTGAAGAATTTTGGAAAGATATCAATACTATTGCCTCTAAATATAAAGCAGTATTTACTTTCATTGAACCGGCTCAAGATATATCCCATAATTATAATCAGTTATTAGTTCACTATTCTCAAAATAGTGTTCTCGAAAGACTACCTCATCAAACTCAAATATTGGATTTAGAAAAGACAGAGACGGATTTATTACAGAATATGCATTCCAAAATGAGATATAATATTAGGTTAGCTCAAAAGAAAGGAATCAAAGTTAATACAATCCATAAAAGTAATCCCGATTTTGATAAATACTTTGATATTTTTTTTAATTTAATACAAGATACCTCTAAGAGAGGTGAATTTGCAATTCACCCTAAGTCTCACTATAGAAATTTATTACAACATTCCTCTGATAAGCTGAAAGCATCCTTAGTAATAGCAGAGTATAATCAAGATATATTAGCTGCCAATATAATTCTAGATACCCCCGAGCAGAGAATTTATCTACATGGAGCATCCAGTAGCCAAAATCGCAAACTAATGGCTCCACCTCTATTACAATGGGAATCTATTTTGGAGGCTAAAAATCTAGGTAAAAAAATATATGATTTTTGGGGAGTGTCAAACACTAAAAAATCTTGGCAAGGAATTTCTAGATTCAAAAAACAATTCGGAGGGCAGACTATTGATTATCCAAATAGCCAAATTTTTATTCATAAAAGATTAGTTTTCTATTTATATAAAATATTTCGTCAAATAAGAGGGAAATATATTTGATAATATATTAAAGCTATAGTAAACTATGATAAGATATACATACTATATATGAAAAATTTTTGGAAAAAAGTTAAAATACCATTAATAATTCTAGGTTCGATCCTAGTTACCTTAGCTATTACCTTTGGAGGGTTTGCCTATGTTTATCGTGACTCAGTTTATCCTAAAGTTTCGGTACAGGGCTTAGATATTAGCTCTAAGAATTTAAAGGAAGCCTTCACTATATTAGATGAGAAAAATAAAAGTCTAAGTAATAAAAATATTATATTAACTTATGAAGATCAAGAATATACAACTACATTAGAAGAATTAGGGATAAAACTTAATACAGATGATACTTTAGTACAAGCCTATAGAGTAAAAAGAAATAGCAATATTATAGCTAGCATAAGCCAAACTCTCCAAGATACTGATATAAACTGGATCTATACCAGTGATAATGAAGTTTTAGAGTCAGTATTGGGTGCTAAGGTGAACCCAGCTCTTAAAACTCTTGTTGATGCAAAATTAGATTATCAAGATGGGGAAATTACTATTATTCCCGAACAACCTGGAGAGAGTTTGGATACTAAAACAATATCTGCTAATATTGCGGCTAACCTAAATAAAGATGAGATAAAATTAGCAATTCCACTCAATAAAGAACTCCCTAGTATTACTACAGCTTCTTGGGAATCGCAAAAACAGAATTTAGATGCCATGATAAAAGAACATACTATATTTTTTAATAGTACTAATATAAATATACCTTCTGAAGAAATTATAACTTGGATTACAATTGATCAGACAAGTAAAAAAATCGATCTGTCCCAAGATATCATAAAAGAATATCTAGAATCCGTTCAAAAAACTTTGACTAGTCAGCCTGTGAATGCAAAATTAAGATTTAACCCTGAAACCCAACAAATTGAAATTTTAGAACCAGGACAAGAAGGAACCAAATTAATGATGGAAGAAAGTTCTAAGCGAATTAAGAATGATATGTTGGCAGGGATTAAGAAAACTGAATTATTTGTAGCAGTCACATCTCCACTAATTGATGAATCACAGTTCGATGCACTAGGAGTCAAAACTCTGTTAGGTAAGGGTGAGTCTAACTTTAGAGGTTCTAGTAAAAGTAGAGTTAAGAATATTAATGTAGCTGCCAATAAAATTTCTAGCACTCTGTTGAAACCTGGAGAGGAGTTTTCTTTTGTAAACACTCTGGGTAAGGTAGATGCTCGTAATGGATATTTACCAGAACTAGTAATTAAAGGTGATAAAACTATACCAGAATATGGAGGTGGTATTTGCCAAGTATCTACCACTCTATTTAGAGCTGCTCTTAATGCAGGATTACCGATTACAGAGAGGCGCAATCACTCTTATGTAGTAAATTATTATGGAAAACCTGGGCTTGATGCTACAATCTACTTACCAAAACCTGACTTTAAATTCCAAAATGATACCAATCATCATATTTTGATTCAACACTATATTGTAGGTACTATTCTGTATTATGAAATTTATGGAACCTCAACTGGCAAAACCGCCAAAACTATTGAGCCAGTAGTGTTAGAATCAAGTCCAGATGGGTCAATGAAAACCGTAGCCTATAGAGAGATTTATGAGGGCGATGTAATGATTAAGAGAGATACCTTTTATTCTACCTATCGCCCCCCAAATAAAGTAACATCTAACCCCCTACAATAATTGTATTATGATAAAACTGTATAATACACCAGCTCGAGCTATAATACCCTTCAAGCCGATTAACCCAAAAACAGTTTCGATTTATAGCTGTGGTCCTACTGTATATGATAGACAGCATATTGGTAATTTAAGAAAATCTCTATTTGATGATTTACTCAAAAGAACTCTACAATTACATAATTATAATGTATACTCTGTGACCAATATTACAGATGTAGGGCATTTGGTCAGTGATGAGGATACGGGAGAGGATAAATTAGAAAAAGGAGCTAAAAGAGAACAACTCACCGCCCAAGAAGTAGCTCTCAAATACACTAATCTTTGGAAAGAAGACTTAGCTAAACTCAATATTATACCCTCCTCCCATTACCCCAAAGCCACCGAATATATAAGAGAACAGATTAATCTCATCAAAAGACTAGAACGTAAAGGCTATACATATATTACTAGTGATGGAGTATACTTTGATACTACTAAATTCCCAGAATATGCTGCCTTTGCTCATCTCAAACTAAATGCACAAGAAGCAGGGTCCCGAGTAGAGATGGGAGAGAAAAAATCTAACTCAGACTTTGCTCTCTGGAAATTCTCCCCTAAAGATGAGACTAGACAAATGGAATGGGATAGCCCATGGGGAGTTGGCTTCCCTGGCTGGCATTCTGAATGCGTAGTAATGGCTGACTCACTACTTCATGCTCCCTTTGACATCCATACAGGAGGTAAAGACCATATTCCAATTCATCACACCAATGAGATAGCTCAGTTCAAAGCAGATACTGGCAAGACAATGGCTAATTATTGGCTACATAGCTATTTCCTTACCGTCAACACAGCCAAAATGTCAAAATCAGCTGGGACTTTTATCACTCTTGATGATATTATAGAACAAGGCTATTCCCCACTAGATTTAAGATTATTGGTTTTAATGGCACATTATCGCTCCGATATAGATTTCTCTTGGAATTCTCTAACTCAAGCTAAACAAACCCGCCAAAGAATTATAGACTTTATTAATCGAGTCAATAGTATCAAGCCTCATCAAAGAAATCTAGCCATTCAAAAGCAAATTCGAGACACTTATAATAATTTCAAAAAATCTCTATTCTTTGACCTGGACTCACCTAAGGCTATAGCTCATATATTTGACTTTATCAAAGAAGTCAATACAGCAATAGACGCCCAAGAGCCTATCCCAAGACGACATATAATCAAATTATTCCAAAGACTAGAGCGAGTACTAGCTCTGGATTTACCCCTTACCAAAACCTCAATCCCAGCTGAGATAGTAGAAATTTTTAATAACCGCAATCAAGCCCGTGCTGACAAAGACTTTGAACAGGCTGACAAATTAAGACAAGAGTTATCAGAATTAGGTTATACAATACAAGATAAAGATGGCCAAAGTGTGATTATAAAGTCTTAAAATATTTGTCTATATATATTGACATTTTGTTAAATTTGTGGTATAATTATTTATGTTCATTTAACAGGAGATTTGGTCCATGACCATCACCCTCGAAAGCCCCATTAAGATCCGAAAGCGGATCCTCTCGTTTTTCTCCTCAAATTCGGTTAAGGAGGAGCTGGAGGAGAAAGCTCGCAATAGCCTCCTGGCACTGGAAGGGTTGAAGGGCACTCGGCCCCTACAACTGGTAGAGTTCTATCAGATTGTATCGCCATGGTGCGACAGGAGTGCTGAGCTCTATCAGCTTGAACGCTCCCTGGCTCGTATTGACTACGGTCAAT
>JBMTTF010000027.1:0-9735 GCA_049449075.1 Minisyncoccia bacterium | reverse complement strand
TTAAATACATTTCTCCAAACAAATCTTCGGCTATGTTCTAGCATTGCATAGAATACAGGATAAGCGAATATCACTAAGATTGTACTGGAGGTCAGTCCAAATACTATAGAATAGGCCAGCCCCTCCCAAAATGGGTCAGTGAAGGCTAGAGGTAAAATTCCTACTAAAGTAGATAAAGTAGTAGTAATCAAAGCTCTAAAGCGGTATTTTATAGCCTCAGAGATAGCTTCTTTGATAGAGCCAGTCTCTTCTCTAATTACATTGGCATAATCTAAGAGTAAGATTGTATTATTGACCACAATACCTACTAGTCCTGTAATCCCAATCATAGAGAAGAAGCTAAGTGGGTTATCAGTCAAATACAATCCTAAGAATAGACCAGGGAAAGAGAATGGTACAGCGACTAAAATTAAGAATGGTTGGGTCAGAGAATTGAACTGTAATACTAACAACACATACATAATTATAATTGCCAGAATCAAAGCAAATATAGCAGAATTAAATGACTCTAAATTCTCACCTTGTTGTCCTAAGTCAAAAGCTACTGCATCTTTTTCTAAATTATATTTATTTCTGAACTCATCTGTCTCAAATTTGTCTTTAATGGCAGTTTGAGCTTCTAGTACTAAGGCAGTATTTTCTCCATCAGAAACAGCTACTTTTACAGCAGCATATCTTTTTCCATCTTTTTTGCTAATAGTATCAAGATTACTTACAATTACATCTTTTATATCACCATCTGCTAATTCTATATCTTTAGTAAAGTCTAAGACTTCTTTAGTAGTATTCTCTAGAGTTTTTTGGTCATCAGAGAAAATTTGTAAAGTAATTTGATATTCATCAGTAGGAGGTCCAGCTCCTGCTTGTTGTACTATGGTTCTTGAGTCTTTCAAGTTCTTATTATCATCAATTTTATTTTGTAATTCTGTTACAATTGACGGAGCAGTCTTATCTCTTTCATTAAGAGGGGTAAGACTGACAAACATCAAAGATCCCTGTGCATCAGTATTGAAGTAGGTAATATCATCAATATAGTCAGCATTAGTCTCTTTTATTATATTTTCAATTTCCTTGATTGTCTCCTTAGCTTTATCTAAATTTTGATTATTTGGTAGGGAAGTGGTGATGCTAATTTGGTTTGTATCCTTAGCTGGAGCAAAGATTGAGAATTCTAACTTACCTGCTAATACAAACCCACCAGCAATTAGTCCAATGGTAACTACAAATACAGCAATACTTCGCCAAATATTATCCAGATACCAATGAATAAATCTATATACTTGCAAATTCACCCAATCTACAATTCTTGGGATGAAATACAGAATATTATACAAGATTTTAGAAAGTCCTTTACGATTAGGCTTAATACCAGTTTCAGCCTCATAGTGAGGTAGAATATAATTGGCAAAGAACGGTACAAGAGTTAATCCTATAATAAGAGATAGAGTAAGCGTCAATATAACTGTAATCGGGATTAATCTAATAAATTCACCCAAAATCCCAGATACAGCTGCTAAAGGTGCAAAAGCTAAAATTGTAGTCAATGTACCAGAGACATCAGCCAGACCTACGGTATTAATAGCATGAATTACAGCTTTCTTGCCCTTATAACCAGCCTTACGGGAGCTATCAATAGCATCAATTACCAGAATCGCATCATCCGCAATAAGACCAATAACCAAAATAAGTCCAAATAGAGAAAGAGTATTGAGAGAATATCCAATTAGATATAACCCAATCAAGGTAAAACAGATAGAAATAGGTATAAATAGAGCGATAATAAAGGAAGCTCTCCAATTGACAATTAAGAATAGCACTGTCATCACAGCCAATAGTCCAGTAATAGCACTTTGTTGTAATACAGATAGTTGTTGTATTAGTGAGCCTGAACTATCTCCACCACCGAAGACAACATTATATCCATCTAAATTACCATCGTCTTTTATAGTCTGAATTTTATCTTGAATAGCTTTGGAAAACTCCACCGTCCCAATATTTTGCTCTCTGATAGCTCCAATTAAAATAGCATCTTTGAATACCAATTTATTATCCTCATCCCTATAAGCAGATCTTGCAAATTTGACCTGCTCTATATTAGATTGTCCTGTGATAGGATTAGTCTGTAATTCCTGTAAATCTATTACATTTGTTTTAATAACAGAAGAGACAGATTCCAGTTCCTTAGAAAGGAAATCAGCTTTATTTTGTAAGTCGGTAATAGACTTATCATCTCCTACAAGACTAAAAACTAAATCATTCTCATTGTCTAATGACCCCGCATTAAAGGTAAGAAAACTAGGTTTAGCCTTCTCCGGCAAAGTCGCCTCAGCAACAGCATCTTTTAATAATTCAGCTCCATCTTTGGAATTAATATCTCCCTTGAACTGTACTGTAATATTAGAAAAATTATCCGCTGTAGTAGAAATAATAGATTCAATCTCAGTAATATCGCTAATACTAGCCTCAATCGGTTTAGTAATCTCTTTATCCACCAAAGCCTTGTCGTCCACAAAATAAGGAGTCTGAATTACCGCTACGGGTACTTCAATAGTAGGGAACCCCTCTCTTTTTAGAAAGGTAGTAAAAGAAAAAATACCTAATACAATAAGCCCAATAGCTAATAAAAGACTAATTCTCCATTTATTCACAAAAAAAAGAGAAACTCGTGTCAGCGCATCCGGTTTGCTAGAAGTATCCATATCTATATCTCTTAAAGTTAATATTCAAAATCTCATATATTATAGCTAAAAAATAGGTTATTGGCAAGTAAGGTCTGAGAGGTTTATTGATTTTGTAGGAGCGACCTTTTAGTCGCATGGAAGTCCTCCTCCGTCACCTACGATGACACCTCCCCCAAGGGAGGACACTAAAACTGTCCCTCGCTGGCGAGGGTGCCCGCAGGGTGGGTTTGGACTGAGCTAAATTCCCCTCTTTGAGTGGTGTCAGGCTTTGCCTGATGGGATGGATAACTCATAATTCAAAATTCATAATTAATCCAAACACTAGCCAAAAAAACAAAAATTTGTTAAACTATAAAGCATAAACAATAGGAGAGTTCGCATAGTTGGTCTAGTGCGCACGCTTGGAAAGCGTGTATACCGTAAGGTATCAAGAGTTCGAATCTCTTACTCTCCGCCAAAACATTGAAAATATATTTTTTAATTATACTATGTTAGATCAAATATATTCATATCGAGAAATGTGTGAAATTGAGAACGTGCAAACATTACAAAGAGGTATGAATTTTAGAATGAATCCTAAATACTCAGTTATCCTAATGTCACGTAGAGCTAACGCTCCTTACATTGACAGAATTTCTGATGATGGTATTACTATCAAATACGAAGGGCACGACCAGCCAAAAACTTCTTATGAAATTAGTCCGAAATTAATTGATCAAACAAAAAAAACAAAAAATGGTACACTAACTCAAAATGGAAAATTTATTCAAGCAGTAGAAAATTTTAAAAGTGATATTTCTGAAGCAGAAATAGTGAAAGTTTATGAAAAGATTTTGCCTGGTGTTTGGTCGTTAAAAGGATTATTTGATTTAATTGACTACAATATTGAAAATGACGGAAAAAGAAAGGTTTTTGTATTTACTTTACAATTATCAGACGAACAAGATTTAACTACAAATGAACATATAGATCTTGCACATACAAGGCTTATACCTAGCGAAGTAAAGAAGGAGGTCTGGAAAAGAGACTTTGGAAAGTGTGTTTTGTGTGGCTCAACAAAGAATTTACACTTTGACCATGATTTACCATTTTCAAGAGGCGGAACCAGTTTAAGTGTTAAAAACATAAAGTTATTATGTGCGAGATGTAATTTAGCAAAATCAGATAAAATAGAATAGTTATTATTACTATTTTAATTAAAAAAATGATATAATCTAGGATAGAATTAACATACCAATATGGAAAGATTTGAATTCAGACAATTTTCAGAAACAGAAACAGAGATAATGGAACATGATTTTAGGCAGGCTGTTGAGGGTTATGATTTGCAAGAGATAGAAACAGATTTTGATGAGTTTGCTGTGAATAGTCTCAGGCAACAGTTAGCTGAGACGCAGGCTTTTATATTAGGTGAGATGCATGGGGTTAAAGAAAATCCAGATGTAATCTATACTTTATTCAAAAAATTTGGTTTTAATAATATAGCTCTGGAATGGAGTTCACGGGAGCTTGGAGAATTTATACAAGAGTTTCTAGCCAATGACAATCTAAATTTTGAGGATATTAAAGATAGTCGAGATGGTCGGATTACTGCTGGACATTTTATTTTATTAAAGAAGTTAAAAGAGGAAGGTTTATTGGATAAAATTATTCTATTTGACCACGATATTGATCCAAATATAAGAAGGGATACATCTGAGAACGAGAGAGATTTAGCAATGTCACAAAATGTATTAAATGGATTAGGGGAAGGAAATACATTGATTATAGCTGGGAATTGGCATACACAAGTTAAGCCGGTTACTGAACCTGATGGTACAATCAAACATCCTATGGGAGAGCATATAAGGAATAATATACCCACTATACCATTTGGTAATATTATGTATCAAAAAGGACAATATCATAATTTTGGCACAAGAGATTTCTGGACTAACCCTGATATAGAACCTATATCCAAAGCCAATTTTAGATTGTCAGAAGAGGGTAAATATATTTATACAATACCAGAAGCACATTTGGCTATTGTCCCTAATATGGAAGAGGTTGATTTTGGGTAAATATAATCTCATACATTGTATATGTTCAATTATTAATCTGTGGTAAAATATAAATATATTATCACAATAAGTCAAAATATATGAATAAGAAGATAGGATTTGTTATCATAGTGATTATTATAGGTATAATTGTTTATTTTTCCTTTGGAAGAGGATATAAAGAAGATATTGCTACCACAGTTAATAATGATACAATTGAGGATATTAAAGAGTTAAATAGTTTGCAGACTGAAGAAAAGAGTATAGATTATACTGAAGATCTAGATAAGGGGTCATATCAGTCATATAGTGAAGAAAAGATTTCTTTAGCAGAGACAGGAAAGGTTGTAATATTCTTTCATGCTTCTTGGTGTCCTTCATGTAAAGCATTGAATAATGACATAGAAAATAATTTAGCTTCAATTCCAGCAGGGGTTATAATTCTAAAAGCCGATTATGATAAAGAGACTGAATTAAAAAAGAAATATGGGGTTACAACTCAGCATACACTTGTACAGGTGGATAAAGATGGTGGTCTAATTAAAAAATGGAGTGGTGGCTCTAAACTAGAGAATATTATTTCACAAATAAATTAATTCTATGCTGTTTCTACTAATATCTATTCTAGCGGGTATATTGACAGTCTTAGCTCCATGTATATTACCGCTTCTACCAATAGTAATTGGCTCTTCTGAGACTGATAAACACTATATATCCAAAAGAGCAGTTATTGTGATTGTATCGCTGTCTATATCTGTAATTTTATTTACACTTTTACTTAAGGCAAGTACTCTTTTTATTAATATCCCGCAGTATTTTTGGAATATACTATCGGGAGGAATTATAGTATTTGTTGGTTTCGCTATCTTAATACCTTCTTTTTGGGCAAGCATTCCATTTGTACAAAAAATTAGTATTATGGGAAATAAAGCTATAGGGACAGGTTATAAGAAGAAAAATTATGCTGGTGATATGCTTATTGGGTTTGCACTTGGACCTGTATTTACTACTTGTTCCCCAACATATTTATTTATAATAGCTAGTATTCTTCCTTCAGGGTTTTTGATAGGTTTTGTATATCTAATAGGTTTTACATTTGGACTGGCATTATCACTTTTACTTATAGCTTATTTTGGTGGTAAATTAATAGATAAAATTACTACTCATATGAATGCCGCTAATAAAACAAAGAAGATATTTGGATTATTAATTATTATTGTAGGGATAGCAATATTTACCGGATATGATAAAAAATTAGAGGCAATCATACTCGACTCTGGATATGGAGCAACTATTCAATTTGAAGAATCATTAATTGAAAGATTTGCTCCTGAAAGTAGATAATTTTAATAAAATTCCTAACAAGCTATAATACTAATTCTATAAATTTTTTATAGAATATATCAAGATACTACTTCTCACAAATACTAGATCTGATTTGAGTTATATCTCCATAAATTAATAGGGGAGTATTGCTCTGGCAGAAAGATGTGTGAGCTAAACTTACTTTAGCTTTATCTTTATAGAAAATTGTTCCGAATAATATATCTAATAATCCTCCTGTGTATTCGGCGACATTGATAATATCTACTGGATTACCTTGATTTAATTCTTGGTTAATGAGATTGATTACAAAGTCTTCATTACCTACTTTGTCTACAAAACCATATTTGGTAGCCTCAGGAGAGTCTCCTAAGAAAACTCTAGCTCCGATTTCATCTCGGATTGTCTCTACTGGGATATTATTATATTTACTAATATGATCCACAAAAAATGCATATGAAGAATCAATATTTGGGTTAATACAATCCCTAATATATTCATCTGAGATATTGAGACCATTATCTGGTTGCTTACATTTACCTCTATAAATTGGTGTAAAGTCAATATTTCCATCAATTGTAGCTCCTAATAGTCCTTCAGAATAAGATATAATATTAGTAAACTTAGGAGCATACCCTCCAGCCACTCCTATGCTACCGACCATGGCTGTGGGGTTGGCGACAATTGTAGCAGCAGGAGCAGATGCATAAACCCCTCCAGAAGCTGACAATTCATTGATAAAAACATAAACTTTTTGATTAGTTTTATTCTGATAAGACTCAATAGCATCGGCAATATTGGCTGATGCTCCGACTTCCCCTCCCGGAGTTGTTAGGTCAATTAACACAGCTTTAATATCGGTATCATCAGCTAATTGTTCTAATGTATTGGCCACATCCTTCCCATCAATCATATCAGGTAGGCTAAAAGATAGTGGATCAATCGAAGCAAGACTATTGGACAGAGGTCCATTTAACTCTAATCTAGCTACTTTAATCTCAGAGTTTTTATCTCCTTTATAGTATTCATAAATTAAATCTCCAGTCTCAGCAGAACCTTCTCCCATTCCTAAAAAATCATTGGCTACAGATTGTATACTAATCACAATCCAAATTACCAATAATACAACAGTAATCAGAATTATAAACCAAGCTGAAGTTAAGAATTTTGGGAATCGTCTTTTTTTGATTACAGTAGCATTTGTAGGAGCAGAATTATTTGAGAAGGGCTGAGGATTTTCCATATTTTGATTGTTTTTAAGAATTATAAATTAAGTATAACATAATTTAATGTATCTATGCTATAAAAAGAAGAAGGCTCGTACAAGTTGTACGAGCTGAAAAAGATTGATGGTGGCAGATAGCCGTAGGGTATTGTGTAATATTGTGTGTGTGGAAGAGGAAGGAGGCTATCTATATTTTTATTATAGGGTAATATAAAAATTTTGTCAACCATAATTATCCACAATTTTAAAAATGATATATAATTGACATGAGTGTAAAAATGATATAATTTATAGATGTAGTTGTTCTTTTGACATTGTCATGTCTACCTTAGCGAGTATAGAACAAAAAGCTTTGGCTTGGGGACTAAAAAATTATCCAAATTCTCCAGAAATACATCATAGAGCTTTTGCTTCTGTAATTCAATTTGCTTGTAATACTAATATTAGTAGATATCAGATAATTCGTACTATGCGAACATTTGTTGCTATAAATAAAATATTTCTATTTAATTCACCAGGTCAGCTTACATTTGATGATGCTATCGAATTAATCAAAGATGACTGCTATGGTCCAATTACTTTAGAGCATGCTCAGATATATAGACAATGTAAGTATCATTATGATGATCTAGATGATATAAAAAAAGCTAAAAAAATCATAGCAGAACTATCATCCACTTTTATTCCCAATGCAGAGAGGTCTAAATAACTAAAATTGCGACCAATTGTATATTGAGTTGACAAAATTTATTATGTAATATATTTTTATATTGCCCCTTAAACTATTTTATTCATGACAATTAACATTCATATGTTTTCAAACATTGTAAACATTGAGAGAACAAAAGTGTTTCATAGAGCAACAAGTTTTGCCGATCAGCAAGAGAGTTGGGGGGAATTAAAAAAAAATATTTATATTGCCTTGATGTCATATTTAGCTGGCATGGGTTACATTTCAGGTTTAGACTTACTTATTGAAGGTGCATATAATGTATTTTTAAATGTTAGTAGTAATGTAATCCCTAGGGGTAAAAACTTTGTTCATGGCGGAATGCCTTATAATGAAGCTCATGATTTAATAACAAATTGTTTAGTATTTCAAGAGATTGATTCTTGAAATCAAAATATATAGACTAGGGCTCTACCAATATAGAGCCCTATTTTTTTATGTTATAATATATTTTATATGCAGTATATAATTCATAAATCAGATTCTAGAGGCTCAGCAGATTATGGTTGGTTGAAGACTAATTATAGTTTTAGCTTTGCTGAGTATATGAATCCAGATAGGATGGGTTTTGGAGCTCTTAGAGTATTGAATGATGATATAATTGCTGGAGGTAATGGCTTTGGGGCTCATCCTCATAATAATATGGAGATTATTACAGTTACTTTGTCTGGAGGTCTTGAACATAAGGATAATCTGGGTAATATGGCCGTTTCAAAAGCTGGAGATGTCCAAGTGATGAGCGCAGGCTCAGGGGTGTTTCATAGTGAGTTTAATGCTCATCCTGACACTGATTTAACCTTATTACAGATTTGGGTATTGCCTAATAAAATGAATATAATGCCAAGATATGAGCATAGATACTTTGATATACAGAGTGAAGTGAATACTTTTCATCAAATTATTAAGCCAATTGATAGCCAGGAAGAGGGGATTGGAATTTATCAGGAGGCTTGGTTCCAAAGAGCAATGCTAGAAAAGGGTCAAAAATTAGAATATAATCTCAAACATCCTAACAATGGGATATATCTTTTTGTGATCTCAGGGCAAATTATTATTGGGGATAATATTGAATTAAAGACTCGAGATGCGGTTGGGATTGAAAATATAGATGAAGAAATATCCATATTAGCTAATGAGCAGACAGATATTCTCTTGATGGAGGTCCCTATTTTATAAAATTACATATCCAGTGTATTAATCTTGCTATTGTATTATTTAGAGTATAGATATATAATTATTTATAGACCTTTTTTGATTATAAGTTTTAATATAAAATATATGGAAATGCTCACAATTTGGATTGTATTAGGTGTTGTAGTTGTGATAGCTATTTATGGTATAGCTGTATACAACTCTTTAGTATCTTTAAGACAAAAAGTCTCTGAGGCTTGGTCAGATATTGATGTTCAATTAAAGAGAAGATATGACCTTATTCCAAATTTGGTAGAAACTGTAAAGGGCTATGCTACTCATGAGTCTACTGTATTTGAGGATGTGACTAAAGCTCGTAGTCAAGCTATGAATGCTAGTGGCTTGCATGATAAGTCTGAGGCTGAGAATATGCTGTCTGGAACCTTGAAGAGTTTATTTGCTGTATCAGAAAGTTATCCGGAACTGAAGGCTAATGAGAATTTCTTAGAACTTCAGAGAGAACTTAGTGATACTGAGAACAAAATTCAAGCATCTAGAAGATTTTATAATAGTGTAGTTATGTCACTTAATACTAAGATTGAGAGT
>JBMTTF010000026.1:0-10438 GCA_049449075.1 Minisyncoccia bacterium | reverse complement strand
TTAGCAGAGCAGAAGCCACAAATTTTCACTCATATTGTAGAGTCAACAAAATAATATCAATCATACCTACATAATTTTAAGAGGGAGAGCTAATAGCTCTCCCTCTTAAAATTATGATAAATCAATAAAGTACTTGACAATATTAATTCATTATACTATAATTATATTGTCAACCTACATCTACTTTACAGTAGATTAATCCCATGGCCGTCTGAAACACACACAATTTTCTCACACATACCACCACCCGAGCTCTTCATATTTTTGAAGAGCTCTTTCAATTTTATTTAGTATCTGATTTTTCGACCAAAGTCAAGATTTGTCTAATGGCATTAGCAATTGATTCATTTTGGATCAATACTGAAATCATAGGGTCCTTATATGAAGTAATCGCTAAATTATCATCAAATACAGTAATATCTATTGGGGAGTTATATTTAGACGGATCAATATATTTATATAGAGTTTTATTTATAGTTGAATCTTCTAGAATATCTCCATTGGAATAAGAATATATAGAGTGAGTCTTTATCTTTTTAGATATACGCTTTTTAGTAAAACCAGCTCTTTCCTCAGCTGAGAATACTCCTTCTAGAGCATCAAGATTAAAAATACTAAAGGCTTCTTTAGACTTAGTTTTCAGAATTTCCTCTCTTACTGCATTAAGACCTAATTTACCTTCATAAAATTTTACTTGTGGTCTATTACCACCCTGAGTCGTATCATATAGTCCACTTAAAGATGGTAAGATTTCATTGATAGTATTTTCTTTAGCTTCTATAACGGCCTTATCTTCTCTAACTAAAGCTGATAACTTATCTGGGGATTCAGGGGTAAATAATCTTTTTTTACCCTTAGTATAAGAACTCATTAATCCCTTATTCATAAATCCTTGTACTACAACATAAGTAGTCGCTCTATTTACAGTAGCTAATTTAGCAATTTTTTGAATTGGAGCTGAACCTAATTTTAATGAAGCTATATAAACTTTAGACTCTTTGTCTGAGAACCCAAGTGAACGTAATTTTGATAATAATTGTTCTTCCATATAATTGTAAATAAAATGTTAACAAGTTTTATCATAATACTATATTTATAATAAAATGTCAATACCTGTCATATAATTTTTAACTTCTTGAATTTCTATTTTTCTAATTTTAATTTGATTTATTACATCAGGGTGTGGATGTTTATAAGAATTGTTAGCCCCGGCTGATATAATGACCTGTTTGGGCGTAATAGCATCTAATAGTTTTTCTGAAGTAGAAGTTTTACTACCATGATGTCCAGCCTTTAGAACATCTACATCTAATTGAGGATATTGTTGTAAAATGTTTAACTCTGTACTCTCATCAGCATCACCAGTCAAAAGGATGGAAGTATTCGCACTCTTCAATAACATCACTATTGACTCTGAGTTATCATCTTTGATATCTTCCCCCCAAAGATTACTTTGTGGATTTAATAAATGTAATTCGATATTGTCTCCTAAAGTAATATAGGTATTTATAATAGATGGTAAAATCTGGATTCCTTGCTCTTGAATAAACTCTAATAATGCTTGATAATCTAAATTTTTACTATCAAAAACACCATTAATCATCACTTTAGAAACCTCATATTTCTCAATCACATCTCGGCAACCTCCATAATGGTCTTTATCACCATGAGTTATAATGATCATATCAATACTACGAGCCCAAAAGCCTAATTTAGATTCTAATTGGTCAATGATATTAGAGTTTGGGCCACAATCAACAATAATTCTATCTCCTCTTTTCGAAGTAATTAAACTCGAGTCCCCTTGTCCAATATTTAAAAAAGAAATTTGATTGACTGGCTGAGATATTAAATTGTATTCTCTATACCCATATATAAATACTATTAAACTAATTATAAAGATTATAATTTTAATTTTCATATTGCTTTTTATTCATATACCAAAAGTAAATTAGCCCTAATAAAATATATATTAATATTACCATAAATCCGTTAATTTTAGGCATATTAATACTAGCCCAACTAATCCCAGCCAAATATCTATTTACCTCCAATAAGAGCTTAATTATAATGACTAAAGGATAAGTAAAAATTGGCCATGGCAAAAATATACTTGTTATACTACCCCAAGCCATAGATAAAGGTATAATAGGTACAATTAGAATATTAGCTACAATTGAGATAATAGAGATTTGACCAAAATAATAGATTAGAATTGGTAATACTAAAATTTGAGCAAAAAAAGTCTCACCAATCATAGGTAAAACACCTAAACTTGGGATGCCTTCTGTATAAGTTTTAAATATTTGACCATAAATAATCAGCCCAATTACAGCCAAAAATGATAATTGGAACCCTATATCATACCCAATATATAAAGGGTTTATGATAACTAGAATAGTAGCACATAATATTAATGGTCTTATACCTCCCACATACCTCTGTAATTGCTCAGCGGTCAGTATCAACATAGCAAAAATACCAGCTCGCATAATAGAGGCTTCTGCTCCTGTCAGAAGAGTAAATATGATCATAGTAAAAATTGTAACCCAAAATGCAACTCTTCTAGAAACCTGTCTATTAATCAACTGTTGATAAACCAACATCACTATAATGGCCATATTATAGCCTGAAACTGCTAGAATATGACTGACTCCAGTCTCCTTAAAAGATTCCTTGATATCATTAGGTAAGGTATCGGTATATCCAATTAAAATACCTTTTAAGAATTCTCCTACTTGATTGGGATAAGTTACATCAATTCTATGTAAAATAATATCTCTAATATTAGTAATTCCCTTGATAATATTACATTGTAATTGACATTGAATTGAATCTAATACTTCGTGTCTAGAGCTTGTCATATAAATATGAATATCTCTACCTAATAAAAATCTCCTGATACCACTTTCCTGAGGGATAGAAGTTTTAGCATTGACTTCTAATTGATTCCCATATTCTAAATTTTGATTATCAATAGTCATAAAGGCTCTCGCCTTATATTCTGGTATATAAACTTTATATTGATACCCAAATCTTTTTATTTTTGCACTAGATTCAATAATTATATTAGTATTCTCTAATTTTTGAGGTATATTGATCTGAATTTGATTATAATTAGCAATAATATAATTAATATAGTAGCCAAAACTAATCATTGACAATAAAGCAAATAATAAAATTAATAATCTAATATCCCTATATATCCAATATATTAGGATTACAAAAGGAATAGTAGCAATAACCCAAACTGATTGTAAAACAAAAAAAGAGCCTAATAAAGCTCCTATTAATACGCCTATCTGAATAGATAAACTGATATTTGGTATTATGTTTTTCATAGTGCGCATAAATGGATTCGAACCATTGACCTCATCCACGTCAAGGATGCGCTCTAACCAACTGAGCTATATGCGCTTATAAGTTATATTATATTAAATATTTTATAATTTGTAAATTAATAGGAGAGACTATAACCAATATCTCCTATTAATCGACATTATATTCTATAGATTACCAAGATAATCTATAGCCATTTTATCTGTAATTTCTGATGTCACTACATTGGTTAATCTCTCAAGATCAATATTTTGCTTATCCTTGTCAGAGTATCGCTCTAAAATATGATGGATTCTATGTTGAACTTCTTGATTGTCAGCTTTAAAATCTTGCTCTACTGTAATAGCCTTTAACAATAACATTAATTTTACACGAGATTCTGCTTGAGGAGTAGCCTCTTCTAATAATTGTTCTCTAGTCTTACCCGCTTGAGCTAAAGCATCATCCAATGTATGTCCTGCATATAAAGCTTTTTGCTCCATTTCTTGAATAATTTTATCTCTTTCTGATATTACCAAAACTTCTGGTAATTCTACCTTAATTTTTACCAAGATAGCATCGACTATAGCTTGAGTATAATTAGTTTTAATTTCTTGCTTACGCTCAGCAATCAAACCTTCTCTTAAACTAGCTTCTAAATCAGCAATAGTTTTCTCACCTTTACTCAATGATTTAGCAAATTCTTCATCCCAAGCTGGTAAATTTATCTCTTGAATATCTTTTATTGTAATAGCAAAATGTCCTGTTTTAGAAGCTATGTCCTTATTATGATACTCATCTGGGAATTTAATATCAAATTCTTTTGTATCCCCAGCCTTAAGCCCAATTACTTCATCTTCAAAACCTGGAATGAATTTACCAGCGCCTATCTCTACTGGCATATTCTCAGATTTATCAAATTCTTTTTTATCTAAAGTCAAAACATAATCTAAAGTCACAATATCTCCAGACTTAGCTGCTCTTTCGACTATATTCTGAGTCCCACGAGATTTTTGTAAATATTTTTTTGCCTCTTCTACATCTTTATCTGTAATATCTTCAGTTTCTTTAGTAATTTTGGATACTAACTTCTTATAATCTGGAAGCTCGATTTCTGGCATTATACTAATGATAGCCGTATATTCTAAACTATCCTTAGAGGCTGTATCAGATAATTTGATTTCTGGATGAGACAATGGTGATAAATTTTCTTGTTGAATAGCTTGCTTATAAGACTCATTGATAGCATATTCAAAAGTATCATTTAACAAATCATTGGGATTAATTTGTTTGACTACTAACTCTTTTGGAGCTTCCCCTTTACGAAATCCAGGGATAGTGATTTGTTTTGCTAATCTAGATGTAGTCTTATCAATATATTTTACCATCTCAGATTGCTCAACTTGAATATTTAATTCTACCTGAGACTTAGGTAAATCTTTTTTAGTAACTTTCATAAATTATAATTGTTTACAGATAATAATGTTATTAATTATAGTATAAAATTGAATTATTTTCAAGATACTGTATAAATATATTATAAATTATAAATAATATATAGAGTTAGTATTGTATAAGTATATTCCTACTTTTTGTAAACTCTAGACTAATAACATAATACAATAATTTACTATAAAAAGTTTATTGTATATTAACGAAATACACAACGACCTGTAACTGGTCCAGGAGCACTAAAGTTATCTGGTCCATAGTCCAAAAGTAGTGTGAAGATTCCTGTAGTAGCATAAGGATCCGTACTCCCCAGGCTATGGTGTACCCCCCCTCTCATAAAAGCATATGGACCTCCTGTAAGGGTTTGGTCAAAATATTTCCCCATGTTTTCGTCACTGTTCCAAGAAGAATTACTAGGTCTAGTCAAATCATAGCTTAAACTTCCATAACTAGCTCCTAGGGCATTAAAGTTTGTCCATTCTTGAATTCCTCCTCCACCTAATGTAGGTTTTTGTGACCCCATTATAATATTATCTGTCCATTCCCATAGATTACCACTTAAGTCCCAGATTACTTGTCCATTACTTAGAGTATGAGTTCTTTTCTGTTCCACACCATTATTACTATCATTTTCTGTTCCCAAATATCCATCACTATCATCTGTGCTAGCTTCTAAGACTCCTACAGGATTATCATCACTATGCCCCTTAAATAGGCCCCCATCACCTACAGATCCTCCTGTCCAGTTACTAGGTTGTGCTTCTATATTCCTAGCTATGGTCATATACTCTGCATTGTTGATGAGACTATAACCTGTTACTCCGTCTTTATTATTCAAATTACATGCTGCTCTGGAAAGAGTTTGGCTAGTTCCATAAGGTAGTCCCGCAGCTTGAGTGGTCGCAGGGACTGTACTTGATCCGGCCTTAGCCTCATATTTCATTACACAAAAATCTGTAGTACCATATAGACTACTTCCAGGTACTAGGATATAGTTATTTGGACATGTGATATTATTGATTTGTGCTGCAATTGGGTTAATTACTATAATCTGGCTTAATTCAGCATCTTTGGCTTGTACTCCTATTCTATTGTTAGCTGGGTTTCTATATACCTCATATACTCCTCCACTTGGATCTTTTGGTATTGCTGCTATATATGTCGGGACTAATACTCTTAGGTCTGCTTTGCCTGTACAATCAATTGGTGCTAATGTATCTGCAGTAGTTTTACTTCCTGTATCACATATAACTTTCTTTGAGTCAGTTATATCTGTAGGATAGGTTTTGTTATCTATTAGATATTGTTCTAATGCTTTATATATTGCATTTATATCTGATCTTCTTTGTGCATTCCTTGCTTGTGCTATCTGTCTATTTGGGTTGATTGCTACTAATACTATTGCTGCTAATATTCCTATTGCGGCTATTACGAGTAATATCTCTAAAAGGGTAAATCCTTTTCTTTTATTTTTATTCATACTATTAATTTTATTATATATCCAATATTATCTCATTCTCCTCCCTCTGTCAAGGTTTTGTTCTGTGTATATATATATTGAAAGTATGCTTCTATAGTGAGATAAACTTAATATAATGTAATCATAAAAGGTAGTCACTAAATCAGTTAAAGTTTTAGATTCTTGATATGCTCTGATACTCCAGATCCTATTTCAGGGTGACGTAACCCAAAGTCAATCACAGCCTGTATATAACCTAATTTATCACCACAATCATATCTTTTACCTTCTATTTCATAGCCATATAGTGGATTAGTTTTTAATATTTCTATAAAGGCATGATCTAAACCAAGTTCTCCACTTACTGAACCTTTCATTTGCTCTAATTTTTCAAATATAGCTGGTGTAATTATATATTTACCAATAACTGCCAAGTTAGACTTTGTATCTGCTGGTTTTGGCTTTTCGACAAATTGCTTAATTTCAAATAACCTATCATTGACTTGAGTTCCTTCAATAATCCCATATTTTGATACTTCAGAATGTGGCACTCGGGTAAGAGCAATAACTGGATCTTGATATCTATTATAAACATCAATTAGCTGACCAATAGCAGGTATGTCTGAAGCTACAATATCATCTTCAAATAAGACTGCACATGGCTCATCACCTATGAAGCTTCTAGTTGCTAATACTGCATCTCCATTACCACGAGCATATCTTTGTCTTACAAAGAAAAATTCAGCCATATCAGCTATATCTCTCACCTGATTTAATACCTCCTCTTTACCTTTTTGCTCCAATAAATACTCTAATTCAAAATGAGAGTCAAAGTGGTCTTCAATCGCTCTTTTACCTTTTCCTGTAACAAAAATAATTTGTTCTATTCCTGCCTTGACCGCCTCCTCTACCAAATATTGGACAATGGGTTTATCTACTAATGGGAGCATTGCTTTGGGTTGAGCCTTGGTAGCTGGTAAAAATCTTGTGCCAAATCCTGCTACAGTGATGATTGCTTTTCTTATTTTCATAATATTTAAGTTTATAATTCTACTTGTGAGTTGTCTCCTATTACTAATTTATTACCTTTAGGAAAGGTATTTTCTTTATCAGAAATAATCACACTATTTCCTAAAATACTGTCTACTATTCTCTTAGAACTATAAATATTTATATTATGCATTAAAAGTGAATGTTCTATTTCTGCATTTTTTATTTTACAATTATTCCCTATAGATGTATAAGGGCCAATATAACTATTATCAATTATGGAATCTTGTCCTATTATAACTGGTCCCCTAATAAAACTTTTACCTTTAATTATAGCTCCCTTTTCTATCACTACATTGCCTTCTATAGTCACATTTTTACCTATATCTCCCTGTATATCTGAGGTTTTGATCTGAGCTAATAATAGTTGATTTCCCTCTAATAAATCCTGGGGTTTACCTGTATCCTTCCACCAGCCAGTAATTTCAGAGTACCCGACTATAAATCCATTTTTGATCAACTCGGTATGAGCATCAGATATTTCATATTCTCCTCTTGGACTAGCTGGTAAAGTCTCTATTATATTATGAATATTTTTATCATATACATAAATACCAGCTACCGCATATTGACTTGGAGGATTCTCTGGTTTTTCAATTACCTCCACAATACGATTGTTTTCGATTCTTGGGACTCCAAATCTTTCTGGATCTTTGACTTGCGATAAAGCTAAAAGAGCATTGAGTTTTTGTTCATAAAAGACATCTATAAAATCTTTAACATCCCCTAAAATAATATTATCACCTAAATAAAATACAAAATCTTCTTCTGAGAGGAATTCTCTAGCTATCTTGATAACATGAGCCACTCCAAGAGCTCCTCCTTTTTGTTCGATATAGGTTATCTTAACTTTATATTTAGATCCATCTCCCAAAATAGGTTCCAATTCTACATCTCCAATATTGACTATAATTCCAATATCTGTAATACCAGCCTGTACTAATTTATTCACTGCTAATTCAATCATACTCTGATTAGCCAAAGGAATTGTATGCTTGTTACGATTAGTCGTAATTGGTCTTAATCTAGTTCCTTTACCTCCTGCTGCGATTAACCCTTTCATATTCTATTGATTAGATTTATTATGTTTTAATGGTTCCCACCAATCCTGATTATTTCTATACCAATCTATAGTTTTACGGATTGCCATATCAAAATCAAAGTATGGAGCCCATCCTAAATTTTTTAACTTATTACTATCTATTGCATATCTTCTATCATGTCCTGGTCTATCCTTTATATACTCAATTTTCTCTGCACCCTCTCCAAAATTTTGTAATAATCTAGTAACTAAATCTAAATTAGTAATTTCATAACCTGTCCCAATATTATAGACTTCTCCTTGAGTCCCATATTCAATAATATATTCAATAGCACGGGCATGATCTTCTACATAAATCCATTCCCTCACATTAAGACCATCTCCATAAAGGGGGATTTTTTTCTTTTCTATCAAATTAGTTATAGCTAAGGGAATAAGCTTTTCAGGATATTGGTTCGGTCCCATAACATTACAAGAATGAGTCACAATTACCTTAGTACCATAAGTTTCATTATAAGCTCTACATAATAGATCTCCCCCAGCCTTCGCAGCTGAATAAGGGCTATTAGGAGCAAAAGGAGATTCTTCATTAAAGAAACCAGTATCAGTAGTACCGAAAACCTCATCTGTACTAATTTGTAATAATTCTATATCGTATTTCCTCACAGCCTCTAGGATTGAAGCGACCCCCATAACATTAGTATGCACTACTTGTAATGGAGATTGAATAGAGTTATCTACATGAGTCTCAGCTGCAAAGTTAACAATTAATTCTATATTATGATCTTGTATTAATTTTTCTAATAAATCTATATCAGTAATATTTCCTTGTACAAATTTATATCTACCATTATCTACTAAACTGGACAAATTATCTAAATTACCTGCATATGTCAAAGAATCTAAGTTAATTATCTCAATATATGGATGCTTAGAAATTAAATATTTTATAAAATATGATCCCATAAACCCAGCTCCTCCTGTCACTAAAACTTTATTCTTCATAAGCATAATATTTATTACTACTTTCTATTATAACATAAAGAAGTATTGTCACCAATACTTCTTTATTTATTCTATTACTCAAGAGATAATTAATACTCTCTAATTACCCTCTTGTATAGTACTAGTTCCAAGATTAGTAACAGTTCCACAACTTACTTCTGCTGTTATAGATGGGTCATTAACTTTAGATACCTTTAACCATGGATTATATCTTCCTAACCCTAGGCCTCTATAATCTATCGTTTGATTACTGATACTATTACTTGCTAATTCTCCTGAGACTCTTTTATATGTGTCTGTATCCGAACGTTTATATTCTAATATATAGTTTGGATTTGAATTGCTAACTACACCTGATACCTGAATTGTTGGATTCTCTGAGTCAACAGTAGTGTTACCATTGATGCTACAGCTTATAGATGGTTGACTTTTTACATTTAATGTTATTCTCTCATTTACACTTGTACCTCCCTGTTTGGCTGGACAATTTAATTCAATCCTATAAATCTGATCTGTAGTACTTGTTGGGACGTTACTACTCTTACTTCCAGAAAGTGATCCATTAGATTCTATAGCTGTGAATGCAGCTCCACCAACTTCTGTGTTAGGTGCTTTTATATCACAAGTACCTTCTAATCCTTCTACTTCTCCTCCATCTTGATCTGTGATATTCCATTGTAACTGGATATTATCTCCTGTTACAGTATTTAAGGACTCTCCTTTTTGAGCTGTTTTATCACCACTTGTTGCCCTATATTCTACTGTTAACGGTGAGTATGCTAGTGTTCTAAATGATGTACCCACAACCCATGCACTATCATTGATTGAATTTTTATTATCTGTTGCTTTTACCCTTACATAATAGGCAGTATTTGTAATTAAACCTGTTACAGATCTAGTTGTATTAACTCCTTGACTACTTGCATTATATACTATAGAGCTAAAGTTTGAATCTGTAGATATCTGCACTTGTGATATAGCTTGTAAATCCCCTTCTAAGTCAGTATAATCCCATTTTATTGTTGCATTATTATATCCAATATCTTCTGCTCTTACATTAGCAACTTGAGGTTTGGTATTAGGATTTTCTATTACATTTACAGAATAAGTTA
>JBMTTF010000025.1:0-10489 GCA_049449075.1 Minisyncoccia bacterium | reverse complement strand
TATATATATAAGATATATAAATTTATGTTTGATGTTATTTTTCAATATATATCAATAGACAATCCTTTTTTCTTGTTTCAAGCTATAGCTGTTACTTGGTGGATTTGGTTACCTATTATATTATGGATAATCTTAAAGACTTTATATTATGATTATATCAGAGGGAATTGGATAGCAAAAAATTTAGAGTTTGTAATATTAGAGGTTGTTTTAGAAAAAGGTGAAGAAAAAACTCCAAAATCTATGGAACAATTTTTGACTAGCTTGCATGGGGGACAATCTTCCTATTCTTGGTGGGAAACAAATGTAGATGGAGCTGTCCCAGATATGTTCTCATTAGAGATAGTCTCTATTGGAGGCAGTTTACATTTTTTGATTAGAACCCATACAAAATATAGAAAAATGGTAGAAAGTGGAATATATGCAGCTTTCCCAGAGGTTGAGATTATCGAGGTTTCGGATTATACTCAGGGTCACACTCATGATAAATTAGAAGTAGAATATGATATATTTGGGGTGGAATTAGGTATGTCTAAAAATGATGCTTATCCCATTAGGACCTATCAACAGTTTTTAGATCCTACTGTGGATTCTAACATTAACGACCCATTAGCTCAGGTATTAGAGGTTATGGCTAATATTGCTCCCAATGAACAAGTCTGGATACAATTGCCGATTACTCCACTTGATGATTCATGGGCAAAGGTCAGTAAAAAAGAATTAGATAAGATTTTAGAAAGAGATAATGAAGATAAGAGAACATTTGTAGATAAATATTTAGCTCCCATTATAGAAGTTATTTCCTTTGGCCTTGTCCCTGCTCCCAAACCTCCAGCTCCAAAAGAACAAAAGTTTGGTGTAGACCAAAATTTAACTCCAGGGAAGAAAAATATGATTGAGGCTATTGAATATAGTATGACAAAACCTGGATTTTTAACTGCATTAAGAGTAATATATATCGCTCCAAAATCTATATTTGAACCATCTCCAGTTAAGTCAGTTTTAGGTGCATTACAACAATTTAATGATTCTACTTTAAATTCTTTTAAACCTAATTCTGATACAATACCTTTAGTTACAGATTTTTTTAATCGTCCTAAAAAAGGATTAGAAAGACTGAGGAAAATTTTATTATTAGATAATTATATAAAAAGAAAAATTGCTAGTACTAAATTTATATTCAATACAGAAGAGCTTACAACTATATTCCATTTCCCAGGAGGATCAGTCACCACCTCTACATTGAAGAGAGTTCAGGCTAAGAAAGCTAATCCTCCAATAGGACTTCCAATAATAGACAACTAAAAAATGATTTATGGATAATAATAATCAAGATATAACAATCATAGCTAAAACTAACTTTCACGGACAAGGTAGGTTGTTTGGAATTAAGCGAGATGATAGGACGAGGCATATGCATATTATTGGTAAGACTGGAATGGGGAAGACATCTTTACTTCTTAATATGGCTGTATCTGATATTAGAAATGGTTCGGGACTAGCCTTTGTGGACCCTCATGGTGATGTTGCTGATGCTTTATTAGATTATATACCAGAACATAGGATTAAAGATGTAGTATATTTTAATCCTCAAGATTTAGAGTTTCCAATTGCTTTTAATGTACTTGGAGATGTCCCAGAAAATCAGCGACATATTGTATCTGATGGTTTGGTAGGGGTATTTAAAAAAATATGGGCTGATTCTTGGGGACCTAGATTGGAATATATCTTGAGAAATACAATCTTGACTTTGTTGGAGAATGAAAATAGTACTCTTCTTGATATAATGCGAATTCTAGTAGATAAGAATTTTAGAGCGAATATTGTATATAAGATGCAAGATCAAGTCTTAAAGCAATTTTGGCTTAATGAATTTGATGGGTATACTGACAAATTATTGGTAGAGGCTATTTCTCCAATTCAGAATAAAGTTGGACAATTTACTTCTTCTCCATTGATACGTAATATTATTGGGCAAGCTAAATCCTCTTTTAATCTAAGAGAGATTATGGACCAGAAAAAAATTCTGATTATGAATTTATCTAAAGGAGCAGTAGGAGAGGGAGGAGCTCAATTATTAGGAGCTATGATGATTACTAAAATGCAATTAGCAGCTATGAGTAGGGTGGATATCCCAGAGAGTGAAAGACAGGATTTTTATGCTTATATTGATGAGTTCCAAAATTTCTCTACTGATTCTTTTGCTGAGATTTTGTCTGAGGCTCGTAAATATAGATTAAGTTTGATTCTAGCTCATCAATATGTGGAGCAATTATCTGAAGTAGTGAGAGGAGCTGTATTTGGGAATGTTGGTACCACACTAGTATTCAGAATAGGAGCTGCTGATGCTGAGTTTATGGAAAGAGAATTTACCCCGGTTCTTACAATTGAGGATTTAGTGAATTTACCAAAATGGAAAATTTACCTCAAATTGATGATAGATGGGGTTACTAGTCAACCTTTTAGTGCTGATACCCTACCCGATCCTGAGCCAGAATTAATCTCTAATAGAGATGAAATTATTCAATTTTCTAGACACACTTATGGTAAACCTAAATCTTCTCTGGCAAGTACACCATTATCAAACCCCGTCTCTTCTCCATCTAAAAATCAATCTAAGGATTATCCCAATAAAAAACACAGTAATATTGAAAACACTCAACCCATTAGTAAATTCTCTCTCAATAATATACATTCAGTTAGTAAAAAAGATGAAGAATCGACTAATATTACTGATAATAATGAAAAACGAGATCCAAGAATAGAATTAAATTCAGCAACTGATAATGGAAATGTCGATTTAGAACATCCGAATCCAATCATGGCAAAAAAATTAAAAGAGGTATTTAGTCGTACAAATTCACCATATGGGGATACAGAATATTTAGTTAAAGAGAGGTTGCTAAAAGATTTAGACTTATCTTCTAATGAAGATAAACTCAATATTGATAACCTACTTGAAGAGCTATTATTAGAAGTACAATCAAATTTGATGGTGGCAAAAGAAATTAAAAATAATTATATATATAAAAGTAAATCTATTAAATTTGATAAATAGTATATGAATACTAATAAGGTATTATCTATCATATATAGTAAAAATACTTGGAATATTATATTTCTACTTTTCTTTTTTCCAACTTATCTTTATGTATTACAGCCTAGCCCTCAACTATTAAGTATATTTAATTTCGTCGGGTTTACTATTTTATGTCTATATTTATTTTGTTTGTATAAGGATAAAGTTCGATTTTACCAAATCCCATTGCATTTTATTATAGCCTCAATTCTATTTATGAGAGTTATTAAGGGAGATACAATACCTTTGTCTATAATTGTGATTGTATTAGGATTTAGTCTATTCTTTGTACAAGATATTATATCCAATGAAGAGTACAAGCACTCTGAGATTATGAGGCAGATAGTATTATCGGGTATCATATTTATGTCCTTTACTACATATGCTTATTTATTTGGTTCGGTATTTAGAGGCGATATGCACCCTATAATACTTAGTCTATTAGCTTTTATTTCTGCCTTTAATATAATCACATATATTTTATGGATATATAATACTGAAACTCAATATTATATAATAATTTCTACTATTGGAGCTATTATTATAACTCAGATATTCATTGGACTTAGAATTTTACCATTTACTCACTTGACACAATCTACCTTATTGACGATATATCTTTTATTCTCAGCCTCAATGTTTAGAGATACTTATTGGAGAGTTTTGAATTGGAAAAAAATAATATCTAGGATAGCACTTGTATTTCTATTATCATTTAGTCTTATATTTACTTCTATATTATAATGTGGTATAATATAAAAATAATTTATTAAATATATGGATTCACAAAAATTAGAGTATTACCGTAAAAAACTATTGGACAAGAAAGATAGAATTTTATCTGAACTTAACTCTGTTGCAGTCAAAGATAAGTCTAGTTCTGGTTATGAAGCTCAATATAAAAATATTAGTGAGGATGAAGAAGATAATATTCAGGAACAAGCTAATTATGAAAGAGATATTTTGGTCGAAGAAACTTTAGAAGAAACTTTAGAATCTATAGATAGAGCTTTAGCTAGAATAGATGCTGGTACTTATGGAAGAGATATTAATACTGGTGAGATCATTGATGAGAGGAGATTAGATATATTGCCTGAAGCAGAAAAAACAGTTGTATAAAGCTATCTGAGTCTTGAGGATTTAATTTATGACTAAAAAGAAACACTCTAAAAATTTAAAAAAAGTGGTTTATAAAAAACCATCATTTTGGAGTAAAAAATGGGTAAAAATAATATCTAGGTCTCTATTAGGTATATTTGTATTATCTATCATATCATTTATAGGGCTCTATATTTATGTATCCAAAGATTTGCCAAGTGTTGTTAATTTAGATGATAGAAAAGTGATTCAATCAACGCAGATATACGATAGAACAGGGCAAGAATTATTATATGAAATATCTGGGAATGAAAATAGGACCATTATTCCAGAGGACCAAATACCAGATATTCTCAAGCAGGCATTTATATCTATTGAAGATCAAGAGTTCTATTCCCACTTGGGTGTAAGACCAGCAGCTATTATAAGAGCTGGATTTCAGAATATTACAGGTAGAGGTATTGGTGGTGGAGGGTCTACTATTACTCAACAATTTGTTAAGAATGCATTATTAACTAGTGACAAGTCATTAATGCGTAAGATTAGAGAAGCAATTCTAGCTATTCAAATTGAACAAAAATATTCTAAAGATGAAATTTTAGCTTTTTATCTAAATGAAATCCCATTTGGGGGAAATGTTTATGGAGTAGAAGCTGCTTCACAAAGTTTTTTTGGTAAAAAATCAAAGGATATAGAACCTTATCAAGCTGCAATGATGGCTGCTATTATTCAAAGACCAACTTTTTATTCACCTTATGGATCTAACTTTGATAAATTAGAGTCAAGGCAACAATTAGTACTATCTTATATGAAAGAGCAAGGATATATTAATGAAGAAGTTTATAATCAGCAAAAAGAACAAAAATTGACTATTAAACCATTTGCTCAGAATATTAAAGCTCCACATTTTGTATTTTATGTAAGAGATAAACTAGCTGAACAATTTGGTGAAGAAGTACTGGAACAAGGAGGATTGAAGGTTCAAACTACATTAGATTGGAATTTACAACAAATAGCTGAAAAAGTCGTAAAAGAAGAAGTGGAAAAAACTAGATCTAGATATGACACTAAAAATGCAGCATTAGGAGCCATTGATCCAACTAGTGGAGATATATTGGCATTAGTTGGATCTAAGGATTATTTTAATACTGATGAGGATGGTAATGTTAATGTATTAACTACTCAACAATCTCCAGGATCATCTATTAAGCCATTGGTTTATGCGCAGGCTTTTACTAAAGGATATAATCCAGATTCTTATTTATTTGATTTGCCTACTAATTTTGAAACAACTCCAGGGCTACCAGCTTATGAACCTAATAACTTTAATCTACAATTCAATGGCCCTGTTAGTATCAGAAGAGCTTTAGCAACTTCTCTGAATGTTCCAGCTGTAAAAGCTTTATATTTAGGTGGTATTCAGGACACCTTAGAGTTAGGTGGTAAACTGGGTATTACAGATTACACAAAAAAAAGAAAATCTGGTCTAGCTATGGCTTTAGGAGGAGCAGAATTAAAGCTTTTAGAGCATTTTGGCTCATTTTCTGCTTTTGCTAATGATGGAAAATTCAATCAGATTACTCCTTTGATGAAAGTAACTAAAACATCTGGCGAGGTATTGTATTCTTGGGAAAGAGATGAAAAACAGATATTAGATGAGAATGTCTCAAGACAGATTACTGATATTTTAGCTGATAATAATGCTAGATCTGCAGTATTTGGATTTACCAATAATCTTAGTATACCAGGAGTTGAAGTGGCTGCTAAAACAGGAACTAGTCAAGAATTTAGAGATGCCCTCACTGTTGGATATACCACTAATTTAGTAGCTGGTGTTTGGGTGGGGCGTAATGATAATAAACCAATGAGAAATGGAGCAGATGGATCGGTTGTAGCTTCTCCAATTTGGAATAGATTCATGAAAGAAGCAATTGCTAGTGGTAGAAAACCAGGTCAATTTAATAAACCAGAGATTAAACGAGGGGATAAACCAATGGTTAATACAGGAGGATTTGAATATAATAAGAAATTTAAGATTAATAAGGCTACAGGTAAAATTGCCACTGAATTAACACCTCCAGAATTAGTTGAGGAAAGGGAAGTTAAAACTGTACATAGTGAATTATATTATGTAAAATTAGATGATGTTTTAGGGGATTGGCCAAAAAAACCACAGGAAGATCCTCAATTTGAAAATTGGGAAAAAGCAGTGTTATCTTGGGCTAGGTCTAAAGGTTATATTACAAATATCCCTGATGATAGAGATAATGTTTATACAGACGATAATAAACCAAATATTACAATTAATAGTCCTATACAAGGAAGCTCTATTAATGGGAATAGCATCCCTTTGGATATTAAAGTAACCGCCCCACAAGGAATAAAACAAGTAGATATATATTTAGATGATGTGGTTGTACTTTCTACTGAATCAGGTACTATTAATCAAACAATTATTGCTCCTTCAGGAGGAGATAAGAAGTTAACGGTTAGAGCCTTTGATATTTATCTCAATAAATCAGAAGCTAGTATAAATATCAATATTAAACTAGATTCAATCAGCCCATTAGTAGAAAGTTTTAGTGTATCAGGAGATGCTGTTTCAGGATTTGTTTTATCAGCAAATGTTACAGATTCACAGGGAGTTGCACAAGTAGAATTTTATGATGAGACTCAAGGACAGTTAGTAATTCTAAAAAAACCAACTATAGCTCCTAAAACCTTTACTTATAACTATAAACCACCATTAGGGATAAGTAGCTTTAACTTTTATTTGAAAGCTACAGATTCATCTGGAAATATAATAAATAGTAATAAAATTATCAAATAATGATTGATACTCATTGTCACCTACATTCTCAAGAATTTGATTCCATTAGAGATAATTTATTACTGCAAATTCAAAATAGTAATATCAAAGCAATATTGGTGGGCACCAGTATTGAGGACAGTATTACAGCTATTAATCTTGCTAATGACTATAATTTTTTGTATGCTTCGTTAGGTGTGCATCCTCATGAATATGAAACTATAGATTTAGATTTAGTTTATCAAGATATGGACCATATCTTATCCCATAAATATATAGTTGCAATTGGTGAGTGTGGTTTAGATTTTTATTATCATAAAGCTAGTGAAGTCAAAGCTAAACAAGAAAAGTTATTCAGATTACATTTAGATCTGGCATTAAAATATAATAAGCCGGTAATTATTCATACTAGAGATTCATTTGAAGATACTTATCGTATTTTATCAGAATATAAAGATTTAATTATAATTCTCCATTGTTTTACTGGAGATCCATATTGGGTTAATCAGTTTTATAATTTACAACATATAGTATATTTTTCTTTTTCAGGTATTATTACCTTTAAAAATACCGTTTCAATCCAAGAGTCTGTAAAGGTAGTTCCAATCAGTAGATTATTGGTTGAGACAGACTCACCTTATTTAGCTCCAGTTCCACATAGAGGAGCACAAAACACTCCTTTGTTTCTGAAATATAATATTGATCAAATCTCTATATTAAGAAGTATAGAATCTCAAGAATTAACTCAAATATTAGATACAAATGCAATTCAAGCATTCACGTTATAGAGTGAGGTTTGAGCATAATTAGCACTCTTGACAATAGACTGCTAGTAGGTGTATAATATTTATGTAAAAATTAATATATGAAGTATGAGTAAAATTATTGGTATCGACCTTGGAACCACTAACTCAGCTGTTGCTGTAATAGAGGGTGGTTCTCACAAAATTTTAGAAAATTCTGAAGGAAGTCGTACAACTCCTTCTATAGTTGCAGTCTCCAAAAGCGGAGAAAGATTAGTAGGGATTGTAGCTAAGAGACAAGGTGTTGTTAATCCTAAGAATACTATTTTCTCAGCAAAAAGATTGATTGGACGTAAATTTTCTGATCCTGAGGTACAAAAAGATAAAGCTCTTTTACCTTATGAGATTAGAGAGGCCTCTAATGGAGGTGTTGAGATTAAGCTTGGAGATGAGTGGAAACAGCCAGCTGAAATTGCTGCTATTGTTTTACAAAAACTTAAGGCTGATGCAGAAGCTAAATTAGGAGCTCCTGTCACTGAGGCTGTAATTACCGTTCCAGCTTATTTTGATGATGCTCAGAGGCAGGCTACAAAAGATGCCGGTAAGATTGCAGGACTGGATGTAAAGAGAATTATTAATGAACCTACAGCAGCAGCTTTATCTTATGGTTTTGATAAGAAAAAGGATCAACAAATCGTGGTTTATGATTTTGGTGGAGGAACCTTTGATGTATCTGTGCTTGAAGTTTCAGCAGATACAATTGAAGTAAGATCTACGAATGGGGATACTCATTTAGGAGGAGATGATTTAGACCAAAGAGTAATGGATTATCTTCTAAGTGAATTCAAAAAAGATCAGGGGATTGATTTATCAGGTGATAGTCTAGCCATTCAAAGATTAAAAGAGTCAGCCGAAAAAGCAAAGATTGAGTTATCCAGTTCTATTCAAACTGAAATAAGCATTCCATTTATTGCTAATGACGAAACTGGTCCAAAACATTTGAATATTCAGATGACCAGAGCAAAATTAGAAGAATTGGTGAAAGATTTGATCGAACGCACTAAAGCTCCTTGTGAGAAAGCTCTTGCAGATGCTGGATTCAAGAAAGGAGATATAGAAGAGGTTATTTTAGTTGGAGGACAAACTAGAATGCCAGCTATTAAAGAATTTGTAAAAGAATTATTTGGTAAAGAAGCTAATCAAGGTATTAATCCAGATGAAGTAGTAGCTATTGGAGCTGGAATTCAAGGTGGAATCTTACAAGGAGATGTTAAAGATATCTTATTATTAGATGTAACTCCATTATCCTTTGGAATTGAGACTATGGGAGGTGTGGCTACTAAAATTATTGAGAGAAACACTACTGTCCCAGTATCTAAATCTCAAACTTTCTCTACAGCTAGTGACAATCAGCCATCCGTAGATATTAATGTCGTACAGGGAGAGCGAGAATTTGCTAAAGATAATAAATCTCTAGGACGTTTCATATTGGATGGTATCCCTCCAGCACCAAGAGGTATACCTCAGATTGAAGTATCATTTGATATTGATGCTAATGGTATTTTGAAAGTTACCGCTAAAGATAAAGCCACTAATAAAGAGCAGTCTATTCGAATTGAGGCATCCTCAGGGTTGTCTGATGCAGATATTGAGCGAATGACCAAAGATGCGGAACTCCATGCTGAAGAAGATAAGAAAGCTAAAGAATTAGTAGAGATAAGAAATCAAGCTGATACTCTAATCTATTCTGTAGAAAAACTACAAAAAGATAGTAAGGATAAGATTAAGCCAGAAGATAATCAATCTTTAACTGATAAAGTAAATGCTCTAAAAGAAGTTAAAGATAAAGATTCTAAAGAAGATATTCAGAAAGCTTTAGATGAGTTATCTACTATTTCACAGAAAGTAGGAACAGAAATGTATCAAGCAGAGCAATCCCAAGCTAATGCTGATCCACATTCAGGACATGACCATGGTCAATCAGAAGAGGTGAAGGAAGAATCAGGTTCTAATGCAGAAGCTCCAAAAGATGCAGAATTTGAAGATAAAAAATAATACTATTATAAATCTCACCTAATCCCAATAAGACTCTATCTTAAAAGATAGAGTCTTATTGGTTTACCTAAACTTTTTATTTTCTAATTTTTTCTTGACTTAGTCTAAAATAATTCCAAAAAACCCATAAAACAATATAAGCTAGTAGAAATCCAACTAAATCAAAGGCTATATCAAGAGGTTTGCCTTCTCTCCCAAATACCCAAGTTTGATGCCATTCATCTAATAATGTAGCTATGAATCCAATACATAAAGTTTGAGTATTAATATAAATGAACTGGCTATGATTCATTTTGTTAAGTTGAGTGTTTGAAAATGCCCAAAAGAAAGATAAATATAGTAAAAAGTATTCTATAATATGAGCTCCTTTTCTTAGAAAGAAATCTATAATAGGAGTATAATCAGATTTCAGTCCAGGTTGATCTGATAAGTACCATATAGCACTAACTATAATAATTGATGGGATAAAACGAATATATTTCATATGCTTTTTATTATAGCATATAATTATATGATATTAAAAAGGCTAGTACCAACTTTAGGTATAGACTTTATTTTCTTATACAACTTATTTATCCATAATTTGACAAAAGCACGTGTTAGTATAGAATATAAAGCAAAATATGCTATAATAAAATTATAAATAATAAATAATAAAAATATTATGAATACAAGAGTAAAAAAAGTAAAGAAAGCCTTCACCCT
>JBMTTF010000024.1:0-11162 GCA_049449075.1 Minisyncoccia bacterium | reverse complement strand
ATTAATTGTTGTAATATTCCCTCCTGTTGCTGCTACTGCTGGTGTTGGAGTTGGAGTTGGAGTTGATGGAGCTGTTGTTGCTAAAATTGGATTCACTGCTAGACTCTGTACTAATTCTACTCCTGGAGCTTCTACTCCTATTATACTGTTGCTTGAGTTTATATATACCTGATATGCTCCGCCACTTGGATCTGTTGGAATTGATACTAAATACTTTGGGACTAATACTCTTAGATCTACTTTGCCTGAACAATTAGTTACTCCTCCTACTTGCTCTGTTCCTGTATCACATATGTCTGTCTTTGTCTCTGTAATTCCTGCTGGATAAGTCCTTTGAGATACTCTGTAATACTCTAATGCTTCATATATTTTATTTATATCTGCCTTTCTTACTAAATCTCTTGATTGGGCTAATTGTTTATTTGGATTGATTGCTACTAGTGAAATAGCAACTAATATTCCTATTAATGCTATTACTAGCAGTATCTCTAATAAAGTGAACCCTTTTCTTATATGAGTTTCAATCATATTGATACTATTTTAATTTATATTACTTATACTATATATTGTACTATACTTTATATTTATACACTAGTACAACTTATTTCTATCAGTTTGTGGATAAATGTAGTAATTAGAACTTTTATAGTTAGGTTATATGAAAGAGATATGATAAAAATATTACTGCTATATTATTTTTTCTGACAAGCTTTTATAAAGCCTTTGAATAGAGGATGAGGGTTAAGGGGGTGAGATATCAACTCTGGGTGAAATTGAGTCGCAATAAAGAATGGATGATTAGATAATTCTATAATCTCTACCAAATTATTATCCTGATTAATCCCGGCTATGGTAAGGCCTGCTTGTTCTAGTGATTCTCTATATTGATTATTGACCTCATAGCGATGTCTATGTCTTTCTAGAATTTGGGATGAGTTATATAATTTACGAGTTAAAGTTTTAGGTTTTATTTCACAGCTATACTCACCTAATCGCATTGTGCCTCCCATCACTCCATCTTGAATATTAATATCTTGCCCCTCCATTGTAGTAATAACTGGGTTATCTGTCTTGACATCAATTTCTGTAGTATGTGCATTTTTAATTTTAGCTACATTACGGGCAAACTCCACTACTGCTAATTGCATACCATAACATAATCCTAAATATGGGATTTTGTTTTCTCTCACATACTGGATAGCCTTTAGTTTACCCTCTACTCCTCTCTCACCAAAACCTCCTGGGATTATAATCCCTGCATATTGTTTAAGATTAGATAATTTTTTGGAATCTGTTTCAAATTCTGAGCTGTCTATCCAATCTATCACTGGCTTTTGCTTATAAAAGTAACTAGCATGCTTAATAGCTTCAATTACTGAAATATATGCATCACTTAAAATAAAATTACCACTATTAAAGTACTTACCTACTATACCTATTTTTAATTCTTTAGTTGAGCTATCTATTTTTTGAGTAAAGTTTGTCCATTCTTTTAAATCTCTTTTTTTAGGTCTTAAATCTAATTTTTTCAAAATCTTAGTTGATAGATTATCTACTTCAAAATTAATAGGCACATGATAAATACTATCTACATCTGGAGCTGATATTACATCATCTACAGCTATATTACACATTATAGATAATTTTTGTTTCCTTATTTCATCTAGTGGATGACTTGACCTTGCTACTATCATATCGGCTTGTATTCCCGCACTGTTTAGTAATCTTGAGGCATGTTGAGTTGGCTTGGTTTTCATCTCTCCAATTTTACTTGGAATTGGCAGATAGCTTACTAATACAAATAAAACATCTTGTGGGTTTTCTAACTTTAATAGCCTAGCAGACTCTAGAAACAATAAATTCTCATATTCCCCAGCCGTGCCTCCAATTTCAATAATTGTAATATCCGCATTATGTGTAGCTTGGGCTTTTTTGATTCTATCTGTAACTTCATTAGGTATATGCGGTACAACACTAACACATTTACCACCAAATTTAAGGGATCTTTCTTGTTCTATCACAGACTGATAAACAGAACCCGTAGTCATATAATTAATACCTGTTAAATATGTATCTAAAAATCTCTCATAATTCCCCATATCTTGATCACATTCTAGTCCATCAGCCAAGACAAAAGTCTCTCCATGTTCTAGAGGATTCATGGTTCCAGCATCGACATTGACATAAGGGTCAATTTTTACTGCCGTCACTTTAAAACCTCTTGATTGCAAAATTAAGGCAATTGAGGAGGTAGTAATTCCCTTCCCCACTCCTGACATAACTCCACCGACTACAAAGATGTATTTAGGGTTACTTTTCTTAGCTTTATTATTTTTCTGACTTGACATAGAGTGTAATCTTAGTTTTGATAGTAGATGTAAGCTGAATATCTATATTATATTGCCCCAATTCTTTGATTGGACTTGTAATTTTTATCATTGCTTTATCTAAGAGTTGTCCAAACTCTCTATTTAAGGGCTCTAGTATATCTGTATCCTTGATAGCCCCAAATAAATGTCCCTCCGTATTAGCTTTGACTTGCAAAACTAATTCATAATTTTCTAATTTAGATTGTAAATTCTGTAAACTTAATAATTTTACTTGTGATCTAGTTTGCTGATTAGATTGATTAGCTTTATACTTATTTATATCCTGAGCGGTAGGGATTATTCCTAATTTCTTTTTTAAGATAAAGTTTCTACCATAACCTTCAGATACAGTTACTATTTCTCCTTTTCTACCAACTTTATCTACATTTGAAATTAAAAGTATTTGCATATATTTTAATGTATTATTCTAAACTCTCTTTTCTCATCAATATAGTCTTTATTATCCCAAAACTCAGATACATTGTCAACTCTTGAGAGGCGAGAACCTTTTTTTACTTTATCCCTAAAGACTTGAAGTTGATTTTTTTCTCCCCAAGCATCCACTCTCACTGCACCATCTGGTAAATTTTCCACCGTACCAATAATACTAAATTCATTAGCTAATTTTACTACAAAGACTCTAAATCTAACCATTTGAACCCGACCTGAGACAATTAATTGTAAATGCTCCATATACTAACCAATAATCAAATTAGCAAGTCTAGCAATAATCGGGCTAATCAAGCCAAAACCAAAGAATACAAAAATCAATACTATCCACATACCTTGTTGCTCTAGCGCAGCATAAAACTCACTTCTCAAAAATTTATCTGGTAGTAGCGGAGCTATAATCTTGGATCCATCCAATGGAGGAATGGGTACGGAATTAAATACCGCCAGTACAATATTTATAACTACTGCAATTCCAAATAATTGCCCAATTTCAGCTGGGATATTAGTAAAAATCACAGCTATTCTATAGGATACTCCTAAGAAAATTGCAAGTGCGAGATTAGAAGCAGGCCCTGCTAGGGCTACAAGAGCTGGAGCCCACTTTTGGTCTCTTAATAAATAGGGATTGAATGGCACTGGCTTAGCATATCCAAATACAAAGGCTCCTCCACTAGCCAAGCCCATCAAAAGAGGTAATATAATAGAGCCATAAATATCAATGTGAGGGATAGGATTGAGAGTCAATCTACCAGATAATTTAGCCGTAGGATCTCCCAGAGACAGGGCTACCACTCCGTGAGAGACTTCATGAATAATAACTGCAAAAACTAAAATAGTGATTTGAAATGCTACTAAAATTGGATCCATAAATTTGTATGAGTTGACTTTTATCCATCTAACAGGTATAATAATATCATATATTGTAATTAATCTCAATAATACTGTTAAATTTATACTATGTCTCGACGATGTGAATTACCAATTTGTACCAAAAAAGCTATGTCTGTAACTAAGCGCAAACTTTTGCGTGGGAATTATAATCCAACTAGCAAACATGTCCAAAAGGTCAATGTACAACCATATACCCTACCTGATGGTACTAAAGTCAAAGCTTGTACAACTTGTATGAGAACTATTAATAAGACTTTGTCAGCTTAAGTTATACTTATTTGTAAAAAGAGAGATTTGAATATACAAGTCTCTCTTTTTACATAATCTCCTCTTTCTCCCCCAAAAATTTTGGTTGACGACTCAGGATATGTACATCCATCCAAGCCTGAGTACGAGCTAAGATCTCTCTTACTTGACTTCTGGCATTGAATTTCATTGAGACTTCTTCTGCTACAAATCCTTGTGCATCTATACCGAGAGTTCTTGCTATATAGACTGCTCTCTTGATATGGAATTCTTGGGATATAATGACCAAATCATTTTGTCCAAAGACATCGCGAGCTCTAATCACAGAGTCTAATGTTCTAAATCCAGCATAATCAAGAACTATATTTTCTTTTGGAATACCCCTCTCTAATAAAGCTATTTGCATTGCCTTAGGCTCATTATAAGAGATATCGGCATTATCTCCACTAACTAGAATCTTTTTAATTTTACCTGCCTGATATAACTTAGTGGCCGCCTCGATTCTACTAATAAAAAAAGGATTCTCCCCACCTCCTACAGTTTTTGCACTAGTACCTAAGACTAGCCCAACTTTATGTTCTTGTAACTTTTCTACATCCTTGAATATAAATGGAGTAGAGTTATGGTTAACGGTAGCATTAGTATAAGTGATAAAAAAAATACCTCCAATTAGTATGACACCTACAAATCTACGAGTAAATTTAATCATATAATTAATTATATCATATAATTATATTTTTATTGCAAATGATTTGCAAGTAATGTATAATTAGTTTATAAATTATGAGTTAAAATACACCCTATGAAATCATCAAGATTATTATTAATGATTATACTATTACTTTTAGGAGCTGCTACTATATTGTTTGCAAATAGAACAACCCCACAAAACAACAGTCCCGCTAATACCCAAGAGAAGGAGCAAGATATTATTAAACCTATAATAGTGACTACCCTATTCCCATTTTATGATACTACTAGTAAGTTAGTAGAGGGTAAAGCTGAGGTATCTTTACTATTACCTCCTGGAGTAGAACCACATTCTTTTGAACCTACACCTCAAGATATTATCAAAATCCAAGAAGCTGATATATTTATTTATACTGGAGATATTATGGAACCATGGGTCAAAGATATTGTAGCTAATATTCCTGAATCCGTAAAAATCATCAATGCCAGTGAAGATATTGCTTTAATTGAAAGTAAAGATGATGACCATGGGCACGAGGATGAAGAAAAGGAAAATAAATCTGGCTCTAATTTAGACCCTCATTTCTGGCTAGATTTCAATAATTCTATAATTGCTACCAATACTATTTCTAGGGCTATATCAGCATTAAATATAGTAGATAATAATAATTTAGAGCAAAATACTAAAAGTATAATAACTTCATTAGAACAGCTTGATACAGATTATACAACCACCTTGGCTAGCTGTAAGAATAAAACTATACTCCAAGCTGGGCATAGAACTTTTGAATATCTGTCTCGTAAATATAACCTCAACTACATTACTACAGAAGAATTGAGCCCTAATAGCGATACATCCGCTCAGGATATATCTAAATTAGTAAAAGAAGTTAGAGAAACCAGAGCCAAGGCTATATTTAGTGAAGAGCTAATTGAACCTAGAATAGCTAATACAATCGCTTCTGAAACTGGAGTACCAGTTCTTGAATTAAATGGAGCTCATAATATTAGTGCCGAGCAATTCAAATCCAAAATTAGTTTTGTAGATATTATGAAGCAAAATTTAGAGAATTTAAGTATTGGTCTTGAGTGTAAATAAATGCTATAATATTTTATAGTATGAAAAATCCAATTATATCTATTCGCAACTTATCTGTAGAGTTTAATAATATTCAAGTATTAAATGATATTACTCTTGATATTTATCAAGATGACTTCATTGGGATTGCAGGCCCCAATGGAGCTGGAAAATCAACTCTTATTAAGACTTTACTTAATCTCAATAATTATACAGGTGAAATTAATCTATGGGATACTCCCCTAAATAAATTTAAAAATTGGAATTATATTGGATATTTACCACAGTCACTAAATCAATATTCGCATCAGTTTCCTGCTACTGTAGAAGAAATAGTATCATTAGGGCTAATCTCTTCTCTCAGAGTCCCAAGGATATTGGATGCAAAAGCATTGCAAAAAGTGAAGGATATTCTAACCGAATTAGAAATTATTCATCTTGCTAAAACTTCAATCCATGACTTATCTGGAGGACAAAGACAGAGAGTGTGGTTAGCTAAAGCTTTAGTTTCTAAACCAAAAGTATTAATTTTAGACGAGCCTACCAGTGCTCTTGATCCTGAAATTAGGGAAGTGTTCTATGAGCAGGTCACAAACTTACATAAAAAAGGAGTAGCTATTATATTAATAACTCATGATACCAGTGATATAGGTACTTATGCCAAAAAGCTACTACTATTAGACACTAAGGTGATTTTTTGGGGAAAGTTTAGTGATATTTGTGATTCTGATAAAATGAGTAATTATTTTGGAAAAGAAGCTAAACATCTGATTTGTCATCAACATGAATAATCTTATTAATATACTACAATATCAATTTGTTGAGAGAGCCATAATAGCTGGCTTATTCTTAGGTATTGTCTGTGCGGTAATGGGAGTCTTTTTAGTTTTAAGAAAAATGTCTTTGATTGGGGATGGACTTGCTCATATAAGCTTTGGGGCCATTGCAATTGGAATTATATTTGGATTTTACCCCTTAGTGACAGCTATCCCTTTAGTTATAATAGCCTCCTTAATCATATATACCCTAACTCGCAATCATATTATAGAGGGGGATGCTATTATTGGAATTTTAGCTTCTTTAGGACTTGCTGTAGGAGTTATTTTATCTAGTATTTCAACTGGGTTTAATGTAGATATATTTAGCTATTTATTTGGTAATATCTTATCCATTACTCAGCAGGAGTTACTATTTATAATCATTGGATCCATTATAATTTTATCTATTATAATATTGTTTTACCAAGAATTTATGGCCATATCATTCAATCCTGAACAAGCCAAAATTAGTGGAATTCCTGTAACTATATTAGATATTTTATTCTCAATCATCACCGCTCTTACTGTACTTATGAGTATAAAATTAGCAGGAGCTCTCTTAGTCTCAGCTTTAATAATATTACCCGCAAGTTCCAGCTTACAAATAGCCAAAAGCTTTCAAAATACAATACTACTAGCTATAATTTTTGCTCTTATTAGTATTCTAATTGGAATAATTATATCATTTATTTTTAATATCCCTACTGGAGCTACCATTGTTACAGTTAATGCTATAATTTTCTTTTTTATACTTTTAATAAAATTATTCAAATCTAACCAATAGGAATATGTAAGGTAAAAATAGTCCCCTCTCCCTCTTCTGATTGTACCTGAATTGTACCATTATGTAACTCTATAATAGCCTTGGTTAAAGTAAGTCCTAGTCCTCGCCCACCAGTATGTTTGGACCTAGAGCTATCCACCCTATAAAATTTATCGAAGATTCTATGTATCAAATGCTCCGGGATACCAATACCTGTGTCTTTGATATACATAGTAAAGAATTTTTTATGAATTTTGGTCTCAACCTCAATCTGACTATTATCTTTAGAATACTTTATAGCATTTTCTATAATATTTTCAACCGCTTGAGTAATGAGGATGGGAACTAATTCTATTTTTTTATCTAAATTTTGTCCTTTTAGGATAATATTAATATCTTTTTCTTTCGCCTTATTAGTGATATTATTAACAATAGTGTCCAAAATAGATTGTATACTTACAGATTCAAATTGTAAATGCTCTTTAGATAAAGATAATAAAGATAAGTCATTAATCAAATCATTCAGATAGTCAATCTTATTTTGAATTTCTTGTGTTAATTTTATATTATCCTTACTTAATTTAGTATCAGTTAACATTAAGTCTGTTTTTGCCATCATCACCGAAAGAGGTGTTTTGAGCTCATGAGAAGCATACTCTATAAACTCTTTTTGAGAACGGAAACTTTTACCTAATCTCAAAAGCATTTCATTAATAGATGATATTAATTCTTGTAACTCTTCATCAATATGGGGATAGGATATTCTTTCAATAGACTCAGCCTGTATAGCCTTAATCTGTTTGTTAATGTCTTTAATGGGACTCAAGACCTGAGCTGAAATTGCATTACCACCAACCAAAGATAAAGCTACCAGAATAGCAAAGATAAAAAATGAGCTTCTTCTAATCGTAGCCAGATCACTTTGTCTAATATCTCTAATAACTTCAACAAATTTATCTTGAGGGAAAGCCCCATTTCTTAACTCAGAAAAAACTGTACTATATTCAGACAACTCATCTATCCCTAAAGCAGTCCTATCATAGTATCTAACCGCCAGTAAATTTAAGGTAATAATTATAATCAAACTTAATAATACAAAAAGACCAGTATAATACATAGTCAGCCTAAATTGTAAAGTATGAATATATTTCAGCATATATAAAGATTATAACATAGAAAATAGAGAAAGTTAGACTTTCTCTATTTTCTGCTCCCCACTAAGGAGAGTATTTATCTTATAATTAAGATATTTGATTACTTACTATGTGTAGATAAAGAACTATATTGTTGGCTTTAAGTTGATTGTAATAAATTATATCTAATATTGACCAGGTTTGCCTTTCCAAACCCTCTGAGCTCCATCTTTTTTGTGGGTAGTATAGTGCCCAAGAGTCTGTCTTTGTGGTCCTAGTATTGTTCTCCTATGAGCGTCCCCGAGTACCCTTACTTTATTTTGGACAAAATGTTTCTGGTATCTCATATTGTTTCCTCTTAGTTAATACAGAATCATTTGATGATTCTGTAAATAGAATAACTGATATTAGGTGAAGACAATGTGAAGGTATTTATAATATACCATAACCCTTACTTTTGACTGTTTTTATAATTGTTTTATTAGGGTCTATCTTCTTTCTTAAAGTCTTAATATGAGTTTTGACTGTATCTGAAAACATATCTACAGAATCATCCCAAACATGCTCTAATAATTCCTCAGATGGTATAATACGATTTTTATTACGAATCAAATACTCCAAAAGTCGCATCTCTTTAGTAGATAAATTAATTATTGTATCACCCTTTATAACTCTATTTTGAGTTGGTATGACTTCATAATCCTCAAGATATAAACTATGATTTTTATTATCTGAAAATCTCCTAATCAAAGCCTCAATTCTAGCCACAACTTCAGCCAAGTGAAATGGTTTAGTCATATAATCATCAGCCCCATGTTTAAATCCAGCTAATTTATCATATATTTGAGACCTAGCTGTAAGCATAATAACCGGAACAATATTTCCAGATTCTCTAATATCATGAATAATCTCCATCCCATCTTTACCAGGTAAATTTAAGTCCAAAAGACAACAGTCATATGGATTGAGTTTCAAAGCCGAGAACCCAGTATTACCATCATACTTTACATCTACCGCATAACCTTGTTTCTCAAGATATATCTTGAGAGTATCCGCAATATCTGCCTCATCTTCAATGATAAGGATTCTCATATATTATTCATCAAAATTATCCAAATCTTCATCTATATCATCTTCCAGATTAGAATCATCCTCTGCCTGCACTGAACCAGGTTCATACTCTGGAGGAGCATAAATAGTATATAATTTGAGTTCTCCTTCTGAGTCATTGATAATATTATGCCTCACTCCAGCTGGAGCAAAGATGAGATCTCCAACTTCAATCTGACCATCTTCTCCTGGCATTTCTAATCTACCAGCACCATCTACCACTACCGTAATCTGATCTACTTCACCATAAACTTCCTCCCCCACATCATCTCCGGGTTGCAAATTCATCAAAACCAATTGACTATCCGCTCCCGTAGCAATAACTTTACGATAATCTGTATTGGATTGAGTTTGAGTAATGATATCTATTTTCATATTATTCAACTAATTAATATAACTATAAAATACCATATTTTGATTTTAATGTATAGTTGAGATTTTGCAATGTGACAAAATACAAATGACTATAGACTAAATCTACCTTTAGTTGCATCAAAATTCTGTTGTATTTCTTCAGCGGTGAGGGCTAGAGTATATAACTGAACGAATGATACATTACCATGTCAATACTCACCATATACAGGATTTCTTCCTATACTTGTTGTTTATGATATTGAATTATCATAACTTATGGTAGAAGTTGTTATATCCAAAACATTATCAATATAAAGTCTAGTGCCTAATGAAGATGCCCATTGTGGGGGGAAAAGGCGACCTGCAGGTTGAGGATATTTAATCCTACAACCCACGGCGCGATCACTCCGGCCGAGATGATGTACCCTAAGATGCTAGTCACGACTGTCTGCAGGTTTACGCTAACGATAGTTCCTAACTGATGGTGGGCTGTGTTGATGGGATGTTTAGATCTATCATTGAACGTAACTTGTGTCTATGTTATATCTATTTTCCAAGTAATATCCGACTGCGTTCTTCTCGGCCGATGTTAGTAGGCGATTATAAAGGATAATCTCTGCGATATCGCCATTCAAGTACTTCCAACCTTGGCCATCGCCAGCATTATGAGGGCTGTCGTCTGGCATGCCAATCCGATATTCATTCCCCCCGCTGTAGGCAGCTGGTGCAGAGCCCTGGCTGGCTCCGTCAACCCATAGATCGTAATTGCTGCTGCTGCTCTCCAAGGCGAACACGTGCGATCCGCTGGTGGGCAGTGCTGGGTAAGTCCCAAGGCGGTTTCCGTTGGAGCGGAATACGCCGGGATTACCGCCCGTATATCCACAACAATCAAATCGCCACCAGGTGTCTGCGTACGTGCCAGAGCCAGTGACTCCCGTGCTCGTGGTGAACAGATTGTACATGTTGTCGCGGATCGTGCTGACGATGAACAGTGTCGCCGCGTTGGGAAAGGCGCTACCGATGTCGCCCAAGGAGAGCCCGTCATTGTATCCATCAAACCGGATCACAGGATGGCCGTTGAGTATCGAGGGCACTAGTGTTGGTGTTTCGGAGGGAGCGCTCGCCTGGGATGCGTTCCTGTTATTCCCCGACTGGTCTGCCCATACTGAGACCCTCCCGCTGGCGACCGTAACCCCCATGTCAGCCCGCAGCCACACCGCGTAATCGGTCGGACGTGAGATTGTTGGAGTTGGGGTT
>JBMTTF010000023.1:0-11685 GCA_049449075.1 Minisyncoccia bacterium | reverse complement strand
TAGCTCTATCTATATTAGCAATACTAGATTTATCCCAAGGGCTAATCATTATTACTCTAGGTTCTGGAATGCTAATAGCTGCAATTTGTTTCAGTGGAGTTGGAGTTCCATAATACTCTACTAATAAGTCTGCTACTAAGTCTATATTGGCTTCTCCCGTCCTTAGTGATTGAATATCTTTTTTAAAAGCCTCTATTATTTTATTAAACTTATCTTTAATTTCACCTGTATTTAACATATACTATAAATTAATTACTACTGATATATATTATATCACTTTTTTCTCTATCTATTAAGAGGTCCGAGATATTCTTTATTGTTGAGGATAAATCACTAGTATTCCAAGTCTCTCCTTTATTAGATGAAGTATATAGAATTGTTCCTACATTATAATAAATAACATTTGGATTAGATTCACTAATTCTAATATTAGTTATTGGCAAAGATAAATTAGGTGTTAGTATACGAACATTATCCCAAGTTTGGCCTCCATCTGCTGTACTTAATAATTCACCTGTACTTCCAATATATATTTCATTAAAGTTATTAGGATTAACCGCAAAAGCTGTAATTTGTGATCCCGTAACTGGACTAGATCTCAATTTTGGAGTAAGTTCCTTAAAAGTAAACCCTCCGTCTGTACTATTAAAGATATTAGTAGTAGCAAACACTAGTATATTCTCTGAGTTTTGAGTATCTATTTCTAAACCAATAACCGTACTCTTAAGATTATTAGCTAGAACCCAGTCTAAACCTTTATTATATGATTTTAATAATACTCCACTAGATAATAATCCATATATATTACTAGCATTTTTGGGGTCTACTTTAATTGAGACAAAAAAGGGTCCATTTTTAGGTTCTGTATATACTTCTTGTAAATTATTTTCTTTTTCTAAGCTAACTGTCCTATATAAACGAGCTCTTTTCGACTCTAGAGCTCCTATATATATTTCATTAGTGTTGGTGGGATTAATACCAACTGCAGTAGGTATAAGAGTTAAGTTCAATAGCAAGTCCCATTCATCACCCCAATTAGAAGTTTTAAATACACCTCCCTTACCTGTGACAGCTATAATATCTTTATCTGCTCCTTTAGATAAGGATACTACATTTTGACTTAAGTCAATACTAGAAGTAGACGATACTTTAGACTTAGGTTCTAAAGTACGTCCTGCATCTGTAGATTTCCAAATAGAGCCTTTAACATCATTGGTTTTATTATCTTTATTGCCACCAAATGGTATAGAAATTGGATTATAATTATTCAGAATAATAGCTGAAATAATAAGGATCCCAATTAATATAGTTATTGGTAAAAGAAATGTTTTCATATATTTGGTTTGTTATTTAGTAAAAATTGTTCTATAGCTAATGTATTTTTACGATTACTAAAGAGAATAGTTTTTTTCAAATGTTGCAGACTAATCAATGTATTATAGTTCCATTTTGAATTAGTTTTACTTACTATATTATTAAGCTGTTGATTTAAACTGTTTGATAATCTAATATTAGTATAACTTGTCTTATCAGTATGTGCAAGAGTAATCATAAAATGTATACTCTCAAAAATAAATAATAATAGCTCTATTGGATACGTAGCGAATATCTGAATATTAGTAAATATTTCAATCTCATCAGCCTCTAATATATGCAAATAATTTGCCCACATTTCTTCTATTGTTATTAATAAATCTGGGCTTGCTTCAATAGCAATCTGTAAGTCATCACGCCCTAAACTTATATCTGTAGCTGGTTTAGGGTCTAAATATAAGCTCATACATCTTGAATATATAGTGGGTAATAACTGATGATATGTACCTAAAAGTAAAATAATACTGTGTTTTGATGGCTCTTCAATGATTTTTAACAAAGCATTTTGAGATTCTCTAGTCAAAAAATCAGCATCTTCAATCACAATAAATGTATATGGACTATATAGTGGGGTGTGATTTATATTGTGTTTGATAATATCAATCACAGATATTCCAATCCTAGATTTATCTATGTCTTTCTTTATCCAGATTATATCATTATTATTTGAATTAGTTTGAGTAAAACAATTAATAATTTCTTTAGCTAAAGATACTTGTCCAACTTGATATGACCCTTCGATTAAAAATGTTTGGCTTTTTTTATTATTAATTTGATCTAAAATAATAGTTTTAGCTTGCTTACTTGTCATTGTTATTATTTGTAATAATTTTATTAATATATTTCTCTATATTATTTATAAATATATTTGTACTAAATTGTTCGGAATGTTTACGAATAAATTTATAATCATAAGTATTCTCGGTAATTCTTCTTACACCATCGGCTAATAGTTCTATAATTGGAGCATCAAAAAACTCTCCTGTCTTACCCTCAATAATAGTTTCTAAAGCACCTCCATCTCTCAAAGCTAATACTGGTTTCCCAGCGGCCATAGCTTCTACCGGAGCAATTCCAAAATCATCACTCCCAGCAAATATAAAGGCTCTACAATTCTGATAATACTTCACTGTAGTCTCATCATCTAGAAAACCTTTGATCTCAATATTTGGGCCTGCTAACCGTTGTAATCTTTTTCTCTCTGGCCCATCTCCAATAATTACCAATGGTAAACCTAATTTATTAAAAGCTTCTATTACAATATCAATATTTTTATATTGAGTTAATTGGGATACTATTAAAAAATAGTTCTCATGATGTTTAGTTGCTTTTAATCTGTCTACATCTACTGGTGGATAAATTACTATTGAATCTTTACGATAATATTTCTTGATTCTAGTTTGAGTGAGCCTGGAGTTAGAAATAAAATAATCTACCCTATCAGCTGCTTGCCTATCCCATTGTCTAAGATAATGAGTCAATAATAAAATCATAAAATTTCCAAATCCTCCTTTGCGCTGTTGCCTACGATAAGAATGGAAAGAATTCCATAAAAATGTAGCAGGTGCATGACAATAAGAGATATGTATAGCTTTAGGTTTAGTGATCACACCCTTAGCAAAAGAGTTAGAACTAGAAATGACTAAGTCATATTTAGATAAATCAAATGATTCTATTGCTGAAGGAAAAATTGGAGCTAAGAATTTAACTCTAGATTTAAGCCATTTAGGAAAAGTATTGACAAAACTAGCTTTAATTTTATTATCTGGAAAGACATTAGATACTTTAGATTGGTTATATAGAAGAGTAAACATATCAGCTTGTGGATATATATTTGATAAATATTTCAATACTCTCTCTGCTCCCCCAAGTCGAGTTAGATATTCATGTACTAAAGCTACTTTCATAGATTCTTTCATAGATTTTATTTACCTCTTTTCATCAATGGGAATGCGGTCGTTTCTCGAATTGGCTTTTGCATCAAAACACTAAATAATCTCTCAGAATAAGCAAAACCACAAGTTGGAGGTAGCCCGTATTCTAAAGCTTCAACAAAGTCATTATCTATCATCATAGCTTCATCGTCTCCTTGGTCTCTGAGAGATTGTTGTTCTTCAAATCTTGCTAATTGATCTACTGGATCATTTAGTTCCGCAAAGCCATTAGTTAATTCTGACCCATAAGCTATAAGCTGGGATCGGAGTGTAGATTCTAAATTATGCGGATTTCTTTTGGCCAGAGGTGAGATTGAAACAGGATGATCAACTAACCATACTGGCTCTATACATTTTGGACGAGCAGTTTTTTTATAAATTAGGTCTAACATACGCCCATACCCATCACTTTTATTGTATTTAAGGCTAAGGCTATCGGCTAAAGATTTTAACTTTTCTACTGTATCATATTCTTTTAGAGAAATTCCTGCAAATTTTTCTATAAATTCATAATAAGATAGTCTTGGCCAATTTACACTCCAATCAATAATTCTATCCTGATATTTTAATTCTAAAGTGTTAAAGGTATTTTGAATGACATATTTTATAAGATCCTCAGAAAAATTTAACATTTGCTCGAATTCAGAGTATGCCCAATAAAATTCAAATTGAATATATTCTTGTAAATGCTCGTCATCAATACCCTCATTACGATAGTTTTTGTCTATATCAAAGACTTTCTCAAATCCTCCCGCAATATATCGCTTTAAGAATAATTCTGAGCTAATTCTAAGATAAAAATCTTCATCTAAAGCATTATGATGAGTTGAGAATGGCTTTGCTTCAGCTCCCCCAGTAGTATGCTCCAATGTTGGTGCTTGCAATTCTAAAAAGTCATATTTGAGCATATATTCTCTAGTTGCTTGCCAGAATTTACTTTTCATCCGAAATATCTCTCTAACTTCTGGATGTAATTTCATATCTACATATCTTTTGCGATACTTGAGTTCAATATCATCTAACTTTTCTGGCAATGACCTTAATGATTTGGTCAAAACAGTATATGAATTCACAAAAACACTTGGTTCACCTCTTTGAGATAAATCTAATGTCCCTGTTACCTGAATATAATCACCCCTATCCACCAATTCTTTGAAGTCTTGGAATGTCAGTGAACTTGATTCTAATAAATCTGATTTGAATATAAATTGAAACCCATCTGAAAGAGAGTAATCTTCTACCGTCGTAAAACCAATTTTACCAGATAATCTAAGTGACTTTATATAGCCAGCAACTGTTACAATCTCACCCTTACGAGTATTAAACTGCTGGGTTAATTCTTGCAAAGTCATATCTTTTTTGACCTGTTCAGTATATGGATTATTACCTTTAGATTGTAATAATTTAGCTTTTTCTATGCGATGATTGCGCTCAATCTCAATAGCTGTAAGTGTAGAATTTGTCATATTATAATTGTGTTAATATTTCTGCACCCTTATCAGTTACTAAAATTGTATGCTCAAAATGGGCGGCTAGGGAACCATCATCAGTATAGACAGTCCAGTCATCATCAGCATCTGTAAAAACATCTTCAGATCCCAGTGTAATCATAGGCTCGACAGCAATAGTCAGTCCAGAGATTAATTTAACCCCAGTACCTGACTGGCCATAATTAGGTATATTAGGCTCTTCATGTAATTGATGTCCAACGCCATGACCAGCATAATCTCTAATTATTCCATATCCAAACTGGTCAATATATGACTCAACAGCATATCCAATATCACCAGTAGTGGCTCCTACTTTTATTACTTTAATAGCTTTATTGAGGGATTTTTGAGTTCTTTCTAACAACAATCTAGCCTCCTCTGAAATCAACCCTACCCCAAAAGAAATAGCACTATCTACAATCATATTCTTATGGAAAACTCCACAATCCAAAGAGACAATATCACCTTCTTTAACTATAGTTTTAGCGTTTGGCACTCCATGAATCACAGCATCATTAATAGAAGTACAAATAACCGCTGGGAATCCATAATAACCCAAGAAAACTGGTTTTACTTTTTTCTTTTCAAAAAACTCTCTAGTATAAATATCTATTTCCTGAGTACTGATACCTTCCTTAATCTTATCTTCTCTCAACCAAATTAAAGTCTCAGCTAAGATTTTACCACCCTCTCGCATAGCTTGAATTTCATCTTTCGACTTTACTTTATATTGAGACATAGATTAGTTTATAATGCTTCTAGTATATCTGTTGATACCTTTTCCATTGGCTGGGCTCCATTAATCGTAATAAGTTTTCCTTTTTCTCTAAAATACTCAATAGATGGGATAACTGATTTATTATAAGTAGTAATACGATTTTTAATATGTTCTGGTCTATCATCCTCTCTCTCTAGTAAATGCAACCTCTCAGATAACCTATCAATTACTACCTCATCTGGAACATCAATATATATTACCTTATACTCTCTTTCGAACCAAGTTAGAACTTTATGCACAATAATTGATTCTTCTTTTGACCTCGCTGCCCCATCCAAAATAATTCCAGTTTTATTATTATGATTTTTGACTAAATAGTCAATCAAAACATAACTAGGCATCCAATAAGGTAAAAAGTCTCCCTTATTGATTGAAGTTGCCACTTTATTAGCTAAAAATCCTTGATCAGTAGCTATATTACGGAAAAAATCTCCGTAAGGGATAGCATCCATACGAAATTTTTGTTTCAAAATTCCACTTTGAGTACCCTTCCCAGATCCTGGTTTACCGACTAAAATTAAAGCATCAATCTTTTTCATAAAAATATTAAATTATTTACTATATTTTAACATACTAATAAAATAATTTCCAATTTTAGGAATAAGTGTAATAAGGATTTGTAAAATTCATAACATAGAGACAGTTGCACCTAAAAGCATACCCAAACCGGACTACCATAAAACACAGCAGGAGATAAAATAGAAATAGATACCAAGAGTGGCATTATTTAGAAATAGAGTCAATAATGTCGTACTAGTATCACAAGATAAAAAGACACCTAGTCATTTTTTATGAAATACATTCTATGGATGTCTGATTAAATTTATCATAATACTGATTAAGGTGTTGGAATTATATATCTAACTATTACTATACCAGATCCTCCAGGGCCTTCAGAACCACCACCTCCACCACCTCCAGCAGCATTACCACCATTACCAGTGTTAGCATTAACAGCAGCAGGAGTTCCTGTAGTGTTCGTTGCTGATTGACCCATCCCACCTGCTGCATATGTAACTTCATTCCCAGAAATACTGGAGGTTAACCCCGGGCCACCTGCACCGGTACCATTCGCATTGCCGGGACTCGGGAGTTGCCCCGGTCCTCCAGCACCACCGCCACCACCTCCAGATCCTGTCGTAAAACCTATGTTACCATAACCTCTTGCACCGTTCGAGCCTTGTCCAGCGGTACCAATACCACCGACGACACCACGACCACTTTTGAATTCTCCAGATCCTCCGCCACCAGATCCACCGTTGCCTCCACTGTCGTATGGACCTCCATATCCACCCCCAAGAGATATTACACTACTAAAGGACGAATTTTCTCCGTTCACACCTACAGTGCTGCTACCAGAACCAACAGTCACAGGAGACGTTCCAGCAATTACCGCAAATCCTGTTGCAGTTCTAAACCCACCTGCACCACCTCCGCCACCTCCAACACCGGCCCCACCTTGGCCACCTGGGCCACCACCTCCAACAACAAGGTATTCCACTTCACCACCAGTTGTAACTGTAAATGTCCCGTTTGTGAGAAATGTATGAACTTTATACCAAATCCCATTTTGATTAATTGTTGTAATATTACCTCCTGTTGCTGTAACTACTATTGGATTCACTACTATACTCTGTCCTAATTCTGCTCCTGGAGCTTCTACTCCTATTCTATTATTTTCTGAGTTTTTATATACCTTATATGCTCCTCCACTTGGGTCGGTTGGTATGGATGACAGATATGTTGTTACTAGTACTCCTAAGTTTACACAGTTACTTGTATTCCCGTTTATACATACATCTCTTTTTGTACCATCTATTCCTGGTGGATAGTCTTTATTATCTATTAGATATTGTTCTAATGCTTTATATATTGTATTTATATCTGATCTTCTTTGTGCATTCCTTGCTTGTGCTATCTGTCTATTTGGATTTATTGCTACTAATACTATTGCTGCTAATATTCCTATTGCTGCTATTACTAATAGTATCTCTAATAAGGTAAATCCTTTCTTTTGTTTGATGGTCATAGATATTTGTTATTTTATAATTTTTATTATAGCATATTATTTATTTAATAGTATACCCCCCCATTTTGCCAAGTGTTCATCATGTAGATAAGTTTGTAATAGAGAGTTTATATTTATAGTTGATACTAACTTTAGTAACAATTTACTTTCTGAGTGTACTAACTCCTTAGCGAAGTACACAGCGAAAACCAATATGATCAGCTATAGCGGATGGAGCGTTATACATGAATAGAGCAAATATACCTGCAGCAGCACCATTACCCCAAGTACCACCTCGTACAAAAGCAAAGGGTCCTCCTGTTAATTCTCCTTCAAAATATCGTCCCATAGCCTGGTCGCTATCCCATGTATTATTGCTAGGGCTTATTAAATCATAGTTTAAATTTCCATAATTGTTTATAGTTGGATATTCAAAACCTCCTGTAGGTTTATTTACTCCCATTATTGTATCATTTGTCCATTCAGAAACATTCCCACTTAAATCCCAGATTATCTCTCCATTACTGAGGGTATGGGTTCTTCTCTCGAAACTAAATCCACTATTTCCTGTCTCTTTATACCCATCATTATCAGGTCCTGCTGCTAGTGCATAGGCTCCTCCCCAATCTGTAAACCCATCACTATGACCTCTATACAAAGCTCCTGTACCTATTGCTGTGGAGGCTGCAGTACCTATAGTCCAATTACTTAATTGCGCCTCTATATTACGAGCTAATGTCATCCATTCTGCATTACTTATTAGTCCATAGCCTGATCCATTGAGGCTACATGCTGTGATGGCATTAGGTTGAGTTATGACTGCTTGAGGTGCCCCTGCAGCTTGAGTGGTGGCGGGCACTGTACTTGATCCTGTTTTTGCTTCATATTTCATTACACAAAATTCACTAGTTCCATACATACTATTACCTGGAACTGCTATATATCCTGATGGACATGTTCTTGTTGTTGTTGCTTTATCTATATATGTCTGTGTCCCTGCATTATTGGTATATACTAATCTTTCATATTTGAGTTGTTGTGTACCTGTCGGTACTAATGTTCCTGCTGCTATTTCTGCTTGGATTAATTCTTCGGGAGTTGGGGTTGGATTCACTGCTATACTCTTACCTAACTCACTATCTGGAGCTTCTATTCCTATTTTATTGTTTTCTGGATTTCTATATAACTTATACAATCCTCCACTTGGATCTTTTGGGATTGCTGATAGATATGTTGGGACTAATACTCTTAGATCTATACATCCAGTTGGGATTGTTCCTTGATTGATACTGTTACTTCCTGTATCACATATGTCTGTCTTTGTCTCTGTGATCCCTACTGGATAATTCTTTTGAGATATTCTATAATATTCTAATGCTTCATATATTTCATTTATATCTGACTGTCTTACTAAATTCCTTGATTGGGCTAATTGTCTAGTTGGATTGATTGCTACTAGTAAGATAGCAAATAATATTCCCATTAATGCTATTGTCAATAATACCTCTAATAAGGTAAATCCTTTTTGTATTCTTATATTCATACTTTCTTTATTATTTATTGTTTATAATTTTATTATATCATACTTTATCTTTGTATTCTATACCCTCCACCCACGTGCTTTTGTAAAATTGGGAAAATTTTAATAAGGATTTATAAATTAAATAGAATAGAATAGACTAAAGTCCGCTCACCATCAGTCCAAGGCGGACTAACGCACTACACAGCGGAATCCAATACTGGAGTCCGCATAGGATGGAGTAATATAGAGAGTCAGAGAAAAGACCCCTGCGAGATCTGTATCACGCCAATGACCACCTCGGCGGAAGGCGAAATTTGTGATACCCGTTACTGAGCTTGCATAGTATTGCCCCATATTCTGGCTACTGTTCCAAGTATTATTACTTGGGCGGGTTAAGTCATAGCTGAGAATTCCAAAATTACTTATTGCTGTCCATTGTTGCCACAAATCTCCTGAACTGTTATTGGGTTTGTTTTGTCCTAATATGGTATCACTGGTCCATTCCCAGAGATTACCACTTAAATCCCAGACTATCTCTCCATTACTTAGGGTATGAGTTCTTTTTTCCTGCCATCCATTATTTATATCATTACCTGTTCCTTCATAACCTAGATTATCATTTGTACTTGCTGATAGTGCATTTGAAGGGTTATTATCGCTATGTCCTCTCCATAAACCTCCATTTCCTACTTGGTTTACCGGAGTTGGAGTTGGATTATACCAATTACTTGATTGTCCCTCTATATTCCTGGCTATGGTCATCCATTCTGTATTGCTGATTAGACTTGCCCCTGCTGTGGTACAATAGCTTGCTGCTGTAGTCTGATCTATGTTGGCTATTGGATATCCGCTTGCTACACTGGCTATTGCTCTTCCATTGGAACTTGTGGTGGCTGTGGTATTATTGGCTATGCCATTAGAACCTGTATTTGGAGTTGTGAGTCCCACTGTTGGAGCACTGATTGCTACTGCTTTTGCTTCATACTTCATTACACAGAAGTCTTTGGTTTGGTATAGGCTATTGCCGGGTACTTTTATATAGCCTGTTGGGCAGGTTAGGTTTGCTGCTGTTTGTGTTGTATTGACATATACTCTCCCATCATTTCCTTTTGCTACTGTATAGGTATTATCTGATGGTATATTTGCTATATATGTTGGTACTAAAATACTTAAATTTGCACAGTTTGTTGTTACTGTATTATTACATATTGCTTTAGATGTTTCTGTTATATCTATAGGATATGTTTGATTGTCTATTACATATTGTTCTATTGCTTTTGCTATTGCATTCTTCTCACTATTTATTGATGCTTGTCTTGCTTGATTTATTTGTTTTGTGGGGTTTATTGCTACTAATACTATTGCTGCTAATATTCCTATTGCTGCTATTACGAGTAATATCTCGAGTAAGGTGAACCCTTTTCTTTTTTTATTTTGTTTCATATTATGAGTTTGTTATTGTCACTTTTATTAAAGTATATTTTATATCTATGTTATATTATATCATACTATTGTTTTTTTTTCGCAAACTTTTTATTGTGGATAAGTTTGGATTGTTTAGTTTGAAAGGACTACTCCACCCTAGGAGGATTACAAAAGAGGAGTATTTTAACAAATCACACTAGACTCTAAAAGCTATTCTACAAAAAGATATTTCAATGCAAAGATATTTGACTGCAGACTCTCTGAACAATCTGATGATACTCAATAGAAAAAACCGAGTCCTATTTAAGGTACTCGGTTATGATTGCGATTTTTTTTATGTAGCCCAAATTCTTCTGTTAAATAGTATAATCCTACCAGAATATAGCTAGCTTGCAAAAGAAAGAAAATTATCTGACCCCATGTATTATCTTTGAGAAATATCATTATCATTATTGATGTTATAGGAAACACAATTAATAATAATGAAAGAGCATAAACTAGGAACTTAGACATCAGGAGAAGGTTCAGAAATCTAATATAGATTACACTACTCTACTCTATTCTGTCAAATTATTATTTACTTTTCTTTTGATTAGATAAGACTCTGGTGAGCCCTAATTTCCAAGTTATAAAAATATATATGGCAAGTGCTGGCATAGATGCTCCTATAACTTGTATGATTAAAGCTAAAGTAGTATCGGGGCGTATAATATTTCCTATTAAATGCTTGAAAATATAGGCTATACCTAACATTCCTAAAGACCATATAGATACTTGTAGTCCATACATAATTGTTTTAGTGACACTACCATGATTGATAGTTCTAAATATAATTACTCCGTATATAATACAAGTAATAGCCATAGTTATAGAAAAAGCAGCTGCCACACCTAATACTCCCCAGTAATGGCTCAAAACTAGGGCTAGGACGATATTTATTAACATACTAATAATACCCACTACCATTGGAGTTTTGGTATCATGTCGGGCAAAAAGGGCACGACTTAATAATGGGATAAGTCCCTGAAATGGTATTGAAAGTGCTAGGATAGTAAAGGTTTCAAAAGTAGTTTCAGTAGCTTCCCAAGTAAATCCACCTCCTCCATAAACTATTCTGACAATTTGAGCTCTAAAGTTGAGCATTAACATCATTA
>JBMTTF010000022.1:0-12343 GCA_049449075.1 Minisyncoccia bacterium | reverse complement strand
CACAAATTTAATTATTATGATATAATATATGAAATATAAATCATCTATGAAGTTCAAAAATTTTTATTGGTATATTGGAATCTTTATAATAGTAATAATAATTAGTATTGGCAATGTAGTCTTAGGTTCGACTCCAAACAATACAGAAATACTCACTAATTTAGGAGTTCTGCATCATATCAAAATTCTTAATATGCCCTCCACTCAGGTTGTTGCTAATGATATTAAAAGTAATTTACAGCCCACTCCTATTGTAAAATTTCGTAAAATTAATAATGAAGTAGCCGAGCCTAGTATTACCGCCCAGTCAGCTTTGGTTGTTGATTTTGAAACTAGAGATATATTATATAATAAAAATGGTTTGAATAAATATCAATTAGCTAGTATCACCAAGCTTTTGACTGCTATGGTAGTAATAGATGAATATAAATGGGGAGACGATAAGTATATTGCAATGACTCAGACTGCCTTTGATACTTATGGGGGCAATTCTCTTAAAGTAGATGAGCAATTTACTGTTGAAGATATCCTCAGAGCATCTTTGATGGTATCGAGTAATGATGCTGCCCAATTATTGGCCGAAAGTTTTGGAGGTACAGAAGAATTTATTACTAAAATGAATAAAAAAGCTCAAGATTTGGGTATGCAAGGTAGTGAATTTTTTAATTCTCATGGATTAGATCAAAAACCAACTAGTAACTATAGTACTGCTGGTGATATTATGAAATTAACACAAGATTTATATGATAATTATCCTGATTTAACAGAAGTTTTGAGACAAAAAGAGCATATATTAAATACAAAATCTGGTCAAGCTATTAGAGTTGGTAATACTAATGAAATGTTAAATAAGGATACTCAGATGATATTAGGTAAAACTGGGCTGACTGATGAGGCGGGAGAAACTTTCTCCTCAGTGGTATCTATTAAGAATAGAATAGTTGGAATTGTAGTTTTGAAATCAGCAATTGGAGGTTATCGTTTCCAAGATACTAGAAATTTGATAAAATGGGTAGAGGATAACTATGAGATATGATTATAACTGTCACTAATCAGAAAGGTGGTACTGGTAAAACAACAACAAGTATAAATCTTGCTTCTTATTTAGCTAAGTTTGGTAAAAAAGTAGTTTTGATAGATTTAGACCCACAGAGTAATGCTACAAGTGGACTGGGTTTTGAAACTACTAATAAAGCTGGACTATATGAATTAATGATGGATGATAATATTCCTCTCCAGAATAGTATACATACTACTAGATATCCAAAATTAGATATTATCGCTGGGACTCAAGATGTAGCTGGAATAGGAGTGGAACTAGTTAATATGAATCGTAGAGAGTTTGTATTATATGATCAACTACAAAGTCTTGTACATCTATATGACTATATTATTATTGATTCTCCACCTAGCTTGGGATTACTGACTATTAATGGTTTAGTGGCAGCTGATAAAGTAATAATTCCAGTTCAATGTGAATATTATGCCTTGGAGGGCTTAGGGCAGTTGCTAGAAACAATTCAGTTAATTGCAGATAATTTGAAGCCTGATTTATCAGTGCTTGGTGCAATTTTGACTATGTATGATAGAAGAAATAGATTGTCAGCAATGGTATCAAAAGAGGTTAGTAAGTTTTTCCCTGGGTATGTATTTGATACCGTTATACCTCGTAATGTTAGTCTTTCTGAAGCCCCAAGTTTTGGTAAAGCTATTCATGACTATGCTCCATTATCCAAAGGTTCTTTTGCCTATCGTCAATTAGCTCAAGAGCTCATTAAATTAACTAATAAAAATTAAGATTATCAAATAGGTATAGTTGTGATATAATAAATTTAATATAAAATATTGCTATGAGTAAAAGTCCACTTGGTAGAGGTTTATCATCTTTAATACCAAATAAGCCAACAGAAAAATCTAGTTCTCCTCAGATTATAAAAAATGAGGAAACTTTTAATACCAAAGATAAACTTTTAGAAGTAGATATTAATATAATAGAAGCTAATCCATACCAACCCAGAACCGAATTTTTACCAGAAGAAATAGATAATCTATCACAATCTATTAAAGATAAAGGGATATTACAGCCATTAGTAGTTACACAAATATCTCAAAATAAGTATCAATTAATCGCGGGAGAGAGGAGACTAAGAGCCGCTAAATTAGCTGGACTATCCACCGTCTCTGTAGTGATCAAAGATGGTATTACCGATCAAGATAAAGCAGAATTAGCTTTAATTGAGAATATTCAAAGACAAAATCTAAATCCAATGGAAAGAGCCAAAGGTTTTGCTGAATTACAATATAAATTCAATATTACTCAAGAAGCTATTGCCAAACAATTAGATATCAGTAGATCAGCTGTAGCCAATACTCTTAGGTATCTACAATTGCCAGAAAAAGTACAAAATGCATTGTCAGAGGGATCTATTACCGAAGGCCATGCCAAAATTATAGCAGGGCTAGAAACTGTAGAATTACAAGAACAGGTTCTGGATAATATTATAAATAATGCTCTTAATGTTAGACAGACTGCTAAAGTTGTCAAAAAAGACCCCAACAGTGTACAGAATCAGGTCGGCCCTCATGTAAAACAATGGGTTGCTCAACTATCCGACACTATACATAACAAAGTAGAGGTTAGGAAAAAAGGTAAGAGATATATAGTTACATTAAATTTTTTTGAAGAGTCAGAAATTGAGAATTTATATAATAAATTATCTCAATAAATATATATGAATGTTCTTAGCATAGATTATGGAGATGTTAGAATAGGTTTAGCTCATGGGTCCACTACCCATAATATTGCTTTGCCTTTAAAAGTAATACAAAATAATAAAAAAATTTGGGATGAGCTAGAAAAAGTGATAACAGAATATAATATAAATTATATTCTAGTTGGATTACCTCTCAATTTTAAATCTACTGATACGCAACAAACTCTTAAAGTTAGAGATTTTATTCAAGAATTAGAATTAAAATTTACAATAGATATAGAAGAATATGATGAGAGGTTAACAAGCTCTCTGGCTAAGAGATATATCCCTAAGGGGCAGAGTATAGATATAGAATCGGCTAGAATTTTATTAGAGGAGTGGCTAGATAAAAGATAAAATATTATGGAAATTAGTGTTATAATCCCTGCCTATAATGAAGAAAAAAGAATTACTCCCACAATTCATAGTATAGTTGATTATTTTGATAAGTCAGAGATTAAAGACTATGAAATTATAATTGTTTTAGATGGATCACAAGATAATACTTTAGAAGTAGTTAACAAATTATCCCAAAAATATAAAAAAATTAAAATTATTGATAATAAAATCAATCTTGGTAAAGGTGCTGTTGTAAAACAAGGTGTTTTAGAATCAAAGGGGGAATATGTATTGTTTATGGATGCAGATAACTCGACACATATTGATGAATTAGATAAAATACTACCAATAATGAGGCAAGGAGTGGAAGTAGTAATAGGCTCAAGAGATATGAGTGACAGTAAAATTGAGGTGAGGCAGGCGCGATATAAAGAGATTTTGGGTGACTTAGGAAATCTATGGATACAAGTACTATTAGTGGGAGGGATTAAAGATACTCAATGTGGTTTTAAAGTTTTTACAGGAAAGGTAGCTAGACATATTTTTAGTCAATTGAATATGAAAGGATGGTCATTTGATATTGAGCTTTTGGCTCTGGCTAGATATATTGGATATAGTATTAAAGAAATGCCAGTTGTGTGGTATAATGATAATAATTCACATGTAAAGCTAAAAGATTATATAAATGTATTATTAGATACTTTTATTATCAAATATAGATTATTAAACGGATATTATAAAAAAAATTAAATCAATATGATTAGGAAACAAACAATAACTCAAGAATTCCGTCAAGATATATTCACCAAAGAGTGGGTTTTAGTTTCTACTAAGCGAAATCATAGACCGCATACACTAATAGCCAATGAAAAACAGACTAGTAACCTATCTAATTTAATTAATCCTTTTTCTGATATAGTTGCTGGAAAATCTAAAGAAAAAATTTTATTAGAAGTAAAAGATGAACAACAAGTATCACAAGTTTTTGTAGTTAATAATCAATATCCACTATTAAAAGATATTCATTCCCCAGTTTATAGCAAAGAAGGCCCATATAATTTTGTAGTAGGAGAAGGTATTCATGAAGTTGTTATTTATCGTGAAGCAGATACTCAAGTTCGAGATTTTTCTATTAAGAAATTAGCTTTAATGTTTAAAGCCTTCCAAGCTAGAAGTTTAAGTTTAATGAGTAATAAGCATATTCGATATATTGCTATTATCCATAATCATGGATATAAAGCAGGAGCTAGTATCCTACATCCACATTCTCAAATCATTGCTACCCCAATTGTACCAGATGGCATTGAAAGAATTTTAGAAGGAGTTGGGCAATATCATCGATCTAATAATAGAGATTTAGCTCAAGTAATTATTGATTATGAGCAAGATGTTAATCAAAGAGTTATCGTAGAAAATAATTATTTTATAGCTATGGCTCCATATTCTTCTAGAGTAGCTTATGAGGTTGAGATTTATCCTAAGTATCCACAAACTCATTTCGCTTATTCAACTCAGACTGAACTTTATAATCTAGCTAAAATATATAAAATTATACTACAAGCTTATTATGAAAAAATTGGAGATTTTGATTATAATATGAGCATTATTACTGCTCCAGTAGATGGTAATTTATATAAGGGATTTAGATGGTTTATTCGCTTAACTCCTAGAGTTAGTTTTGTTGGAGGTTATGAAGTAGGTACAGATACAGATATATGTGCGGTATCGCCTGAAATAACTGCTGAGATATTGAGTTAGATATGTATAAAATAAAATTATTACCAGAGGATCAGCAACCTAGAGAAAAGTTGATGAAGTCTGGAGTCCAAGCTTTAAATTTAGAGGAATTATTAGCTATTATTCTAGGAACTGGCTATAAAAAAGAGAATGTATTAGAATTATCTAAGCGAATTTTTAAAGACTATGGCTCTAAAACTATTACAGGGTATAGTAGAGTTTCAGATATTATGAATGACTTTGATTTACCCAAAGTAAAAGCTTGTCAGCTCTTATCTTGCTTTGAGATTGGACGTAGACTATTTGCAGATAAAAGTACAGATATACCCATTATACGTTCCCCACAAGATGTGTGGGAGTTTGTAAGTGATATGCATAATCTAAAGAAAGAATATCTAAGAGGCTTATATCTTAACATAAAAAATCAAGTTATACATGATGAAATTATTTCAATAGGGACAATTGATCAGAGTATAGCACATCCGCGTGATATATTTGTGCCAGCTATCAAATATCATGCAGCAGCAATGATTATTGTTCATAATCATCCCTCAGGAGATGATAGTCCTAGTCAAGCGGATATAACTTTAACATCAAATATAAAAGCAGCTGGGGAATTACTATCTATATCAGTCTTGGATCATATCATAGTGACAAGGGCGGGGTATAGAAGCATCTAGACTATTATATGTTAGCTTGTAACATATAATAAAAATGGCTTGAATACAATGTATTTAGGTCTTTACTAAATATAAAAAATAATATATAATAGGTCTAACTAATAAAGTCTATACATGGGGCAAGAAGAACAGTATCAGAAGCCAATTCAACAAAAAGCACATACCTTTAAGAGTGAAGTATGGGACATAATTAAAACAATAATATTTTTTGGTTTAATATACTTTTTTGTTAGAGGATATATTGCTCAACCATTTTTAGTTAAAGGAAGGTCTATGGAGCAAACTTTCTCTGATGGAGATTATCTAATCGTAGATCAAGTCACATATAAGTTCAACGATCCTAAAAGGTTTGAAATAATAGTATTTAATACTAAATTCATACCAGGGGGGAGTGAAAGAGAATATTATATTAAAAGAATTATTGGTATCCCAGGAGATAGAGTGGTGATTAAAGATGGTGTAGTCAATTTATATGAAAATAACTCAGAAATACCTACTATTTTAGAAGAAAAGTATATCATAGATGGCTTACGGACATTATCTCCCGAACCTGTGGATGTCTTGCTAGAAAAAGACCAGTACTTTGTATTAGGTGATAATAGAGGGAATAGTGCGGACTCTAGATATTGGGGAACTTTGGATAGATCCTATATATTAGGAAAGCCATTTATTAGATTATTCCCATTTAATACAATAAGAATATTCAACAACAATAATGAATAGATTATGAGAAGACGACGAGTTATCAAAAAAAATAATTCAGTAGAACAAGCTATAATTAATCCAGAATTTTCAAATAGTTGGGACTCTGTAGTCTCAGACATTAGAGATACTCTAAAAAGTGCAGGGTATCAAAATACAAGTTCTACATTTACTCAAGAAGCTTCTGTATTTAGCAATAAAATCTTAAATAGATTAAATATAAGTGCTACTGAATCTTTATTTACAGTAAAATATAAGTCTAAAGACACTATAGTATTGGGTGCTCCAGGACCTATTGGAATATTAAAGACAGTGATAGATAGTAATATTCCATATCAAGATGAGACCTTAAAACTATTTGAGTATGGTATATCTTTAGTAGATGATGACAACAATAGCTCTACCGTCCCCAAGCAATTTCATGTATTCAAAGCTGAGTGTATAGGAGATATAAACCCAGTACGAGACTCAGAAATGATTTTGACTGCTTATCGTATGTTGGAGTCTCAGGGAATAGAAAACTTAGTTGTGAATATTAATGGACTGGGTGATCTAGATTCTAGGAATAAGTATTATAAAGAATTAATATCTAAAACCCCAAAAAGATTTAAGAGTTTAGCTAATTCTTTATCTTATAATCCAATTCAACTATATAATGAGTTAATGAGCTTGGATATGGATATTAATATTAGGATTCCTCAAATAGTAGATTATCTTAGTGTAGAAGAATCTCATTATCTAAAAGCAATGTTAGAATTTTTAGATACTCTTGATATTCAGTATAATTTAGATTCTACTTTATCAGGATCTATCGGCTTTAATGAAGGAGTATACTTTGAAATTATTAGTCAGGATTATCCAGAGATTATTTTGATTAGAGGAGGTAGACATAATAATTTGTTTGAGTTATTAGGAGGAAATAAAGGAGCTGGTGCAGTTGGAATTGAAATTTATGTTGATTCTTTATTACAATTGGTTCAGACAGTCAACCCTAGTAAACTATTGGATAGTAAAGCAACAGATATATTTGTAGCTTCTATTGGATTAGAGGGGCAAAAAAGTGCATTAAAAATTTTATCACTCATCCAAAAACATGGATTAAATGTAAAAGAAAGCTTTGAAATCAAAAGCCTCAAACAGCAGTTATTGAGAGCAAGAAAATCAGATGCTGAAATTACCTTAATTATAGGACGTAAAGAAGCAGTAGATGGAACTGTGATTTTAAGAGACAAAGAGAGTGAAAATCAAGAAATTATACCTATAGATAAGCTAATATCTATTTTGAGTAAAAAATTATCTAAATAAATGTCATCACAAACTATTGCAAGAAATATTATTTTATAGTATAATAAAATCTAAAGTCTTGTAAAAGGCCAAATTTATTTGGTATAATAATGAAAGGAGGGTTATAATATATGGTAGAAGTAAGAAAGAGAGAGAAAGAGAACGTAGAGTCTATGATTCGACGATTCACTCGTCGTATTCAAAAAAGTGAAGTTTTAATTCAGGCTAGAGCTTCTAGGTTTTTGACCAAAGATAAGTCTAAAACTAAGCAGAGACAAGCTGCAATTAAAAAAGTACAATTTTTAACTGAGAAAGATAAGCTAGTTAAAATGGGTAAAGTAAAATCTACAGAAAAATTACCCAATAAATATAAGCTCAAAATTAAAGCTAGTATTAAATAATATACTAAAATATGTCTAATATTGCTCTTACAATCAAAAAAGATATGGTACAGGCAATGAAAGATAGAGACGATCTTTCAAAAACTGTACTTAGGACACTGAGCTCAGAATTTAAAAATGCAGAAATAGATAAGGGGGCTCCCTTAGAAGATGTTGATGTAGTGAAGGTTCTATCGAAGCTAGAAAAACAGAGAAAAGATTCTATTAAAGCATATCAAGAAGGTGGGAGAGAAGATTTAGTAGCTCTAGAATTAGCTGAATTAGGTATTATACAGAATTACCTACCGGCTAAGTTAACAGATCAAGAGCTAGAACAATTAGTAGAATCTAGTATAGTCGAATTAGGAGACAATGCTAACTTTGGTTCAGTTATGAAATCAGTAGTTGCTAAGGCTCAAGGTAAGGCTGATGGTAATCAAATTAAAGATCTAGTTCAAGCTAAATTATCTTAAATTATGATATTGGAATTTGAGGCACAAGTTCCCAATACTCCAGATTACAGTAGTCTTATAGCTCTGTGTGTAGATATATTTAGTCAAAATATTGACCGTAAGTTCCAAAATACTACGGTCAGTGTAGCTATTGTATCAGAAAATACTATTCAACATCTGAATGCACAATATAGAAATAACGATAAGGTTACCGATGTATTGTCTTTTAATTTAATGTCTGATTATTCTACTGAGGATATGACTTTGGGAGAAATATTAATTTGTTATAATAAAGCTTTATTACAGGCACAAGAATTAGGACATAGTATAGAGTATGAAATAGCCACCTTATGTATACATGGATTATTTCATCTAATAGGATATGACCATCAGACTGATGATGATTATCAAGAGATGCAACAAAAAGAAAAGAATTTATTATCAATAGTGAAGCAGCACTATTCATTTTCTTAAAGTTATATGATACAATGGTAAATATAAAAACAATATATATAAATCATGATTCAAAATGAAATAATAGTAGGATTAGATATAGGGACATCATTTACAAAGATGGCTATAGGTAAGCGTCTAAGAGAAGATAAGACTCCCTCTATAATTGCTCTTGGAGTATCTCCTAGCGAAGGTGTGAGGAGAGGTATTGTCACAGATATTCAGGATGTCACCCGTAGTATTAATCAAGTTTTAGAATATACTTCTAAAATGATAGAAGAAGATGTAAAAGAAATATGCATTTCTATCAATGGAGCTCATATTAAAAGTTATTTGACTTCAGACAAGATAGCAATCTCTCGAGGAGACGGAAATGTGACAGAAGAAGATGTAAATAGAGTACTTACTAATGCTAACCCAGGACCTAGTAGTCAAAATAAAGAAATTTTAAGTATAATCCCAAAAACTTATAATTTAGATGAAGAAACAGGTATCAAAAATCCAGTAGGAATGAATGGTATTAGGCTAGAAGTAGAAGCTTTAGTTGTAGAGAACACCTCTTCTTCAATGAAAAACCTAGAAAAATGTATTGATAATCTGGGTCTGAAAATACAGTCACAAGAAATTGGTATTATAGCCTCAGCTCAATCAGTATTGACTAAAAAACAAAAAGATTTAGGGGTGGCGGTGATAGATTTAGGAGCTGGAACTACATCTATAGTAGTATATGAAGAGGGGCACTTAATTCATATAGGAGTAATCCCAATAGGAGCGAATCATATAACTAACGATTTAGCTATTGGGCTCAGAACTTCTATTGAGGTTGCAGAAAAGGTCAAACTAAAGTATGGTACAGCCTTAGAAAAAACTTTAGGAGAAAATACAAAATTAAAAATTGATTTATCAAAAATTGATTCTGCAGAGGAAGGAGTCTTTCCATTGCCTTATATAGCTAGTATCATTGAAGCTAGATCTAAAGAAATTTTTGAACTTATAACTAAAGAACTTAAGAAAATTGAAAGAGATGGATTATTGCCAGCAGGAGTAGTCTTAGTTGGAGGTGGAGCCAACCTTAAAGCTATTGTAGATTTAGCTAAAAAAGAGCTAAAGCTACCAGTAAAAATAGGAATTCCCCAAGGAGTTGAGGGCAGTATAGCCGATGTAGATAATCCTATCTATGCTAATCTAGTAGGCTTAATAAAATCAGAATTTGACCATATACCATATAGTCAGGGATCAAAGGATAACCTGTCTAATGCAATGAAAAAAAGCTCATCAAAAATCTTTAATCCAATACAGAGATTGTTAAAAATGGTATTTCCAGATTAAATAAATCAATATTATGAATGATCTCAATCCAGATAAAAAACCACATATATTAAGTAGTCCAGAATCCCCAGAAGGTGGTACTGGCAACTCAGGACAGGCTAATATGTCAGAGCAAGATCAAGCAGAGTTAAGAGGAGAAGTGTTAAAAGACCAGCAAGGAGTTGAGGCTGAGGAGAATCTAGAGGTTAATGGTTTAGAAGATGAGATGGATTTTGATTTAGAAAACTTTGATAATTTAATAGCTCAAACAGCAATTGATTTAGAATCCACCGAGAAGCCCCCTTTCGAACTAGATCCAGAGACAGGCTTATCACTACAAGGTAGTCAAATTGAAGATTTAAAGACTCAGTTAGAAGCTTTAGACAATGATGAGTCGGCCAGAGCAGACTTATCAGCTGAAATTGAAGCTAATAGAATGCAAAATAGAGAGATTTTAAATACTAAGTTAGAGGAATATAAGGATATTAGAAAAGGTATTAATACTAAAATCCAAGCATCAATCAATCAATCTAATACCCCCAATTTATCAATTGAAGATTTTATATCAGGTAATGAGCAATTACAAGCTAAAGTTGCAGAATTAGAGCAGGTAATTCAAAAAGGTGAAGATACGCTGAATGATTTTGATACCGAAACTAAAACTCAAGTAGAAAAAGCTATACAAGATAAAAAGAATGAATTACAGCAACAATTAACCGAAGCACAGGCTGGTTATGTAGAAAGTGGAGCTGAGGGATATGATAATAAGACTTTATTAGAGCTACAACTCCAAGAACAGTTGATTGACCCTGATGCTCTATTTAGTGATAAAAATATTGATCAAATCCTCACTACCTATGGTGCAAAAGAAGGATTAGATAAGTTACAAGATTTAAAACAAGAAAGTAATAAGGCTCGAGAACAAGCTGACCGTGATAAAATTAAGGGCGAAGTATTTGCATATGTAGACGATTATAATAATAACCTAGAATTAGCAGAGTCCCTAAGTACTGATATACAAACTAAATTAGAAATATTACAACAATCTGATCCAGATTCAGAAACTATACAAAAAGCTTTATCATTAGAAGGAGCTAAAAGACTTGATTATCTTTTAGATTCAAGAGACTCACAATTAGAAGAATTAGCTTTTTGGGCTAATAGAGATGTCAATATAGATAAAGTTCTAGCTGAGAATCCTCAATTTGCAAAATATTTAGACAAAGAAACTAATAATCGATATGAAAAACAGCAACAAGAAATCAGAGAAGGTAGAATAGATGGTGCAAGCTATTTAGGTAGTAGGATGGATAATGCAAGGGGGTTAGATATTGATAATAGAATATCCTCTAATCTTGAAAGATATAAAGGCACTGAAATTGAAGCATTACAAAGAGAATTATATTCGCTTCAGTTCGATGAGTCTGGAAATTACTTTGATAGAGAGGATCAATCTATGATAGATCAAAAAGAGCAATTAAGACCAGCTGAGATTGAGAAATTCAAATCTGAACTATCCCAAGCATTAAAATCAGGTCAGATACAATTTGAAAATGGTAAATTGTCATTATTAGAAAATATTCCGGCTAAAAATGAAAAAATTAATCAAGAGCTAGCTAAGTTACTAGCTACGACTAAACCTATACTAGAAATTGCGGGATATGCAATACAATCCTTAGATGGTCTAGCCGATATCTCAAGTAAAATTAATGAGGCTAAAGAAAAAGCTGAAAAAAGACCTTTGGGACTTGGTAAGAATACAGCTAAAGCTCTAGAAAAATTAGCTCAGGAGGTTCTCAAAGTTATGGAACAATATAATCAGCTTCAAGGTGAAAAGCAATCCAATATATCTAAGTTTGAAGCTGATAGAGAGACTAAAGGTAAGTTAGATGAGACTTATAATAAGTTACCTCAAGCTATTAAAGATAAATTTACAGCTTTAGAAAATGCTAATTTAGATTTGGTAACCCAAGCTATTGATGCTGGAGTATCTGAGATCCAAAATTATGAAACTCCACCCGAAATAGTTGAAAAGAGACAGAAAATTACAGATTTAGAATCTCAAATTGCAGAAACTCAATCCATTACAGCCCCTACAGCAAGCACTCAACCTAGCACATAATCTTTTTTTTGCTATAATATAAAATATACTTTCACTTCATGGTGGCGAACTCTTTGTCACCAGTAGTATTTTTAGCCTTGAATTATTGTCCTCCTTAGGAGGAGGTGGATAGAGTTTTAATTTGTATTTTATC
>JBMTTF010000021.1:0-12681 GCA_049449075.1 Minisyncoccia bacterium | reverse complement strand
TCCCCGTGAGAGGGGGATGTCCTAGACCGGGCTAGACGATGTGGCCAATGACTTATGTATTATACAGATTTTTAGATATTTTGACAAGTTATTTACTTTTTATTTAATTTATTTCTAATAAAGGCTGGTAATTCAAAGGCATCTTCTGGATCTGCTTCTACATTCCTGATAAATTCATCTTTTTTGGACTCTACTGCTTGAAGTCGTGCTTCTTCTACTTGTTTTTTGGATTTTTCTTCATCAACTCTATTTTGTAACTCTTCTAAAGTAGGCTCTTGAATTGTATTTTTATGAGTATCATTTTGAGTTAGTTTTGAATTTTTAGCATCAAACCCTGTTGCAATAACAGTTACTTGCACTTCTCCTTCAGTAAACTTATCATTAATAACAGCTCCAAAAATAACCTGTGCATCAGGATCAATAGATTCAATAATAACATTAGCAGCATCATTAATCTCTGCCATAGATAAATCTTTCCCTCCAGTTACATTAAATAATACCCCCTTAGCACCTTTGATTGAAATATCTAATAATGGACTGTTGATTGCTATCTTAGCAGCTGTTACTGCCCTATTTTCGCCTGTAGCACTTCCAATTCCCATCAAAGCTGAACCTGCATTTTTCATAATAGCACTAACATCGGCAAAATCTACATTAACAAGCCCAGGAGTAGTAATAAGATCAGAAATACCCTGTACTCCTTGCCTCAAGACATCATCAATCATAGAGAAGGCTTCTAAAACTGGAGTATTCCTATCAATAATATTTAGAATTTTATCATTTGGGATAGTAATAATTGTATCTACATTTTTCTTTAATTCCTCAAAAGCAGCCTCAGCAATTTTTTTTCGCTGAATCCCCTCAAACATAAATGGCTTGGTTACTACTGCCACAGTAAGGGCTCCACTCTCCTTAGCGGCCTGAGCAATTACAGGAGATGCTCCTGAGCCAGTGCCTCCCCCCATACCAGCAGTGATAAATATCATATGAGAACCATTAACTGCTTGATACACTTCTTCTTTGCTTTCCTCAGCTGCTTTTCTACCAACTTCTGGATTCATACCAGCACCTAATCCACGAGTTAAATTTTTTCCCAAATGGACTTTGTGCTCTGCTTGAGAATGATGTAAATCTTGAGCATCTGTATTTACAGCTACGAATTCTACTCCCTTAATATCTGATTCTATCATTCTCTTAAGAGCATTCCCACCGGCTCCACCAACTCCTACTACCTTAATTTTTGCAAATGTCTCTATTTCTGGATTAATTCTTGCCATATTATTATTATTCAATAATTTCTTATAATATAACCTATTTAACCAAAAAAGTCAAAGCACCGTACAAAACAAATAATATATTCCACATCCCCAATAATTGTAATTTTATCTTAAAGCACCTCTTTGAATTATAGTAAAAAAGTTACCTTTCTTCCACATCAATCATAAATACACTCCCACAAACAATCTTTATATTACTTATATACTCAAATTAATATAAGTGGTATCTAATCAAGTATAAATAACTAGATTTTATAAATATATAGTAAAAAATATTATTGAACAATAAGTTATATTGTTGGATACCTAATAATGACTATCCCTGAACCTCCATTACAACCGTGTGGTCATAAATACCACAATTGCCTCCACTTATCTATAATTTAACATAAAAGCATACCCCAATTTTTTTCAAATGATGGATATCTGTTGATATTTTAGAATATAGATTGATTGATTATTTAGACTTTATTCTTAGATGTTTAATAGTAAAAATCATCCCAATAAACAATGGGATACATATTATAAAATAAAATCCTAATATTATACTTCTACCCCCGTTAATAGACAAGTCTATTACTAAATTCCAGAGACCATGAAATACTATTCCTGCTAAGGCAAGCCAAATTCCATTAATTTTAGTATTATATTTGAAATATAATACTAACCCATATGTAAATAAGAAACTAGAGATGAGATGTATAAGTAAAGAAGTAAAGGCTCTCAGGACTAATAACTGTTGTATAGCAGCAAAATCATCTTTATAATAAGTGAGTACATAAACTAAATTCTCAATACCAGCAAACCCTAGAGCTACAGTAGCAGCATAGATAAAGGTATCGATAGGCTCATCCCATTTACTAGTACTAATAGCAAACCAATAGACGAAAGCTCCCTTAATTATTTCTTCGCTTAAAGCACCAAAAATAAATTTATTTAAATTATCTGAGGTTGGAATTAAGAAGATGTCTAACATTTCTCTACCCCAAACTGAGAATATAACTACAGGTACCGCTATAAAACTACCTAATATAAAAGCTTTTGCTATATCTGTGGCCTTTTCTTGATGGATATCTTGAGACAACACGAACCCTAACCAAGCAAAACTAGGTATATATGACAAGATTATAGTAATAATTAATGGAGTATAATTAATCATAGAAATTTTATATTATTTTCATTTGCTGATGTAGATAAACTACTTCTTCTTCTATATTAACACCAAATTCTTGAAATACTTTATCTTTGACTATTTGAATCAAATTCATTACATCCTCAAACTTCCCATCTCCAATATTAATCATATAGTTGGCATGCTTATCACTAACTTGTATTCCTCCATAACTAATACCTTTTAGACCTGCTTGTTCTATCAAATATCCACTAGGAATTATACCATTCTCATCAAATTTTGCTAAATCTGGATATTTATTATATATTTCTATATCAATCTTACCTTCATAATTCTTAAAAATACACCCTGAGCATGCGACTCCAACTGGCTGATTTTTATTTTTTGCAATAATATTATCTCGGACTTGTTTTTGACTATTCACAATATCTCCTGTTTCTAATTCAAATAATCCACCAAGAATAATATCTTTATTGCCCTCAGACTTAAAGCTACTATATCTGTATTGAAAATCTAACGCAGTAGATTCAATATCTATAATGTCTCCCTCTCTATATACTCTGACTTGTTTTAATCTATCTTTAGTTTCTCCTCCAAAAGCTCCTGCATTACCTCTAATGGCACCTCCAACACTAGATGGGACAGATGGTGCCCATTCAATACCAGTTAAATTATTCTTATGTCCAAAAGCAGTAAGAGCTGCTAAAGATACTCCAGCTTCTGCAAATAGTTGTGTATTTTTGATATCTATAGCTTTGGTATTCATTTTAATTACCAACCCATCAATATCATCATCTGAGATTAATAAATTACAGCCAGATCCAATAATCCCAATTGGAATACTTTTTGCTTGTGCAAATCTCAAGGCTGAGATAATATCATCATTATTTTCAGCAAAAACTACATATTTTGCTTTACCTCCTATTCTGAAAGTTGATAATTTTTTTAAATCTATGTTTTCTTGTATTGTCATATCTACTAATTAATTTGAACCCCTATATACTCATCTGTTCTCAAGATACCATCTGTGACTTTATACTCCATGCCATTTTTCTCTAAATTGAAAGATGATTTATCCCAAATTACTTTTTTATCTTGAGGTAATTCTAACTTGTATTGATACTTAATTCCTAAAGTACCTGATTGTTTCTGTAAAATTAAAGAATAGATATCATGAGATTTGACATCAAATGGTAATTCATATTCCACCATAACTTGACTTGTTTCTCCTGGTTTAGTGATGACCCAACCACCTATAACTAATTTACCACTTTCCTCAAAAATATCAATATGCCAATCATCATTGTGAGATATAGTAGTATTTATAGCTTTGAGATCAGTGTCTTGCTCATATCCAGCTACTCCCTCTAATATTTGTTTTTCTCCTCTAAATGTATAGCCCGATACATTTAGAATTCTAGAACCTTTAGGAATATATGTCCTCATATAATTAATATTGTCTTTATTCCACCATTCAAATTCTGTATCCCCTCCTTTATGAACTCTACTAACTATTACCTTATTAACTACTTTACTATTTTCTTTTATTTGGGTAGATATATTTAAATTTTCTTGCATTACTCCATCTGTCTTATACCCCCCAATATTACTATGCACAATAGATAGATAATCCTTAGTAGTATCATATAGTTGACCTCCTAAATTATATTTAGCGACCATGTCTTGTAATTTTGGATCTAAAAAATATAATAATATTTGCTTTTCTTGAAATGAATTATTTAATGCTTCTATAATTTTTTGATATTGGCTAGCATCTGATGATATTAATTCATTGATTAATATTGGAGCTAAATCTGCTATAAATTGTTTGGGTTTGTTTTCAACTTTATTATAAGCTACTCCTGTCTGATATTGAGTTATTTTGACGAAATTATCTGAATTAATGGTGATTCCATATTCTTCTAAAACAATAGGTCCTGTAATCAGAAGTAATCTTTCTATAACTGTAGGTGTTAAAGAAATAATTCCATCTGGGGTAGCTCCACCTGTTTTTTCATAAAATGAAATAATTTTTCTAGCACTTGTTGGAAAATCAGCAAACCAATTGGAATCTCTGAGATACCAGCGAGTAGTCAATTCTTGTAATGGTTCTGGAGCTAGAATATTTTTTGATAATTGTCCATCTGGATTATATATTTCTTTAATATCAAGTTTTTTTACTACACCTCTATCAATATTCATCATCCCGAAGCTACCAATAAACCCTCCTGTAGCTCTTAGTTCCTGATTATTCTGAAATATAAAAACATATCTTTTTACAATATCACTGCCTACAAAATTAAGGAATAGATCAATATAAGGTTCAGAATCTAGCATAGCTTGTCTTAATTTTGGAATATCTTGATTTAATTGTCTTAATACAATTCCAGCATAACCTGGAATAAAAGTAATAGGTAATTTCTCAAGATTTGTATGTAATTCATCTAATACTGGGATTAATTTGAGATTTAAATCTTTAATTGTTTTCATACCATCAACTACGGTAACTTGCTTGGTATTATCAAAAGGGTTGATTTCTTTAGTCATAAATGGCTCAATAGCTTGGGACAACTCACCTGTTATAGCAATTACTTCCGATATATTGGAAGTAATATCACTACTATTTTGTATCATAGATAATCCAGGCAAAACAGATAATAGTATATTTAGATTGCCTTGTATAGAAGCTATGTCTTCTGCACTCTGATTAATCCCATTAGATATCTCCCCAAGTGATGTAGCTAATGTATCAAAATTTGTATTTATAGGAGATTTCAATAAACTATTACTAGCAGCAGCTTGTAGTAGTAAATTATCTTTTACCCTAATACCATTATTAGCCATATGAAGAGATGGGATAGTCATTGTCATTACAAGACATATTGATAAGAACACTATCATTGAAGTCTTAACTGAATCAATAGTGTGTGTATTAATAACAAATAATTGTCTTATATTATTAATAAATTTGGGTTTATTATAGATATATTTCTTAGATTGAACAGGTGTAAAATCTATTCTAGGAGGAGCCTCCATATATGATTGTAATATTATGTCATCCTCATCTTCTTGCAGGGGTTCATCATTTAATGGCAAATTAAAATCTAATAGTTCTATATCTTTAATATAGTCTCCATTACTCTCTTCTAATGTTACAGGTATGTCAAAACTATCAAGAGAATTAAAATCCTGTTGTATATAATTATTATAATTAATAGATGTTTTTTCTTCTCTCGACTGGATATTTCTATTTTTTAAGTCTATAGTCGATGAGATTTTTTTTATCATATAAGAATATTTATATCTTATTCCTATTATATAATTTTTTTGTATTTTCTGCCATATCAGCCCAAGAGTATTTATTCAAAATATCTTGATGATATTTCTTCTGTAATTCTCTTTTGTTATTATCTAAAATAAAATTATATAATACCTCCTGCATATTATCTTTTGATTTAGGATCAAAATATTCTATATGGTCCCCAAAAATCTCAGGCAAACAGGTGGCATTAGAGATAACTATTGGAGCTCCAAGAGCAATAGCTTCCAATGGAGGTAAGCCGAAACCTTCATATAAGGATGGGAATACATAAAATAAACTATGTTCATATAAAGATATAAGCTCCTCATCAGGAACATAGCCTGTAAAGATAACTGACTTTTCTAAATACAAATCTTTTACCTGTTTGATAATATTTTCAAAAAAATAATCTGTTTTTCCTACTAAAACTAATTTCAAATCTTTATCAATCTCTTTTTTTTGTTTTAAATTACAAAATACATCTATTAGTACATCTATATTTTTATGTGGATACACATTCCCTACATACAATATATATTTATTAGGCTTAATATGGAAGCGTTTAAAATTAAATTCTTGAGCATTTAATGGATTGAATTTTTCTAAATCAACTCCCTCATAAATCATTGGTATTTTGTTACCTTTTATATGAAAATGTTTCATAATTGATTTTTTGGTATATTCAGATATAGTAATAACTTTTTTTGCTGTGTATACAGCATTCATTATTACCAATCTATAAACCATATTTTTCATCCAATACACAATAGTATTCAACCTCGAGGCCTTACGAGTTGGATACTCTAATAAAATCAAATCGTGAATAGTTACAAAATATAGTTTTCTATACAATATTGGTACATTAAAATGCAAAAAATGTACTAAATCTAATTTATATGTGTTCAGAATATTAGGAAATATAATTTGTTCTTGCCAAGAATACCAAGGGATATTAGCTAATACTTTATGAAAATTAGGATTCTTGGGATTATATTCTTCAAAATTATGTTTATTTAGAAAAATATAATATTGATTATTATGATCAATTTTCTCTAATTCCTCAACTAACTTTTGTGTATATCTACCCAAACCCTTACCACTAGTACCAAAAAATCTTGCGTCTATACCTATTTTCATAGCATTATATCTTATTCTCTATTAAATCTTGTATAAAGTCATTAGCATCTTTATTATTACTTCTATAAATTATAATATCAGGAAAATCTAAGCTCAATATTTTATGATATATAATCTCTACTAACTTGGCAATATAATCAATATCTTGATCTGTAATTATCAAGTCAAGAGAAATATACTCGCCTTCTATAGTAGGCTCCAAAAAATCAATTCTACCCTGTATAGGTTTGTCCTGATATTGTCCTGATAACTTCAATAATAAAGCATAGAACCACAGTTGTCTTTTAAAAGCATCTAGCTTATTTAATTTAGCTTTATTATTCCAATTTAAAACTGGGGTCCCTGTTTTGAAATCTACAACAGTATAATGATCAGGATACTCTTCTATCCTATCTATCACTCCCGTTAAAGGAACTCCCTCATATTCCAGAAATAGTGGTCCTACATTATACTCAGATTGATGTGGGATTAAAAACTTATCTCTTTTAGCTAATATTAAACTAGGTAATTGATCTTGTAATTTATTTAATACTAAATCTGTATCCTCCACACTTAATGCTTCCTGGTATAATGACTTGATTGCAAAGTTTGTTATATCATCTAATTCAGGATATATATTCTGAGACTGTAATTGTATAGATATATAATGGAATACTTTATGTATAATATTTCCATAAGTCATTGCTGGATTATTTATAGATGGGAATCTTAATAATACCGATTCTAGAACACTTAATGGTCCACCATATTCTATATCTACAAATTTATTAATATGCGAGGCACTTAATTTATAATTTTGCACTACGCCCTCTAAAAATAAAATTTCTTGTTTATAGAGAGATGCTGGTTGTATAGACTTGAGAATACCTTGAGTTAAATCTTTATAATTTATATCTGGTACAGGATTAGAAGCTAGAAAATCTAAATATGGCAAAGCTTGTCTTTCTTTACCCTTATCATCATATAAATGACTGGTAATAAATAAATTGACCTTAGATCTTGTTAATGCAACAAATAATAATCTTAAAAAATCATCTTCTGAGTCCTGACGGGGTATAATTGGTAAGTTTACAGCAAATGGATATGGGAAAGCTACTCCTTTATTGCTCCAACCCTGAGCATGAGCTCCGATCACAAATACTGTCTCAAATTCCAAACCCTTAACTTTATGTGCTGTCATTAATTTGACTGTATGTTTACCACTATTAAGTGCTAAATTTACCATCATTCCACCTTGATTTTGATATGCCTGAATTGTATTTAAACCATCTAATAGAGTAATCCTTTTTCCTTTTTTGTATGATGTTATATTATGAATAAAAGCTTCAATTTTTGCTAGATTAGAAATATAAGTATTTTGATCTAATTCGAAAGCGTTGTTCCCAAAATAATATTGGTGAAATTTTGAATTAATATCCACACTCCCATCGATTGACCCTATAAGTTTAAATATAATGACTTCAATAGTCTCATACTCAGATAAAATAGCTAAGTTCAAAAATAATTTACCTATCTCCTGTAGAGATGCTTCACTTGAGTTATATAATCTTTCAATATATGTTTGTGTATAGTCTCTTGTTTGGAAAAACTGCCAAATATATAATCTATCTATACCCCAAAATGGATAGCTCAAAATTTCTGGTAATAAATTATTTTGGGGAGATTGAGTGGGAGTTAGAGAGTATATAAACTTAAGCATTACCACTAATTGATTGATGATAGTTTCATTCAGTAGATTATATTGTTTCTCATAATCAATTGGTAAATTATATTCGGCAAGAAAAGGTACTATTGCTTCCAAAGCTTTATGATTCCTAGCTATAATTGCAATTTCAGACAAATCTACTTGTTGTTTACGATATTCTTCTATAGTATTAGCAATCCAAGTATATTCTTGAGACTGGTTTTGAAATTCATAGTAAGCTAAATCTCCATCTTGTCTTAATTTAGCTGATTCTAACTTCTTTTCTAAAACTTCAATTCTATTCTCAAGTCTATCTTTACCTTGAATAATCACTTGTCTTGAAATATCTAAAATCTCTTGTCTAGAACGGTAATTAGTAGTTAGGACAATTAGCTGAGCGGTTGGAAACTTATTTTGAAAAGATAACATATGTGAAACATCTGCTCCCTGAAATCCATATACAGCTTGATCATCATCCCCTACTACTAGAATATTAGGCTCTATATTATCCCCCACTAAACTCAATACTAATTGCATTTGCACCTCATTAGTATCTTGAAACTCATCAACCAAAATAAATTGATATTTTTCCTGTAGTTTATCCCTCAAACCATCATTTTCTCTTAGTAAAGTTAAAGCATTTAATAACATATCCGAGAAATCTAGAAGTTGATTCTTATTTAAATAATCTTGATATCTTTGATAAATATCTGCAATAGCTTTTTGTTTATCTGCTCTTTCGCTATCAATTAAAGTCTTTTGTCCATCTTTACCTTTAATAATATGAGTTCCCTTCCATTTTGTAATTGGAGTATAATTTTTTTCTAATAACTCAGTTTCTTGCAAAGCCTCTAATAATGTTTTTTGTAATTTTGTACCATAATCATCAAAATAACTGTCTGTATTATAAAGAGGGATAGATTCTGCTAAAATACGAATTTGGTTAAGTTTATCAACTCTATCTTTATTGCCATTAAGAGAAATATTACTGATCTTTTGTATAATTGGAATAATGTCATTATATGCTTTCTGATTCTGTTCTAAAACTTGTATATATTCAGTTGGAGTAAGCCCTGCCTGTTTAAGATATTTAATACTTTGAGATATATTTCGAATTAGTTTACTTCTATCTGCACCTTTAGGAATCAAAATATGATTATAAGGAAGTGTAGCAATTATATCTCCAATGATTTCAGCTATAACAATATCATCAATAGCACTCCTCTCAATTCCTGCTGTATATTCAGTATAGTCTTTCAATAAAGATTGTCCAAAACTATGAAAAGTATGAATATTGACTTTATAAGCTTGTTTACCAATAAAAGAAGATAATCTCTGTCGCATATTATAAGCTGCCGCATCTGTAAAGGTGAGACAAATAATATTTTCTGGTAAAACATCCTGAGTATTGAGAATATTGACTACTCTTAAAGACAAAAGCTGAGTTTTGCCAGACCCTGGTCCTGCAACTACCATAACTGGACCTATTAAAGTATCTACTGCTTGCTTTTGTTGAGGATTTAATTCTTGATAAGATTTTGTATAATTTAACATAATTATATTTATATCTTATAATTGTACCATAAAAAATAAAAAAAGTCTGTACGAATACAGACTTTATAAATTATAATATTACTATTAAATATGCTGATATGTTGTAATAAATCTGATGCTATGCTCCTCAACATATTGAGATGCCCTCATAAAATCATAAAATCTAACTTTCTCTCTGTTTACCATCTCTATTTTGATTCCTTGCACTATTTCATCTCTCCCAGTCATTGTATTGTTATGAAATAATTGTTGTATAGATATTATTAAAATACACTTAATTTTTGTGCGAGATCTATCGGTTCTACATAAATTGACCCTTATGAAATTGATTCCTTGTATTAGTTCAAGCTGAAATCCAATTGGAATAGTAATATTGGAAGATATGGATTCTTGTATCAGTATTGCCCAATTTTTAATATATTCATTTTGAGTAATTATAGAATCTGTCTTGGGAATCTCAAATTCTTCTGATATTTGTGTTGAGACTTGAATTTGCATGGTCATAACTAGTAAATTATGCCAGGAGGAGAAACAATATTCCTGGCAAAGCAATCTCCATAAATTTATTCATGCAAGCTACTTTGCCAGGAACATTATTGTGAAGTAAAATAACCGTCATATTTTACTATAAAATAAATACTTTTGCAAATAATTATGTTACTGTAATATGACGGTTAGTATTATATTTACCAATCTAGAGTTCCTCCTGTTTGATATTCAATAACTCTAGTCTCAAAAAAGTTTTTTTCTTTAGCTAAGTCTACTGATTCAGACATCCAAGTAAATGGATTCTCAGTCCCATATACAATAGGTAGTCCTACTCTTTGCAATCTTCTGTCTGCGATATATTCAATATATCTTCTAAATCCATCTTGTGAGATACCCATAATTCCTCTAGGGAAACAAGTAGTTGCAAATTCATACTCTAAACCTACTGCTTCCTTGATTAAATCAGTAATATGTGCTTGGAATTCCTGAGTCCATAATTCTGGTTGTTCCTGCTTAATAGCATTAATCATATCAGCTCCAAAATTAAGATGATTAGACTCATCTCGCATAATATATTGAATCTGCTCTGCACTCCCTGGCATTTTATTTTGTCTTTGGAAGCCAAAGATTACAGCAAAAGAACTATAAAAGAATATACCTTCTACAATCAAAGAGAATACACAGAGATTTTCTAAAAACTTTTGATCTGATGCAAAGGTACCTGTCTTAAAGCTAGGGTCAAAGATACCATCATTAAATGACAAGAAAAATGAAGCTTTATTATAGATAGTCTCTACCTCTCTATACATATTAAATATTTTACTACCATCAAGCCCCAAACTTTCTACCATATATTGATAGGCATGAGTGTGTATCGCCTCTTCATAGGCTTGTCTTAGTAGATACATCCTAATTTCTGGGGAAGTAATATGCTTATAAGTAGCTAGGACTAAGTTATTTGCAGCTAAGGAATCAGCAGTAGTAAAAAACCCTAATACAGTCTGAAAAGCTATTCTTTCATCTTCAGTGAGGATATTATTAGATTTCCACTGTTCTACATCAATTTGCATTCCAATTTCAGTTGGCAACCAATGATTAGCATTGCCAGTAAGATAAGCATCCCAAGCAAAACTATGCTTCATTGGATGTAGCTGCACTACATCAGCATCTTTACCATTAATAACTCTTCTATCATTGATATTAATTCTTTGATTGGTTTGTGTAATAGGCATAGTAATAATCTTTATAATTGAATAATTTATTGACAGGACTCACAAATCTGACCTTCTATAATCGCAAATATATTAGATTCTGATTTTTTTGGTGGTAAATGTGGAACAGACTGTTCTGAGGATATTGTATCTAGCTTAGGCTCTTGACTATCTTGTGCACTATTTAATTGGGAGTTATTAGGACTGATATTAACTGCATTTTGAGTAAAATCTCGACGATGAGTTGTACCAAATTCATTGATACTAACTGTAGATTTTTCTACCTGTGAAATAGCTAGTGTCCTTAGATAATAAGTTGTCTTTACTCCCATTTCCCAAGCATACATGTATACCTCAGCAATTTCTCTTCCTGAAACTCCCCGATAAAAAATATTAAGAGATTGACTTTGGTCCATCCATTTACCTCTATAAGCGGCAGCTTTTACTAACCATTTAGGGTCAATTTCAAATACTTCTTTATACTTTTCTCTAAGATTAGCTGGAATTTCAGTAATCTGAGCAATAGATCCATCAAAGTATTTTATTTTTTCGGCAATAGCTGGATTCCATAAACTAATTTTTTTCAAATCTTCTATCAAATAGGAGTTAATTACAGTGAAATCTCCGGCTTGATTAGATTTTACATAAAGATTTTTATAAATTGGCTCATTTGCAGGTACCGCATCCGTAATATTAGCTAAATTAGAGGTAGGTGCAATAGCCATAGTATTAGAATTTCGCATTCCATATTTTTTGATGGATTCTCTGACTACTGACCAATCTAATCTTTCTGTTCTATTAACTGGGATTTGCATTTCTCTTGCTTGTTCTAACAGTTGAATAGTATCTACCGGTAATAAACCTCTATCCCATTTAGACCCTGAGAAAGTCTCATA